>JBIKSY010000221.1:0-6675 GCA_044348365.1 Chthoniobacteraceae bacterium
AACTTAATTGAGTGTTCAATAAATTTACACTCGTTTAATTTCGGTCGATCGCCATAATGGTCTACAGAATGGATCGAGTTCACTCCTCCGGCGAAATTTTCCCACACCAAGTATGCCCCGCCTCAAAAACCGTCTCCACGAACGATTTGCCTGGCTTATTGCCGAGGGCATGGACCGCAAAGCAGCCTACACCAAACTTTGCCCGCACGTCGCTGATCCGGCAACGATGGGTTACAAGTTGTACCACAGGTTGGATGTGAAGGGGCGTATCGCGGAAATCCAGTGCGAGGTCCACACTCGGGCGTTAATGGGTATCGATGAAAAGCGTGACCTGCTGCGGCAAATGATTGAGGGAACGATCCCGACCAAAGTGAACAAGCGCAAAGACGGCACTGTGGAGGCTGTCTTTGACATGCTCGGAGCGTTGGTGGCAGATGCGAAGATGGCAGGTGAGTTCGATGGAATGGCGGTAGTGAAGGAACCTGAGATCAAATTGGAATTCGAGATGTACCACCGGAACCACCCAAACCCGCCGCGGGACTGGTTGCGGCGGGGGATGGTTGTCCCTGAAGGCGCCGCGGAGGATGACGGTGTTGAACTCTGATCCAAGAATTCCCCAGTCGGAGAGGGAAATTCTTGGCCAGATGGAGGGGGCGAAAATGAGCAGGCGAGCAGGGGTCGGATCGCACCGACAACGTCATTTTCGTGAGAGCAGCGAGGTTTTCGGACAAATTCGGACAAACTTTCCGCGTAAATCGGCGCAAAAACGGAAACTCCAAAAATTGGAAAACCACGCTTAAATATCTCTAAATGCGCGCTTTTTGTCGGTTTTTGCGCGGATGCCTACATGCCAGATTTCGGTTTCGAATCCCGTTAGGGTCGCCACTTTAAACCCCTCAATCCGAGGGGTTTTTTAATGCCCGCAAACTGCAGGCTGGATTTTTCGGACAGTCTGTCCCTGTTTTCCTGCTGCCATGGCACTGATCAACAGACAGTTAGCGTGGCATGATTTCCAATGGAACGCCGCATTGGAGCGGTGGTTTCCGGGACGGGCCCGGGCGGGGAAGCCTAAGCAGAAGGCAGGGGCACCTCGGGATTGGTGTCAGCCTCGTAGTCGACGCCGGGAAGGCCGAATCCGAACAGGCGCAGAAACTCCTCCCGGTACCCAGCAATGTCCGAAATGAGCGGCAGGTTTTCGGTCGTCACCGTCGGCCAAAGCGCGGCCACTTCGGCCTGCACCTCGGGTAGCATCTCCCAGTCGTCAATGCGGATCCGCCCGTGGTCGTCCACCTTCGGCGACGCCCCGTTGTAGAGGTGGCTGGCAAAGAGTCGCTCGATTTGTTCGATGCAGCCTTCCTGCAGGCCCCTCGCCTTCATGACCTTGTAGAGGAGCGAAATATAAAGGGGCACCACCGGGATCGCACTGCTCGCCTGGGTCACCAGCGCCTTGTTCACGGACACGTAAGCCGCACCACCCGTTGAGGAAAGTTTTTTGGAAAGCCGTTGGCTCGTCGACTCGAGGTCCTCTTTTGCGCGCCCGATCGTCCCGTTGCGGTAAATCGCCCAGGTGAGGTCCGGCCCGATGTAGGAATAGGCCACGGTCTTTGCCCCGGGGGCGAGGACGTTTGCAGCGGCAAGCGCGTCCATCCACATTTCCCAGTCCTCCCCGCCCATGACCGCCACCGTGTCGGCAATCTCTTGGTCGGAGGCCGGTTCGATCGTGATGTCGGTCACCGTGCCCTTCTGGGTGTCCACAGTGCTTGCGGTGAAGGGGGCGCCGATCGGCTTGAGCACCGAACTCAGGGTGACGCCAGTTTTCGGGTGGGTGCGGCGTGGGGAGGCGAGACTGTAGACCACCAGGTCCACCTGCCCGAGATCCTCCTTGATCAAAGCGATCGTGCGCTCCTTGATGTCCTGAGAGAAGGCGTCACCGTTGAGGCTCTTGGCGTACAGGCCTTGGGCATGAGCCTCCTTTTCAAAGGCGCAGGAGTTGTACCAGCCTGCGCTCGCGGGCTTGCCTACGTCGGAGGGCCGCTCAAAAAACACCCCGAGTGTCGCCGCCCCCCCTGCGAAAGCCGGCACGATCCGGGAGGAGAGCCCGTAGCCCGTCGAGGAACCGATCACGAGGACCTTTCTGGGCATTCCGGTGAGGGGGCCCTTGCTTCGCACGTACTCAATTTGCTGGGCCACATGCTGGGCGCAGCCCTGGGGGTGGGCGGTGATGCAAATAAACCCGCGAACTTTCGGCTGGATGATCATGGGGGAGACTTTGGGCGAGAGAAGCCGCCCTGGTAAAGAATTCCCTCCCCTGAGCATTCAATGAGATGGCGGCGGGTTACCGGACCCTGGCGGCTAAAGGCCCGTGGGGTGGTCGAGGAACTCCCAAGGGAGACCAAACTGCAGGGAGAGGCGTTCCGCCAGGGCCTTCACCCCAAAGGTTTCGGTGGCATAGTGGCCCCCGTACAACAGGTTCACCCCCAACTCCTCCGCCAGAGTGTAGCTCCAGTGGGGGCCTTCTCCCGTGATGAAGGTGTCCACCCCCTCGGCTGCCGCTCGGGCAACCTCGCTGCCGGCCCCCCCGGTGACCACCCCCACGCGCCGGACCCGTTCAGGCCCCCCAGGGCACAAATGCACCTTGCCGCCCACCGCTCGCTCCAGACGCGCCGCCAGTTCGGCCCGACCCGTTTCACAGTGGCCGGCCAGACCAGCGGCCTGCCCCTTGAGCACCAAAAACGGCTCAAGCTCCTCCAGACCCAACGCCCTTGCCAGCAGTACGTTGTTTCCAACCTCCGCATGCACATCCAGTGGAAGGTGCGCGCTGTACACCGCGATGTTGTGCGCCATCGCGCAGCGCACCTTCCGGTACATGCCCCCCACCAAAGGCACGCTGTTCCAATACAGCCCGTGATGCACCAAAAGAAAATCCACCCCGCGGGCGGCGGCCTCCTGCAGCACCGCCTCGCAGGCGTCCACCGCCGCGCCGATCCGCGTCACCTCCCCGCCGTTCTGCAGCTGCAGCCCGTTGTGGGCCTGCGGGTAGTCGGCCACATTCTCCAAAGACAGGTACCCCGCCAGATAAGCGGTAAGTTTTGAAAGCGCAGCCATTCCCCCTTTTACCCCAAGCCGTAGACTCCGCCAACACGGAGTCGCTCCCGCGCTTGCCGCCCCACGCATCCGCCGTCTACTCTCCCGTCCACCTATGGCAAATAGCGTTTACCATTCCTCCATCGAAGGCGCCCAGCACGGCCCAAAATCCCTCGCTGAATTTCTCGCATACGCCAAGCGCTCCGGCGCCGCGGGTGCGCAGCCCAGCAACTACATGTTGCAGGACGGCAGCGGCTTCAAATCCGCCCAAGAAATCCGCGATACCTTCTCCCAGGCAGGCCTGCGCCTCGACGGGGTTTCGGGTCACTGCCCCATCTGGGTGCACACCACCGCCTGGACCGGTTCTCCCACCATCCGCCCCTTCATCCCGGCGGAGGTGGCGCAAAAGTCGCCCGCTGAAATCGAAGCCTGGGCGGAAGACTACGTTCTGCGGCTGCTCGACCTTCTGGCCGAATTGGACATGAAGATCTTCCCGATGTTTTGGGGCGTGGCCTTCGGCTGGGAAGCGGCGACAGGATACCCGTGGGGCTTTTGGGCTGGCCCGGGCTACGACCTGCTTAAGGAAGGCCAGGAGCGCTTCGTCACCAAAACCGCCAAGATCCGCGCACACGCCCGCCAACTGGGGATCAAGTTGTGCCACGAAATTCATCCGGGCACCGCGGCGGCCACCGCGGACGAGTTTCTGTCGCTTGTTTCCATCTGCGACGGCGACGCCTCCCTCGCGGTGAACGCGGACCCCTCCCACTGCTGGGAAGGCGAATCCTTCGAAAGCCGCTTCCTCAAAGTCGGCGAGCGCGTCTACGCCTGCCACATCAAAAATCACACCGTGCGCCCCGGACTGCCCGTCCGCTCCATGGAACCCCAGTGGGCCAAGCGTGCGATGCAGTTTACCGACCTGGGCTCCGGCGACCTGAACATGCAGCGTTACGCCGAACTTATGCTCCAGATCGGTTACCCGCAGCGCTACTGCAAGCTCACCGGCGCTCCTTCCGCCCCGCTTGTGGTGGAGGCTGAAAGCGCGCACAAGGACCTCGACTTCACCAGCGCCGACGGCATCGCCTATGTGCGCGACCACTTCCAGTGGCCTGCAGCGGCCGGCTCCTTCGAAGACGGCATGGGCGCGTAGCTCTCACGGTTTGAGTCAAAAAAGGGGAGGCGCGGCACAGGTGCCGGCCTCCCTTTTTTTTGCCCCGGGCCGGTCCGACGCGGCCTACATCCGTTCGGGAACCTCGATCCCAAGCAACCCCAGACCCGTCCGGAGCAGGCGCGCTGAGACTTCGCAAAGTTCCAAACGCGCTGAGCGCTGCCCCCCCTCGGACTTCAACACCGGACAGGCCTCGTAGAAAGCGTGAAATGTGTTGGCCAGTTCGTACAGGTAGTTTGCCAGCAAGTTGGGACGGTGCTCTTCCAGTGCCGTGGGTAGCACCTCTCCAAACTGGAGCAGCTTTTTACCCAGCGCCACCTCCGTGGGCTGCTCCAACACCAACGGAGCCCCGCCCGCCCACACCTCGCCGGCTTCAACCAACTTCCGGAAGATCGAGCGGATTCGCACGTAGGCGTTCTGCAGGTAGGGGGCCGTGTTTCCCTGAAAACTCAGCATCCGGTCCCACGAAAACACGTAGTCGCCCTGGCGGTGCGGCAACAAATCCGCGTACTTCACCGCCCCAAGCCCGATGACCCGCGCAATCTCACGCCGCTCCGCCTCGCTGAGGGCCGGATTTCGCTCGCTGACTTGGTTGAACGACCGCTCCACTGCCTCATCCAGCAGGTCCGCCAGCCGGATCGTCTCGCCGGATCGCGTCTTAAACGGCTTGCCGTCCTCACCGAGAATCGAGCCAAACCAGACGTGCGCCAGGCGCACCCTTGCAGCGGCCTCCGGCATCCAGCGGGCGAACACCGCGAAGAACTGCCGGAAATGCAGCTGTTGGCGCCCATCGGTTACGTACATGATTTCATCCGGCGCCCAGGTCTCCATCCGGTACTGGAGCGTTGCGAGATCCGTGGTGGTGTAGTTGGCCGCGCCGTCGCTCTTGAGCACCAGCGCTGGGTTGTCCCTCCACCCGTCCTTGTCCTTGATCAAAAACGGATCCTGCTCGGGGACCACGGAGCCGTCGGAAAATACGCAGATCGCCCCGTCGCTTTCGCGCGCTATCTGCAAAGTCCGCAACTCGTCGACCACGGGCTTGAGGCGCTCGTTGTAAAAACTTTCGCCCAGAGTGAAATCAAACCGGATCCCTAGCCGCCCGTAAATCGTGTCGAACTGGCTTTGCGACAGCCGGATCATCTCGCGCCAAAGCCCCAGGTTCTCCGCATCCCCCGCCTGCAGCCTGACCAGTTCCTGCTTGGCCGCCTCCAACACGGAGGCGTCCTCCCGGCAGCGGGCGCTGACGTCCTTGTAGATGCGCTCCATCTCCGAAAGCGCGTCCCGCTCCAGGGCGGCCGAATCCAGGATGGTCTTCCATCCGAGCAAAAGCATCCCGAACTGGGTGCCCCAGTCGCCGATGTGGTTGTCCCGGACCACACGGTGGCCGATGAACTCCGCGATCCGGGCTAGGGAATCCCCCAGAATGGTCGAGCGTATGTGCCCGACATGCATGGGCTTGGCCACGTTGGGAGAGGAGAAGTCCACCACGATGGTGCGTGCACGCTCCGGAGCAGGCACCCCCAGCCGGCTGTCGGTTCGCAGGCTTTCCAAACGTTGTCTCACCCACTCGGGACGCAGGTGGAAGTTCAAGAAACCCGCCCCCGCAATCTCGACGCTGCTGCACAGATCGGCGACGTCGAGATTACCGAGGATTTCTTGCGCAAGCGCACGGGGGTTGGCTTTGCGCTGCTTGGCCATTTGCATCGCTGCATTGGTCTGGTAGTCGCCAAAACGGGAATCCGATGCCGGGGTGACATGCAGCGGCACGCCGCCGGAATCGGCCACGGCTGCGCGCAGGCGCTGTTGCAGGATGCAGGGTATGGTTTCCATAAAAATGAACGGGTTGGGAAGTTGCATGACCCTCGGTGGGGGGGCGCCCGCGCCCGTCGGGACGGGCCGGCAGGAGGGGAGACAACGGGGGTGGACAGACTGCCCCCGGGCCGGGAGCCCGTGGCGGATCAGCGGCCTGGACTGCGGAAAATCTCGAGGATCTCCCCGGGGGACTGCGCTGTGGCGAGGCGCTCCCGCACTCCTCTGTCGTTGAGAAACTTGGCGATTGCGGCGAGCGTCCTAAGGTGGATCTGAAACTGGTCCTTCGGAACGACGAAAAGCACGATGAAACGTACGGGGACGTGGTCCAGTGCCCCAAACTCGATGCCCTCTTTGGAACGGCCGAAGGCCGCCAGCACGCTGTTCACCCGCGGAGAGGAGGCGTGTGGAATGGCGATCCCCATGCCGATGCCTGTGCTCATGGTTTGCTCGCGGACCTTCAAGGCGGCTGATATGTCCGGCCGGTCCAGTGCTGCCACAAACCCCTTTTTTTCGAGCAAATCCACCAGCTCATCAATGGCCGCCCAGCGCTCGGAAGCCAGCATCTCGGGAATGATTTGGTCGGCCGAGAGTAGGTTGGCGAGGGTCATTGCGCG
>JBIKSY010000222.1:0-6671 GCA_044348365.1 Chthoniobacteraceae bacterium
CTGGTAGGGGGGGGGCTCTCCAAAACGGGACTCCCCCTTGGGATCTATCGGAAGGCGCAGCGTCATATAAGGCGCCTTTGCACTCAAAGTGCCGTCCCCCTCGAGGCGGTATACCCAGACATGTTCCCCCCGGTACTCCGAAACAGCCAAGGTCCCCCCATCCGGAGAAAGCGCCAGCCCGTTGGGGGCGCTTAGTCCGTGATCCGCCACCCAAACCGCGCCGCTTTTGGAGTCAATAAAGGTCACCTGCTGCAGCCCTGTTTCGGTGATGTAAATATAGCCCTCTGGCGTGATGACTAGGTCGTTGGGTTGAACGCCTGTGGCCACCTCCCGCACCTCACCGTTCTCGGGATGAACTGCGATCACCCTTTTTTTTGCCCCCTGACACCCGTAGAGCCACCCGTCGTTACCGAACTTCAAGCCGCTAACCCCCTCGCCTGCGACCCTGCTCCGCGTTCCGTCCACCCCGATCCGGTAAATTGCCGGCGCTTTTGTGTCGGAAAAAAAGAAATTCCCGCCGGCGTCGGAACAGGGTGCGTCTGCAAACCCCAATCCTTCAGCCGCCACCTTCCACCCCTCTCCCGGAGCCAAAAGGTTCAACAGGCTCAAATCTCCTTTCAAGTCTCCGGAGGTTTCCGCCGCGGCGTCCGCCCTATCTTTGCGCCAAAGCCATTTCATTGCCTCTGGAAAAACAGACCCTCCATGGTCGCTGTTGTGGCCAAAACCCTCAGCAAAATCAAATCGCACGTCGTAACCCATATACCTCAGGGCCGCGTTCATTTGCTGGTTGGCCACAGGCCAATTTCCATACGGGTTGTCCAGGTCGCCGGAGCAGTCAGCCAAGTACACGCGCAAAGGTTTGGGCTCGGTTTTCCGGATCAAAGACGGATAGGCATGGCCTCCTCTTAGGTTCACAAAGCTGCCGATGGTCGAAAAAACCTTCCTGAAGGCGTCAGGGCGCTCCCAAGCAGCGGTGAAAGCGCAAATCGCCCCCGAACTGGCTCCTCCAACCGCCCGCAGTTCAGGGTTGCGACTCAACACCCCACCGTGGGCACGCACGACCTTCTCCACCTCGGGCAGGAGTTCCTCTGTCAAAAACCGGGCGTACCGGTCTCCCCGACTGTCGTACTCCAGACTCCGGTTGGAGCTCTTCCAAGGGGTCGGAGCCGCTCCCAGAGAAGGCTCGTGCCCCGGGTTTACAAAAACCGCCACCGTCGGAGGCATCTCCCCCTTGGCCGTGAGGTTGTCAAAAACGGTAGGCACCCTCCATTGCCCCTTGAGGCCCACGTAATCGTGCCCGTCCTGAAACACCATCAGAGCCAGCTCCCCCGCCCCCTTGACTTGGGCAGGAAGGTAGACCCACCAATCCCGCACCGTTCCGGGATAAATCTTCGAGTGCCAGGGCTCCATCTTCTGTACCGCACCGCGGGACACCCCGGCTTGTTCCGCTGCCTCGGCATGCAACTGCCAACCCTCGGCATGCAACGAGATACAGCATGAATAAACCATGCAGAAACCTGAAAAAAAGATCCGTTTCATAAACCCGGTTTTGCGCAGCCTTCGCTAACGTCCTACCTCGCTGAAGAGCCAAAGGAGCGCCTCCGGCAAAAGCGCGCCGACCCCAGCGCCGCTGTGCCCCCCCCCGGTCAACTCAAAACGAGCGTCATATCCGGCGTATTTAAGCGCGCCCGCTAAATCCTGATTTGAAAGCGGCCAGTTCCCAAAAAGATTGTCCACATCCGCTTCACCCTCCTGCATCCAGACCCGCAACTTCCTCGGCGCTGACTTCGTCTTGCGGACCTCAGCTGGGTAAACAAATCCCCCACGGATATTGGTAAAGCTGCCGATCCCGCTGAGCACGAGCCCGAACTGGTCGGGCCGCTCCCACCCGAGCGTGAAAGCGCAAACTCCGCCGGACGACACCCCACCGGCCAACCGGCCAGCCGGATCTGTCGTCACATTCAGCCCCGCAAGGGCCTCTGGAAGAAGTTCCTCCTCAAGAAACTTTGCGTAGAGCCCCCCAAGGGAGTCGTATTCAAAGGACCGGTTACTTCGAGGTGCAGCACCCGGTTTGACCGCGGGCACGCTGCCTGGATTGACAAACACTCCCACGGTCACCGGCAACCGCCCCTCGGCAATCAGATTATCCAGAACCACCGGCACCCTAAGCGCCCCGTCCAACTTTACCGCACCCGCACCGTCCTGAAACACCACCAGATTGGCCGGCTTTTCGCCAGTGTACTGCCGCGGAACATACACCCAGTAATCCCGTGTGGTTCCGGGAAACACGTTGCTGCCGGAGAAGACCCGCCTGACCACCTCGCCTTGCGGCACGCCCGCCTGCACCCGGCTAAACTGCCCAGCCTTGGGGACGTCCAGCCCACGGGAGCAGACCGGTCCGGAAAGCACAACGAAACCGAGGAACAGGGGGAACCGGTGGGACTTTTTCCAACACATCGCGCCCCTAACCAACGCTACCCCGCCCCAAGCGTCAACTTACGAAACAAGGCTCGGTCTTGGGAAGCGGAGCAGTCCGCCCACATTCCGGACACAGAGCCAATCAATAGACGTCCTTTTTGTAACGTTTGGCCTTCTTCATAGCCTCCACGTACTCCGCCGCCGCTTCCGCGCTACAGCCGCTCTCCCGGCCCACAATCGCCTGCAGTTCTGCGTCCACGTCCTTCGCCATGCGCTCACCGTCACCGCACACAAAAAAGTGCGCTCCAGCCTCCAGCCAGGCATACAACTCGGCCGAGGCCTCGCGCATCCGGTGCTGTACATACACCTTCTGCTCCTGATCCCGCGAAAAAGCCAAGTCCAGACGCGTCAAGACCCCTTCGGCCTGCAACGCCTCCAGTTCTGAACCGTAGAGGAAGTCCGAATCCCTGCGCTGCTCTCCAAAAAACAACCAGTTCTTCCCTCCGCCACCCACCGCCTTGCGCTCCTGTAGATAAGCCCTGAAAGGAGCCACTCCCGTGCCTGGCCCCACCATGATGACCGGAGTCGCCGGATCTTCGGGAAGCCGGAAATGCTTGGCCGTGTGCACAAACACAGGCACTCCCGCCCTTCCTGCAGTCCGGTCAGCCAGAAACGTCGACGCCACGCCTGAACGTCTGCGCCCAAAGGTTTCGTACCGCACCGTTGCGATGGTCAGGTGCACCGCCTCACCAACGGCCTTCTGGCTCGAAGCGATGGAGTAGAGTCTCGGCTGGAGCTTGCGCAACGCCTTCACAAACTCCTCGGCACTCCAGCTCAGACCTGGATGGGCCAATAGAAAGTCGATCACCTCACGCCCCCACAAATAAGCCTCCAGCTCCTTTTTGCGCGCAGCATCCCCAGTCAGCGCGGCCAGTTCGGAGACAGCCTCCCCGGCCTTTGCCACCAGCGCGGCCAGAAACTCTTTGGAGGGGGTTGTGATGATAAAATCATGCAAAAGAGCCTCGCGTAGGGTTTTTGTTCCACCGTCGTTCCCCGTCACTGTTTCCCCCCCACCTGCCCCGATTGCGCCGAGAATTTCCGCCACCAACCCTGGATCATTGCTGGCAAACACACCGAGGGAGTCGCCTACCTCGTAACGCAACCCCGAGCCGGCCAGAGAGATTTCATGATGGCGCGTTTCCTTTTGTGAAGCGGGTCCACTGAGGCGGCGGTTGACCAGGTGAGGAGCCGGAAACGGGTTTTTGCGGGAATAAAGCGAGGCGGGATCCGTGGACATATGTGGCAAGGATAGGCTTTCGCGGCCCGGTGAATCAAGCCCCAGGCAGCTGTCAACAGGCCCTATGAAAATAAACTTAAAACCAACCGCAGTCGACTTCCGTAGCGTGTGGTGAAAGGCGCCTTTTTCAACACACCGTGCCCTTCGACCGGGCCGGGGGGACCTGGCAAAAAGTCCGCCTCCGGCGGGACAGGCCACGGTTGATGAAGGAAATGACGCCGTTCACACGCACAAAAAACACACAAGGTTACACTATGAGCTCACTTACTAAATGGAACCCGTTTCAAATGAGCCGCTGGGAACCCTTCCGCGAGTTGGAGGAAATTGAGAGACGGCTGGAAGGCCTGTTTGAACGCAGTCCCTTCTCCCGCGCCCTTGAGGGCACTTCGGCTCAACAGTGGTATCCTCAGGTGGATATCGCCGAGGACGACAAAGAATACTCGATCAAGGCCGACCTGCCCGAGGTGGCAAAGACCGACGTCAAGGTTTCCTTCCGGGAAGGAGTCTTGGAGATCGCCGGGGAACGCAAACAGGAAAAGAAGGAGTCTACCCGGCGATTCCACCGGACTGAGCGCACCTACGGGGCGTTTCTCCGCACCTTCACTTTGCCGGCCGCGGCCGAGGGTGAAAAGGCCAAGGCCGAGTTCCACGACGGGGTCCTGACGGTGCGGATACCCAAGAGCGAAAAGTTGGCGCCAAAGGCCATCGAGGTCAAGGTCAGCTGAGTCCGGCACCCTACACCGCCACCCCCGCTCTGGGGTGGCGGCTTCCTTGGCAGGCACCTTCGGTGCGGCGCGTCTCTAAGCGGAGGAAGCCCCGCGGTGCACCCAGCGGCGGGCCTTGAGTTCAAACCGGGGGAGGCTGCCGTGCGGGACCTGCCTGACAGGAATGCGCAGGGAGAAGGCACGCTCGAAGGCCGCCTCTAGTCTGAGGGCGGCAAGCGCGGCCAAGCCTTCTTCCGGGGGAGTCGGTGCGCCCAGGGCCCTGGTGGCCCCCTCGCTTGGGCGACCGGACGGTGGGAGCGACGTGATTTCCCACGTTGAGGGGCCGGAGCCAGAAGGAAGGGGGAAAGAAACTGACGGGGAGGAAGCGGTCGAGGCGATAGAGGATCCGTGTTCCGAGGGGGCCTCGATCTCGATCTCGATCTGCGCCAGACCGGTGTCTCCGCTTAGTGTCACGCGGTACTCGCCCATGCCGAGAACGCCCCGCACCACGTCCTCCACGGCGCCCGGGTACAGGTTCACACCCCGGACAATGACCATGTCGTCAACCCTGCCCAGAATGCCGCCCTCTAAAACAAGGCCTGAGTCGGTTTGAAGCGGGCGCACGAGATCCCCGGTCCGGTAGCGGAACAGGGGCCACGCAGAACGCCCGAGGGGAGTGAGCACCAATTCCCCGCACTGGCCCGAAGAAACGGGCTGGAGCGTCTCAGGATGCAGCACCTCCGCGAAATAACGATCTTCGAGCACATGCAGAAATCCCCCTTCGCCGGTTTTGGCAAAAGCAACGGGGCCCACCTCCGTCAGTCCGTAATGGTCCAGGAGTTCGGCGTCCGGCCAGGCAGAACGAATTTGGCGGCGCACCTCGGGGAGGCTGCCGCCAGGTTCGCCGGCGACCATGATTTTGCGGACCGCACTGCGGGAGAGATCCAATCCCTGCCTCGCGGCAGTCGCAGCGAGGTGCAGCGCGTAGGTGGGCGTACAACAGAGCACCTCTACCCTCTGGTCCAACAGCAACTGAAGCCGGGCCGCCGTTCCAAGCCCTCCTCCTGGAAGACACCGCAAGCCCATACGCAGACCGGCCTCAAAAGCCGTCCAAAAACCAAGAAACGGACCAAATGAAAAAGCGAAGAAGGCCCGCATTCCGGGGATCACTCCGGCGAGTTGAAAGCCCCGCACCCAGTTCTCAAGCAACCAGTCCCAGCTTTCGGCGGTGTCCCATACCGCCAGTGGGCGAGCAGTCGTGCCACTGGTCTGGCTGAAGCGGAGGTAGGCGGACTCCGGGTCGGTCAGGTTGTTGCCGGCGGGAGGGTACCTGTGCTGGTCAGCCGCAAGTTCCTGCTTGGCTGTTAGGGGAAAATCTCGGGAGAAAGCCTCCAGAGACGAGGGTGCAACAAAATCTTGAGGCAGGCGCGAGCGCTGGAAGGCGCTGGAGCGAGCCGCGGAGGATAAAAGGGGCTCAAGAAGCGCCCACTGTTTGATTCGCACCGGATCAGTCACGGGCAGTTACGCGGTGACGCGGATGGAGCCAGAGCGCGGCTACTGTGCCTTCCCATAAACCACCTGAGGAGGCGGCATGGGCAGCGGCTTGCCTAGGCCGGGTTTATAAAAACTCACCATACATCCGCCCGAGGCGGCCATCACGAGACCAATCCAAAAACCGGCCTTGATGCCCCCAAAGCCCCCGTCCGGAGGGTGCATCGCTACCGACACGAGCGCATTGACCACAGGGGCCCCTGCAAAAATAATCGCCATCACCGCGGGCGGCGCGCCTTTTGCGCCAAAGGAGAGCAACACGCCAAAGGCGCCGATCGCGCCAACGATGCCCGCCACCAAAGACCAAGTCATCCCGCTGGCCGGATACTTCCAGTCGGCCCCCTTCGCCCATAACAGAATGAGGGGGGTAAGGACCGCGGTGAGGAAGTAGGCAATGCCCACAAAAAGAAAGGCCTTGTAACGCCCAAACTCTTTGTCCGCCATCTGATTCTGACCGTTGTGGAGGAACACGCCGTACACCCCCCAACTCACCACGGTGAGCATTGCGAAGGCGAGCCAAGTCATTCCGGGATCAGAGGGTGGAGTGGAAGAATCCATTTTGGCCTTTCAGAGCGATGGCTGAGTTTTCTTGGCAAGTCAGCGGGAGCCGAAGAGCATATTTGGATCATCCTGCGGGACCGCAAGTCGACCACACCGGCGAATAGAGTCAAGCTCTCTACGGGTTGTATAGGGCCGCCATG
>JBIKSY010000223.1:0-6666 GCA_044348365.1 Chthoniobacteraceae bacterium
TCACTTTCAGCGGCTCGAGGACGGGCGAGTTCAGCCAGAACACATGGAGCGCAGGGTCGCTCCGTTTCGGGTTGGAGTACTCCGTGCCGGGCAGGGTCCGGGTCAACGTGGTGCAGGCCGGCAGTGCGGTGCAGTGGACGGGGGCGGCAGGAGACGGGTTGTGGAGTTCGCCTTTGAATTGGAACGCCGGCGCTGCTCCGGGTCTGTTGCCGGGCAGCCGGGGTTCCGCTGTGGCCGTTTTCTCGCAGGCACAGGCACCTGCTTCCGTGGTGCTTCCGAACGCCCCGGTGCAACTCCTCTCCCTCAGCCTGCAGGGGGCTGCGGGCTCCGGCTTCACGCTGAGTTCCGAGGGCGCGGCATCGGAATTATGGTTCTACGATTCCGGCAACGAAGCCTCCGTCGCCGTGCTGGCCGGTTCCCATTCCGTTTCTGTTCCCTTGGTTCTCGAGAGCGATTTGGGCCTCGCTGTGGCGGGTTCCTCGGCAATCACCCTTGGAGCTGGGGTGCGGGACAGAGACGCGGGCACGGCTGCGAGCCTCTCCAAAACCGGCGCCGGACTGTTGGTCTTGGGAGGCTCTTCCAACTACAAGGGCGCGACCAGTCTGCAGGGAGGAACCCTCCAGCTCGCCTCCTCTTCCGCCCTGGGCACGGGCTCACTGCTTATCTCCGCGGGACTGCTTGATGCCCGTGCCGCAGCGCTTTCGGTCTCCTCTCTGAACCTCTCGGGCGGCTCCCTTTTCCTCGCCCCGGGTCATTCCTTCACCGTCTCTGGTCTTGCCACGCTCAACGGCGCACTCCAAATCGCCGCGCCCTCGGGCGAGGCTCTGGGCCGCTACACGCTCCTCTCCGCCGGCACGCTCATTGCGGGAAGCCTGAGCAGCGTCAGTCTCGGGGACACCTCAAACTACTACTTTCTCAACGCCGGCTCCTTACTGACGCTGCAGCGCCGGGCCACCGTCGGTACGGTCACGGTGCAGCCAGCCTTTGGTTCGCTCATTCTCGGCGGCTCCACGACGTTGGCCGTGCAGGTGGAGAACTCGGCGCCGGCTCAGTCGGACGCTCTGCGGGTGACCTTGGTGGGCGGTTCACAGATTACCGGCGGTGGCTCGGTGAGCGCGCTGGCTCCGGGACAAACCAGCGTGTCCCAGCTGGGTTTCACGTTCACCCCTGCCTCGAGCGGGTTGGCGCAACCGGGCACGCTCTATGCACTGGGCTTGAACGTCACCAATGCGGGTTCGGTGGCCTCCAGTTTTTCGGTGGATGTGTACGAGCACGCCAGCCCGGTGTTTGGAGGCGGCACGTTGGCGCTGGTGGCGGTGCGGGAGGGATACGCCGCACCTTTGCTAACTGTGGGTAGCCTTAAAGTTTCCAACGCCGCCGGGCTGCGTGTCGCGCTCAAGGGCATCTCCACCTCTGCGGGGTCGCTTGCGCTTTCCCAAGTCGGTGCGCTGGCGCAGGGCGGCGCCGTACCGCTTTACGCGACACTTGCGCCCGGTCGTACTGCCGGCCCGATAGACCAGTCCTTGAAGCTCACCTTTGCGGATGATTCGGTGCTGCCCGGTGCGTCGGTCAACTTGGGCAGTGGGACGGTGCGCGTCACCGGCGGTGTGTACCGGCTGGCTGTCGGCACACTCAGCGCGAGCACGCTTTCTTTCGGCGCTGTGCGCGTGGGCGAGCCGGTGGCCTCGGGAAGTCTGTTTGTGCGCAACGCTGCGCAGGCGGACAACTACTCCGACCACCTTCAGGCCACGTTAAGTGCCTCCGAACCAAACGTAACTGGCGGTGGAGTTCAAACCGCCCTGGCTGCCGGCTCCCTTTTTTCCGGGACCTTCGCACTTGGCTACAACACCGCAGGCCTTGGTGCGGGGTCATGGAGCAGTAGCGCCACGGTCGTTTACGCCTCGCAGGGGCGGAGCGGATTGGGACTCGCAGAGGCAGTGCCTGTTGTGGCCTCGGAGGCGGTCACGTTTCAGGGCGCCGTCTACCGACTGGCTGTGGGGAGCGTGAGCAGTGGGACGCTGGATCTGGGGAGTATCCGGGCAAACTCCCCGTTTTCTGGGGGCAGTGTGGTCGTTTTCAACACAGCCGTCGCGGACTCCTATTCGGATCTGCTGCGCGTGGACGCCAACGTGCCCTCCGGATTCCTGCTCGCCGGCGGCTCCGCCACGGTTGCCGCCGGCACCGGTGCAAGTCTACAGGTCGGTTACGGTGGGGACCTTTCGCAGGTGGGGCTTAAGAGCGGCACACTTGTCCTCGATTTGAGCTCTGTGGGGCAGCCCAACACCGGGCTTGGGGACGTCGGTTTGGGAAGCCGCTCGGTGGCGGTGAGCGCCACGGTGTATCGGCCCGCAGTAGGTTCCCTCACGCAGGGAGGCACGGTGTTGGGCGGAGGTACCCTGTTGTCGCTGGGGGCAATCCGTGAGGGCGGGAGTTTCCAGATGAGCACTCTGGATCTGCAGAACACCGCCTTGGCCGGGGATCAGTTTAGCGAAAAACTCAGCGCCATGGTTTCCGGCAGCGGCGGTTTCGGAGTGGGCTCCGGCGGCGCCAGCCTGGTGGCGGCCGGTTCCGGTGCCGCTGGGGCGTTTGAGGTGGGGTTCGGAAGTGCCAGGTTTGCCGCTGCCGGGTTGAAAACCGGAACCCTGAGTATCGGCTTCTCCACCGATGGCACGGGCACAAGCGGACTGGCTGCGGTCTCGGCTGGGACGCAGGTGGTCAATCTCAGCGGCAGCGTGTACCGGCTGGCCGCGGGCTCGCTCTCGGAGACGACCCTCCAGTTTGCCGGCGTGCGCGAAAACGGCCCGCTCCAGCAGCGTACTTTGTTGGTGCGCAATGTCTCGGCTGGAGATGGGTACTCGGACGATCTAAGCGCGGCAATCGCGACAAGCGACCCGGTGGTCGGGGTTAGCGGGACTGTGCGGAATGTGCCAGCCGGTGGGGTGACGGGTGGATCTTTTGTGGTGACACAAAACCCGGCGGCTTTGGCCGCGGGCTCCTGGAACAGCTTGGCGACCGTCAGCTACACCTCGGTCGGCCAAAGCGGCACAGGCCTAGCAGCGGTAGCACCCGGGGTGGCCACGCAGGACGTATTTCTCACCGGAAAGGTCTACCGGCTGGCGGCCGGTACGGTGTCTGCAACCACCCTGAACCTGGGCACCCTACGGAGTGGACCCGGAAGTTTTGGCGGGACGCTCCAGATTGAAAACACCGCGCCGGGTGACGGTTACTCTGACCTGTTGGGGACGGCCGTGAGCGCGACGGGCGGCTTCAGCGTCAGCGGCGGGAGTCTGCTGCTGGCCGGTGGAGCGTCTGGCGCGCTGCAGGTGGGTTACGGGACCGGCACGCTGTCGGCTGGGTTGCTCAGTGGGAGCTTGAGTATCGCGTTGCGCTCTGTGGGACAGGAAGGCAATTCCTACGCGGACGCGGCTCTTGGCACGCAGACGGTCAGTCTCAGTGCGAGAGTGTACCGGGCGGCAGACGGGCGACTTGAGCGCGACGGCGCACTCCTTGCAGATGGAGGCACGTTAGATCTGGGACGGGTGCGAAGGGGAAGCACCTCCGCCCTGGTGGAGCTGGACGTGAGAAACCTTGCGGTGGAGGGGGATGGGTTCAGCGAGGCGCTCAACGTTATGGCGGTTGGGGCGAGCGGAGCCGCAGCGAGCCAGGGCGGCGTGTCTCTGCTGGAGGCGGGGGGCGTGAGCCGCGGGACGCTGCAGGTAGGATTGAGCGCGATTGCTCTAAGCGAGACGGGACCCAAGACAGGGATGGTGACTTGGGGCTTCGAAACGGATGGCACGGGTACGAGCGGCTTGAGCAGTGTGCTCCTTAAGCAGCAAACGCTGCACCTTTCCGGGCAGGTCTACAGCGGCCAGGGCGTGTGGGCCGGGACGCAGTCGGGTGCTTGGACCGATTGGAACAACTGGACGGCCGCGGGTGGCCGGCCGGGTCTGGACGGCGCGCTGAGCCGCAACACCGACAGTGCGAGCCTCACGGCGGGCTCCGCGGCGCTGGTGGTGGCGTTGCCGGCGCAGACTTTGGAGCTGCAAGGTTTGACACTCTCCGGCAGCGGCGGGGTGACCCTCGCGGGCACGGCTGGCTCGGGGATCTCGCTTGGAACGCTGGGCGCAGTGGTGACGGTGAGCGAAGGTTCGCACACGGTGGCGGCGCCGCTGTCGCTGACGGGTGCGTCCGTGTTCAACATCGGCGAGAATGCTCGGTTGACGATTAGCGGCGTGGTGAGCGGTGGCACCGCAGGGGCGATCACCCTGACTAAAACGGGGGTTGGAACGTTGTTCCTCCAGCAGGGTTATACCTACATGGGCGATACCGTCGTCAGCGGCGGCAAGTTGGAACTGGGATTAACAACGGTAACGCGTGTCGACCCGTCCAACAATGCGAGGTTCATCGACGACGGAATCCGGCAGATCACCCTGGGTTCAGCTGGGACCGTAGCGCGGTTGGAGTTCATCGGGCTGACCAAGGACTTGTATTTGCCCAACACGGTGTTCGTCGGTGGCGATGAGTTTGTCACCAGTGCCAATCCGCAGTTTAATGTCGAGTGGAAGGGTGGTTCGACGGCGAAGCGCTTGCAACCGGGCGAGACGCTGGATCTCTCGCAGCTGAAGTCCGGCGCCAAGATCGAGTTGGCCGGCGGAGGCACGCTTTTGTTTGCGGAGGGCGGAACGCTTTTGCTGACAAACAACGTGGTGGTGGGCAATACGCTCAATCTGAGCGTGAGCAACTGGGGCGTACTCACCCTTAGTGGTCTGGTGAGCGACGGCACTGTGGCGGGCAATTTGTCGAAACAAAGCGAAGGCACGTTGGTGCTTAGCGGGACCAACAGCTACTCGGGCGGAACGGAAGTGCGCGGCGGGACGTTGGAAATCCAAAACAGCCGGGGCGTGGGCACCGGCGCCGTGGTGGTGGGGTCGGCTGCAGTTCTGGCGTTGAACGCGGCTGACGGGACGGCATTGACGCTCGCCAACCAGGTGGTGGGAGCCGGGGCGCTGGTGAAGAGCGGCAGCGGCACGGTGGTGCTGGCGGGGACGTCCAACACGTTCACCGGGCCGACGGTGATTACGGCTGGGACGTTGGAAGTGCTTCAAGAAGGCGCGCTTGGGACGGGCGTGGTGTCGGTGGGAGTCGACGCGGCGCTGCGGCTCAATCCGGCCGTTGGAACGACGGTGGGGTTGGGCAACCAGATCACGGGCAACGGGCGTCTTGTGAAGGACGGTGCGGGCACACTTGCGGTGGACAACACGACACTTGTGGGAGTGAGCGTGCCGCTGGTGCTTAACGCCGGAACCGTGGTGTTTTCGGGCAACGTAAATGTGGCGATGCCTGTGACGGTGGCCGGAAACGTGGCGTTGAATACCGGGAGCGGTATAGGGACTTTGAGCGGCACATTAAGTGGCGGCGGGACGCTGAACCTCACAGGGGTGCTCGACGGCGGAGCGAAGGTGGCGGCCGGCGCTTCGGTGACGCTCAACGGCGGCACGCTGACTGCGTTTGAGAAGCGGGGCGCGGGCGAGCTGGCGCTGGGGAGCGGCGCGGTGCTCGCCGGGACTTTGGCGCAAGTGGGAGCGGGCACATTGAAGGTGACTTCGAACGACACGCTGGCAGGTGTGAGCACGTTGAATGTGGGCACGAGCACGGGCAGCGGGGCGCGTCTGGATGTGAGCCAGATCTCCGGGGGCACGTTGTTTGTGGGCGGCAGCCCTGGCAGCGTGGCGATTCCGCAGGTGCTCAAGGGGAGCGGCTCGGTCAAGGGTCTGGTGCGGCTTGGGGCGGGCGCGACGATCGCGCCCGGTAACTCGCCCGGGACGCAGGTCATCGAGGGGAACCTGCAGGTGGCCAAGGGAGCAGTTTACCAGTTTGAATACTCCATGTCGGGAACGCTGGTAAGCGACCTGCTCAGTGTGGTGGCGGCGACCGGAGCTGGGACAGGCTCGGCGCAGTTGGGCCAAGTGACAAACGGCACGATTCAGGCGGGTGGGATTGTGGTGCCGACGGTGAGCGGCACGGGGAATCTTTTGACCAAGTTCGGCCAGAAACAACGGTTTGAAATTCTCAGAACAACCGACGGGGTGACCGGGAGTTTTGAAGGCGTGCGCCAGAGTGCGGCGCTGCGTGCGACGCTGGTGTATACCGATAGCGCGGGCAAGGCGATGCAGCCTGTGGCGCCGCGCGCGGCGGGAGCCGCCGCGCTTGGTGCCAACGATCCGCTGCTGGTCTACCTTGAGCTGGAGCGTAATTCCTACGCGAGCCTGGGCAAAACGCAGGCCCAGCGGGAAGCCGGGCAGGGCTTGGATCTGCTCGTGGCGGCAGCGGCCTACGACAAGGCAATCGAAGAAATCATCACCCAGTTTGATGCGCTGCAGTCGCCTGAATCCCTGTTGCTGGAGCCATACGCGGTGCCAGCGGGTGCGGCGGCGGCGGCTCCCGGGGTGGCGGCTCCGGTGTATGTGGGCGGGCTGAACTTGAGCGCCGCCTTGGACGCCGTGTTCCCGAAGGCGTTTGCGGAAATGTACACGCTGTCTTTGAGCCGGGTGCAGGACGTACAGAAGACGGTGTCCGACCGGCTTAACCTGCTGGGCACGGCGATCACTTCTGTGAGCGAGCAGGAAGTGCTTTCGCTGGCGACCGGAACGGGGGGGGAGTGGAACG
>JBIKSY010000224.1:0-6641 GCA_044348365.1 Chthoniobacteraceae bacterium
GACCTCATCATAGCCGATCCCCCGCAAGGCCCGGTGGACCGTGGAGGTGAACTCTTCCAGCGAGTAGGGTTGCTCCGCACGCTCGGCCAGAAGAAAATCGGTCACGCTACGCGCCACGTCGCCAGCGGGCCAGTCCTCATAACCGGCTGCTGTGGCCGCCTCCTCCAGACACTGCTCCAGCCAGTCCTGCTCCAAGACCACGGAACCCGCCGCTCCCAAATCAATCACCGTGGGCTCGTTTCCAAGCCAGATCATGGTTTGAAAAGTTCCGGCTGCAAGGTGCTGCGTTTGGGCCGAGTGCCAAGCAGTTGGATCTCGTCAATGAACTCGCCCAAATCCTCGAACTGTCGGTAAACCGAAGCGTACCGCACATAGGCGATCTCATCCAGCGAGTGCAGATGCTCCATGACCTTCGCGCCGACCACGTGGCTGGGGACCTCCCGTTCCAGGCCCGCCTCGATACTCGAGAGGATTTCATCCACGGCCTCTTCAATCTGCGCATGGGAGACTGGTCGCTTCTCACAAGCCTTTTGCATTCCATCCAGCACCTTTTGCCTGTCAAACAATTCGGACCGCCCGTCGCGCTTTACCACTCGGACTTCCGTCTGCTCGATCTGCTCGTAGGTGGTGTAGCGGTAGGCGCACGCCACGCACTCACGCCGACGCCGGATGCTCTTCCCGTCCTTCGCGGGACGCGAGTCGATCACCTTGTCTTCGAGGGCGCCGCACTTAGAGCAATACATTTTCTTGTGTCAATCCGTTCCTTTGCTAACCGGATAACACAAGCGGTTGTGTGTGCAAGCAAAACCACACAAAACGCCCTCCCCCACACCCCCCCCACAGCACTCGCCCCGGTTGCTTCCGCCTGACGCGCGCTCAACCGCGCCTGAGGTTTCAACCGAGAATTTGCGTTGTGCGTAGGATTCTTCGGTTCCCGTCAAAGCGTCAGAGCAAAGGCTACCGAACATGCAGCGTTTTGTCCGTGCGCCGGTCGCCAAAAGCCGTTCAAGAAGGCGCGCCCGTGATTTGTTGCGACAAATCTTGGAATCAGATTCCAAACCCAACCACACTCGAGGGGAACGCTTCCAGACCCTCCTCTCCCCATCCCCACCAACCCCATGAAACAGCTCTTCCTCACCTTTCTCCTGCTCGGCAGCCAGCTTCGCGCTGCTGAACCCCAGCGGTTTGACCTCAGCAAACGGGCAAGCGAGATCGACCCGCTGGCAAAGGAGCACCCGGAAATCAAGTTCACCTTCTCGGATGAGAAGGGCAAGCCCTCCGATCTCCAGCACGCGGTGGTGGACACCCGCGTGCCCTCGCAGGGGAAACTCGTGATCTGGCTCATGGGACACAACCAGGGGCTGTTTGAGCGCATCTCCAGCTACGGCTACCACGGGATCCAGCCTCATTACTCCAACGGGTGGTTCGCCGGGGTCACCAAGGCGCAGTACGAAGGCGGCGACGGCACTGTACTTGGCAAGATCCGCCTCGAGGCGGCCACGGGAGAGGATTTCAGCCCGCTGGTCGACATCCCGAAGCCCGATGGAATGAAGGAACGTGCTCTGCAATTTGTAAAGTGGCTAGCCAAGGAGCATCCGGAGGGCAAGTGGGGGCAGTTCGTCAACGAGGACGGGAGCAGCCTGCGCTGGGAAAAAATCATCCTGAGCGGCATCTCCCACGGCAGCACCACCGCTGCCCGTTTTGCCATGCATCAAAAGGTGGACCGCGTGGTGATGTTCTCGGGTCCGCGCGACAACACCGAAACCTGGCAGGGCGGGGCCTCCGCCACGCCCTCGAACCGCTTCTTTGGGTTCACCCACGTGCTCGATGGCGGCTGGACCGCAAACCACTACTGCCGTTCCTGGCAGTTGCTCAAAATGCACAACCACGGCCCCGTCGTGGACGTTGACACCGCCAAGCCGCCCTACGGCAACTCGCGCCGTCTCATCACCAATATTGACGTCAAAAACAACAGTGGCCGTGCCCACACCGTCGTTGTGCCCGGCGGCAAGGACGTGATGGGACATTGGGGCTACGACCCTGTCTTCCGCTACCTCTTCACCCATCCCGTGGACCAGAGCGGCCCCGCAGTGCCCATGGCTGCAGACTGCGAAATGGAGCAGCAGAAAAAGTGAACCGGGACGCTTAGGGTCCGAAGTCCTCGACACCGCCTCGCCCCGCACCTGTCACTCATAACAAAAGCGGGGCACCTGCTTTTCATTAAGCAGCGAAAGGTCACTGCTGTGGATTTACTTGCGGATTAAACAAAGATTCAGTCAGGTTTCTGGTGGTCATGGGTGGAATGAATTCCCCCCTGCGTCACTCCGACCGGCTTGGGTGCCGGGCAAAAGCCCTTCCCTGTTTCCGGTCCCTCCCCTTTCGTCACCCGATGGCAGCTCCATTCGGAATCCTGGACGCCCCCGTCCCGTGCCCTGAATCCCCGCGCTTTGACGCGGACCGTTCTCCATCGCCCGCATGAACGCACGCCTCCCCGTTTTACGCGGCGTCGCTGGGTGTTTGCTGGCAGCCGCGGCCCTCGTGTGTCCTCCCTTGCGGGGAGCAGACGGGCAGTTCCAGCCCGACTTTCTCCACGACGTCGCTCCCATTCTGAGCCGGTTTGGCTGCAACGGCTCGGCCTGCCACGGGAAGGCCGAGGGACAGAACGGGTTCAAACTCTCGGTTTTTGGCAACGATCCCCACTCAGACTTCGAGGCGCTGGTGCTTCAGGACCGCGGCCGCCGCGTGATGCCCGCCGCCCCGGAAAACAGCCTGCTGCTGACCAAAAGCGCCTCGCTCGTACCGCACGCGGGGGGCCCGCGTCTGCGCGTCGGCTCCCAAGAGTACGGCATCCTCCGGGACTGGGTGGCGCAGGGCGCACTCTACGAGGACAAGGAGCGCCCCGTTTGGACAAGCCTGCGTCTGGAGCCGGCCGCGGCGGTGCTCGGCTTTTCAGGAAGCCAGCCACTCAAGGTCTACGCACGCTCCTCCGACGGCGCGGAACAGGATGTGACGTGGCTGGCCATCTTTCATTCCAACAACCCAGCTTTGGCGGAAGTCGATGAACAAGGCGCGGTGACCACCGGCTCGCTCGTGGGCCAGGCCGCGGTGATGGCCCGGTTTGAGGGCCAGATCGCCATCCATCAGGTCACTGTTCCCAGACCCGGCTCTCCGAACGCCTTCGAGGAGCCCCCGGGCGCCACGGACATCGACCTGCTGGTGCACAAAAACCTGCGTAAGATGAACCTGCGCCCCTCGGAACCGGTGGACGACGCCGCCTTCCTCCGGCGCGTTTCCATTGACCTCATCGGCCGGATCCCCTCGCTTCAGGAGGCCCGCGCCTTCCTCGAAGACCCGGCCCCCGGCAAAAGGGCGCGCGCCGTCGAGAGGCTTTTGGGGCGTCCGGAGCACGCAGACCTGTGGGCACTGAAGTGGTCGGACGTCCTCCGCGTAGACAGGCGTACCCTCGGCCATGCCAGCGCCTTCGCCTACTACCGGTGGATTCACCAGTCCATGGAGACAAACACCCCCCTCGACGTCTTTGCGCGCGGGCTGCTGGAAGCTGAGGGGCCCCTGACCCAGAACGCCGCCGGCTACTTTTTCAAGGTCACCAAGAAGCCGGGGGAAATGGCAGCCACCGCCTCGCAGGCGCTGCTGGGAATTCGCATCACCTGCGCGGAATGCCACCAGCATCCCTACGACCGCTGGACCCAGTCGGACTACCACGGGATGCGCGCCTTTTTCGAACAAGTCCGCTTCAAGAAGACGGGCACGGAAGAATCCCTGCTTGCTGACGGCACGCCGAAGGTGACCCACCCGCGCACCAAGGAAGTGCTCTACGCCCATCCCCTCGGGACACCAATGCCCGGGACCGACCCGTCCGGGGACCGCCGCGAAGTACTGGCGCAGTGGCTCACCGCCCCGGACAACCCCTGGTTTGCGCAAAACATGGCCAACCGGATTTGGTCCCACTTTTTGGGCAGGGGTCTGGTGGAACCGGTCGACGACGTGCGCGCCTCCAACCCGCCGTCGAATCCGGAGCTGCTCACCCTACTGGCGCGGATCTTGACGGAGGCAAAATTTGATCAAAAGGCGCTGATCCGCGCCATCGTGGCGTCCCAAACCTACCAGCGCTCCGCCACCCCCAACGCCACGAACGAAGGAGACGAGCTCAACTTTTCAAGGGCGCTGTTCCGGCGTTTGCCCGCCGAGGTGCTGCTCGACGCCATCTGCGACGTCACGGGTGTGCCCGAAAAGTTTCCCGGGGTGCCGCTGGGCCAGCGGGCGGTCCAGCTCTGGGACAGCGAACAGCAGAGTTATTTTCTCAAGCTGTTCGGCCGCCCGATGCGCACCACCGCCTGCGTCTGCGAACGGTCGGCTTCCGCGGGAATCTCCCAAGCCCTGCACTTCATGAACTCAAACAATCTGCAGGCCAAGCTCGCTCATGCGGAGGGCAGTCTGCCCCGCTGGATTGCGCAGCCTGGCGGGGCGGGCGCGCTGGTGGAGTCCGCCTACCTCGCCTGTTTTTCGCGCCCTCCCTCCGCACAGGAACGCAGCAGCGCCCTGGCCTACCTCGCCGCTCGGCCCGGCCATTTCCAGGAAGCCGCCGAAGACCTTGTCTGGTCCTTGCTCAACACCTTGGAGTTTGTCTTTAACCACTGAACCGCCCCCCTGCTCCCTGCCATGAAACCTGCCCACACCCCCTTTTGTGACGGCCTCGCCCGTCGGGATTTTCTAAGCATTGGAACTGCGGGCCTACTGGGAATGAACCTCTCGATGGCGCAGATGCTCCGCCAGGAGGCGCGCGGCGCGGGAGCGGGGGCAAGCCCCTCCTTCATCTATCTTTTCCTGCAGGGGGGCCTGAGTACGATCGACTCCTTTGACATGAAGCCGGAAGCGCCCAGCACCGTCCGCGGGCCGTTCAATCCCATTCGCTCCCGGGTGCCCGGGATTCATGTATGCGAACACCTTTCGGAAGTGGCGGCCGTGACCGACAAGTTTTCCCTGATTCGCTCCTTTACGCATGGAGACGCCGGGCACGGTTCCGCAGACCACCACATGCTCACCGGCTACCGTCCCAACGCCGCCTTCAACGCCGGCCTTTCCCCCAACAACCAGCACCCCTCGCTGGGCTCGGTCATCGCCCAGCGGCTGGGGGCCCGGGGCAGCATCCCGCCCTACGTGTGCCTTCCGGGAATGCACGCCAGCGGCAGTTCCTCATATCTGGGGCCGAGTGCTGTACCGTTTGTCATCGAAACGGACCCCAACTCCCCGGGCTTCGAAATCCCAGACCTCCAGCCGCCGCTTTCCATAGACGCCGCACGCATTGCAGACCGCCGTACGCTGCTCGCGCAGGTGGACCGCTTCCAGCGCAGCGTCGAACAGAAAGCCAACGCCAACGCTGGCGAACTGAGCGTTTTTGCGGAACGAGCCACCGCCCTGATGACCTCGCGCGAGGCCAAGACCGCCTTCGACATCCAACAGGAGGATCCGAAGCTACGCGACACCTACGGCCGCAGCACGCTGGGCCAAAGCTGCCTGCTGGCACGGCGGTTGGTAGAGTCGGGGGTGCGCTGCGTGACCATCAACCACCAGAACTGGGACACCCACTCCAAGGGGTTTGTGACCCTAAAGGACGATTTGCTTCCCAAGCTCAACCTCGCCATGTCCGCCCTCTTCCGGGATCTCGATGCGCGTGGTCTGCTTCAAAGCACGGTCGTAGTGGTCACCGGAGAGTTTGGGCGCACCCCCGTCATCAACAAGGACGCCGGCCGCGACCACTGGAGCCGGTGCTTCACCGTCGCCTTGGGCGGCGGCGGTATCCAAGGGGGCAGGGTGCTGGGCAAAAGTGATGCGCAGGCTTCCGATCCGGCGGAGTCGCCTTACGGCCCGGAAGATCTCTGCGCCACGGTCTACCACCTTATGGGCATCCCGCCCCACGGGGAAATGCTCACCCAGGAGGGCCGGCCCGTCATGCTCACAAACGCCGGCAGGATCATGCGCGACCTGCTCTAGCACCTGCCAATGACGCGACGCCCCCGCTTCCGCTCCGCCAGCGGCCTTGCCTCCGCCACCCTTCTTCTGGCCGTGCTTACCGCTCCAGCCGAACCTCCGGGGGTCGCCTATGTGTTTCCCGCCGGCGCCCAACGCGGCAAGGCGTTGGAGGCGCGCGTCGGCGGCTTCTACTTTCACGGCAACGCCCGTTTTGAGTTCGCCAACGGCCTGATTCACGCCCAGCCGCGACTGGCGGAGATGCAGACCCTCTTCTTCAACGGCCCCCTAATCCTCAAGCCCGCCTCCCAGAACAGGGAGGACTACCCCAAGGACTACGCCGCGCAGATCAGCGTACCGGCCGATGCTCCGCTGGGACCGCATCTCTGGCGCTGCGCAACCTCCCAGGGCGTCACCGCCAGTATGAAGTTTGTCGTTGGGGACCTCCCCGAGCTTCTCGAACAGGAACTGGAAGGCCCCCAGAGCCCGACGCCCGTCCGCCTTCCGATCACCATCAACGGACGCATCTTCCCCAGAGAGGACTCGGACGGCTGGTCCTTTTCCGCGCAACAAGGCGAGACGCTCACCTGCGAACTGGCCGCACGCTCGCTGGGTTCCCCACTTCAGGGGGTCTTGGAACTGCTCCCTCCCGG
>JBIKSY010000044.1:0-21284 GCA_044348365.1 Chthoniobacteraceae bacterium
GAAGTCATCCTCTGCCCCGCCTTCCAAGACAACCTGCTCGCCAAGGGGCGACACCAAGTCCCGGGCGGGCGACTCCAAAACCAGGCTCGGCGGCCCATCCAGCTCGACTTGGATGCCGTTCTGCGGCCCGCCAGCCGACTTCAACCCGGTCTCTACCGAAACAAGGCGCACGGTATAAGCACCGCCCTCAGTCAGCTCAAACCGGGTGCGTAAAACACCCGGCTGCAACTCCACTCCGTCCAAAGGAAGCTCCCTGCCCGTCTGCCCCAAGGTCAGCGCCAGCGAACCGGCTCCAACGGCCTGGTCGGTCTCCAAGGCGATTTCCACAAACGTTCCCTCCAGCGCGCTCACGCTTCCCTCCCCTGAGGTCACAGTGCGGTCCGGCAGGCCCGTATACTCCGGGTAATGGTAGGTCCTCGAATAGGAGGCCACCCGGGGGCGCGGCCTCGGCTCAAGTTGGAACCTGCGCGTGACGCTGTATCCCGCCCGCACCTGATAAGCCAACGGCTCGCGCTCAACGGGAAGACTGGCCTGAAAGCGCCCGGGGCCCGCGGCCCGCATTGGAATCCGAAGGCGGGAACCGTTTGGGCGCCGCGCCAGCAGGACCGGCTCCACCTCCCCCGGGGCGACCACGGCAATCTCGATCTGGAGGGGTTCGTCCGCGGGCACCATTCCCTCTCTGGGAGAGGGCTGCACCACCGTGATTTCGACGTCCGAAAGCTTTTCGAAATTGGCCAGCGGCAGCAGGACACGCGCACACTGCCAGCCGAAACGGCTGCCGTTGAGGGCGAAGCCGCAACCGATCGCGAGTGCCGCGAGCAACAGGGCGGCCATGTACCTGCGCAACAGCCCCAGCGGCAGCAGAGAGGGAACGGCGAGCCCGCTGATGCGCTCCGCCGTCTGCTGCTGCAAGGATTCCCTAAACGGGTTGGAATCGGCATGCAACGCAGAGGGGGCGAGCTCGACCGCAGAAAGAAAAATACCCCGCAGTTGGGGCGCGGCGGTTTCCAGCAATGCCGCCAAATTCGCGGCGGATCCCCCACGGAAGCGGCGCAAAGCAAACAACCCAAAAGCGGCCAGAGCGCCGCCGTAGACCCCCCCCGCCAAAACAACCCTCGAGCCATCCTCCAAGACAAGCGGAGCATCGATCAAAACCGCGAGCAACGTCCCCAGCAAGAACGCGGCCCCGCCGGTGAGCACTCCGCGCAGCAGCAAGAGCAGGCGGCGCCTGCGTTCAAATGCGGCAAGGAGGCGCTGAATTTCGGGGTGGAGGCTCATGCGGCTGGGGGCTGTTGACTCGTAGATCCGAGGGGGGTCAAACGCGCAACTCTTCCTAAACCAGACCAAGCCGTTTGCGAAGAATCCATTCAAGGCTCAAAAGCAACAGCACCGCCGAAAACCACCAGTAACTCTGCCAGAGGACCGTCTCGGTCTCCACCACACGGCCCGTCTCCAGAGACGCAACCATCTCCCGCAACTGGGCACTGAACTCCTCCCTCAGGTATTTTCCGCCGGACTCGGCTGCGATCCGCTTGAGCAACTCTTCGTTGAGAGACAGTTCGGCAAGTTCGCCCACCGCCTGCGAGCCCACTTCAAAAGACACCCGCAGAGGCAGTTCCCGGTCCGCTTTTGCAGACTCCACCCCGACCGTATACGCGCCCGGTTCCAACTGCGCCGTCCGTCCCCGGAGCAAGTCAGGCCGGCCTCCGTCAGCGTTCAAAGCCACGCTCGCCACACGCTCGCCCTCGCGCCAAAGCACCGCCCGCCATTCCTGCTGACGCCCTTGCGCCAGCAGCGCTCCGTGCAGCCGCACCCGGATTTCTGCAACCCCGCCGGCTGGATATTTGAAGCGGTCGGTATCCAGCGAAACAAGGTCGTCCCCGGCGGCGAACGAAGGCTCTGCGACCGCGGGGAGAAGCTGGTTCCAAAAGCGCTCCTGGTATTTCTCCGCCACCTCCGAGCGCCAGCGCCACGTCTCGTCAAAGGCGAGGTACGCGACCCGGCCCGCCCCAAACTGCCGCCACACCAGCGCCGGCCGCCGGACCGCACCCCCCGCCAACTCCAGCAGAGTCTCGCTCCCGGGCAGCGCGCGGGCACGGGAGAGCCACTGCGGGGGCCTGAGCTGACGCCATACCGTGCCGGGATCAGTGTGGCCCGGGTCGAGCGTAAAAATTCCCAAAGACCGGCCCCGCTCCGTCAGCTCCAGCCTGCCCTCCCCTGCGGACCGCCCCTCGCCCTCCGGCTCTAACTCCACGGGGAGCAGTGCGCCAAGCGGCCAACCCGCTTCCGCCGCATGCGCGGCCAGATGGCGGCGCTGTCCGTCCACAAGAAGCAGACCTCCGCCCCGCTTGGCCACAAAGTCCGCAAGCCACTGCCATTCAGTTTCGGTAAGCGAACGCAGGGGAAGCTCCCCCAAAATCACCGCATCGTACTCGTCCAGCGTCTCCTGCTTGGCGGGAAACATGCCGGCTTTCTCGCCCCTGGGCCAGCGCTCGGTGGCATCCGCACCACCGAGCAGCAGCGCGTTTACCTGCCAGCGGGTGTCGCGCTCAAGGAGGTTGCGCACATAGAGGGAGTCCCAGCGGGGGCGGCCGTCGAGCAACAGAACCTTGCGCTTGGCCGTGGTAGCGCGCACCAGAAAACCCGCCGTGTTGTTGCGTACCTCCCGCTCCGCTGGGAGCGGCACCACCGTGGCCTCAAATGGCAAAGGCACCACATGGCGCCGCTCCCCGGGCGCCAAGCCGCCCTGCGCCTCGCGCACCAAATCCGTCACCGGAAAATCAAAAGGCACCCGCACCACATGCCGGAGCGAAGTCACCAGCGTCTTCTCCCACAACACCCGCCCCTGGCACTCGACCTTCACCCTGTACTCCTGCCCGGGGGGCATCTCCTCCTTGAGCACCACCGTGCCGGACACACGGTCTTCAAAAAACACCGTCTCCGGCGCCTCCACCGAAAGCACCGACAGGTCCGCCGCCGCGCCCTCCGCGCCGAACCCGAGCGCGTACACCGGAATCCGGCGGTCCCCCAATTCCTTGGCGAGCGCAATGGGGGAGCTCTGGGTGTTGTGCTGTCCGTCGGTGAACAACACGACCGCAGTGCTCGGGCCCTCGTCTCCAACGGCGGAAGCGTCTCCGACTCCGGACTGTTTGAGCGGAGACGCTGCCCGCCGCAACCCTTCCGAAAGCAGGTCGCTCGAGACAGCCCCGGGCTCCGGCAGGCTTGCGGGCAACTTCGAGACACCCTCTCCACTTTGCCAAAGGAGGCGGGCCCCGGAGTTTTCAAGCGCAAGCACCTGGATGTCGAACCGGCCCGCAAGCGAGGCAAGCAGCCCCTCCTCCCCTCCTTCAAAGAGCAAACTCCGGACGCGCTCTGAACGGGTGGTCTTGTCAAACCGTTCCACCGCAGCCGCAGTGTCACGCCCAATTTCAGCCGCTCCGGCCTCCGTCCTTGGCGCTGCAAACCAGCCCTGCGCGCGGGCAATCCCCTCCTTGCGGGAAGGATCCATCGCCAAATCCGAAAGCCCCATGCTCTGCGACCCGTCCACGCAGAAAAGCAGGCGGGTCAGCTCCCCCTGCATGCGGCGGTGCCGGATCACAGGCCCCGAAAGCATCAGCACCACCAGAAAAACCGCACCCGCCCGTAGCCAGGGCAGCAGGGCGCACAAGCGATTTACCTGGGAGCGGGTCTCGCGCCGGTAGAGCAAAAAAGCAGCGCAGGCGAACGCCCCAGCCGATAAAAAAGCAGGCAGCGGCGACCACTCGCCACCAAAGTGCAGCGTGTTCAAACGCCCCCCCCTTTCCTCTCGCTGAAACGCTGCTGGACCAGCAGCTCCAAAAACAAAAGCGCCAGCGTCAGCCACAAGAGCGGCCGCCACACCTCCCTTCCCTCGGTTCTTTCAGTCTCGGCTGCGCTCAGCTCCGCGGCGGTCTTTGCGACACTCGCGCCGCCGAGCGAAGCGAGGGCGTACAGCTCCTCCTCGGAAAGCTTTTCCGGATTTGACTCCTCCCTTGAAAGGTTTGCCGCAAAGAGCTGCACGGCGCCATCGGGCGAACTCACCTGGTACAGACCCGGTTGGCGTGTGTCCGCAAACTCGGCCGTGGCAAAGGCCTTTCCCGCGCGCACCGGCACCACCCGGGTGGAGCCGTCCGGGCAGAGCACAGACGCCTGCCTCCCCGCCAGCGCGGCAGACAGAAGCGCAGTCAGGGGCTCGCCGGCGGCCACGTTGTGCGGGGGCAACATCGCAGATCCCGCATGGATAGCCAGCCGCTGCATGAGAGGCACAAACGCCGGGCGTGTCGGCAAATTCCCCCAGTTTGGGCCACACGAAACGGCGGCTTGGATCACCACCCCGTTCCCGAATTTTGACTCCAAAAAAAGCGGTTCGCCATTCTCCAAAGCCAGCACCGCTGTCGCAGGTCCGCGGGCGGCGCGCTCGGGGCGGTCTGGTGCAGCCGCACCTGCGGAGGGCCGCAGTGAGTACCAGGTGTGGACCCGGATATCCCCGAGCGCCCCTCCCCCCTGGTTGAAGGGCTCAAGCACCGGATGCCGCAGCGGCTCGGAGGCCAGTCCCAAACCGGACCCCCCAGTCGCACCCGAGAGTTCCGCAGAGCGGGTCTGAAGCGCACTCATTTCAGCGGGCAGGAGACCCCTGCCCTCACGGTGCAGGTGCTGGTTGGCCCACCGGGAATCCGTCCGGGTTCCAGGAAAGAAAAGCAGGCCTCCGCCTTTTTCCACAAACGCCTCGAGCGCACGGATCTGCTGTTCACCCAACTGCTGGATATTGGCAAGTACGACCACCTGCTTGTCCGCCAGCGCCTTGGCGTCCAAGGCCGACGCCCCCGCGCTGCTTGTACGCAGAAACCCGGTCCCCTGTCCCTGCGCCGAGGAAAGCGCGTGCAACGCCAGTTCCAGAAAATCCGTCTCCCCCTTGAGCGGCTCGTCCGAGGGACTACCGTTTACCAAAAGGACCGACAAGGCCTGCCGCACTTCAACGGCAGCAAAGAACGTGTCGTCGGCGCGGACCGCATCCGGATCCACGCCGACCTCGACGGAATGCGAGCCGGGCTCTTCGAAAGTGTGCTCAAAAACCACCTGTGCACTCTCCCGCACCCCGAGGGTGAGTTGGGACGTGTTTTGTAGCACGCCGTCCACCGTCCAACGTACGCTCAAGTCAGCACGGACCTTCCCTCCAAAATTGCGAAGCGTTGCCCGGAAGCGAAGCCGCTGCCTCACCCCGACAGGCAGCTTCGAAAACTCCAGCCGCTCCACTGCGACGTTTTCCGAACCCGTCCCACCCGTGTCGTACCAGCTGAGCAGCGGCCGCGGGTTCAGCCCGCGCAGCCTGTCGAGCGCCTGCAACCGGAAAGGCGCGCGTTCCTCCTGCCAGTTGGCTTTTTGAAAGTCGCTTAAAAGCAGCACCTGCCTGCGGGCATGGTGCATCTGCGCAAACTGTCGCGCGGCGGTCTCAAACGCCTCCTCGGGCCGGGCCGCCCCAAACTGGGTCCCGCTCTTTTCGAGAATCGCAGCAGCCCGCGCGAGGTTCACCGTCCGGTCGACCAGCGGGTTTTCCGCAAAGCACAACGGAAGCACCGCCACCTCCGAGCCGCGCGGAAGTCCGGACAACTCCTTCTTGAGCAAAGCCACCGCCCGCTCAAACCCGGACTGCGCGAGGTTTCCAGAGGCCATAGAGGCGCTGTCGTCGAGCAGCACGACCAGCGACTTCGGCCCGGTGGCGGCCAGTCCGCTCATCCACGACACCACAGGACGCGCCATGCACAACGCGAGCACGACGGGGATGGCAATGCGCAGCAACAAAAGCAGCAACCGCTCCAACTGGACGCGCCTGCGCTGCTGCAACGTCTTCGCCGCCAAAAACTGCATCGCCCCCCAGAACACCACCCGGGGGTTGTTGCGGCGCAGCAGGTGGATCGCCAGGGGAATCCCCCCGGCAAGTGCGCCGCCCACGAGCATCCAGTTTAAGAACAGCATCGCTTCGGTGGATTAGCGGCGTCCCAACCTCTCCCGAAGCAGCACGGGAAGCGCGCCCTCGACTGGGACATCGGTCGTCATTTCGTACAGCGCCACACGGTGCCTGCCGCATCCCTCCCTGAGCGCGGAGCGGTGGCGCTCCAGGTTTTCCATATACGTCCGACGCAGCGCCGACGGATCCACAAGGAGGTGCTCCCCCGCGTTTTCCAACGACTCAAACCGCGTCCAGCCTTCAAACGGAAAATCCAACTCCTCCCGGTCCAAGATTTGGAAGACCAAAACCTCGTGTTGTTGCTGGCGCAGTTGGGCCAGCGCCCGCACCAGTGCGGAGGAGTCGTCGAGGCAGTCCGAGAGCAAGAGCAGCAGGCTCCGCCGGCCAAGACGCGGACCCAACTCCCGAAGCACTCCGCTCAACGAGGTCTCGCCGCCCACGGCTCCCGCCTCCAGTGCGGCGTCCAGCACCCGCAAATGCCCCGGCCGCGCACGGGGCGGAACATGCCCCCGGATCTTGGAGTCAAAGGTGACCACCCCCACAGCATCCTGCTGGCGGATGAGCAGCGCCGCCAGACTGCGCGCCAGCGCGCGGGCGTAGTCGGCCTTGGAGCAGGTGGCAGCCTTTCCCCGGTAGGCCATCGAACCACTCAAATCGACCGCGAGGGTCGCCTGCAGGTTCGTCTCCTGTTCGTATTCCTTGATGTAGAAGCGGTCTGAACGCGCAAAAGCCCGCCAGTCCAAATGCCGCAATTCATCCCCCGGCACGTAGGCCCTGTGCTGCTTGAAGGTCACACTGGCCCCCTTGTGCGGGGAGCGGTGCAGCCCCGAAGAAAGGCCTTCCACCAACTGTCTGGCAAGAAGCTGGAGTTTTGCAAACCGGCTCATGGCAACTTCAGCTGGTCTGGGATTCTGTGCGCGCGGCGGTCATCTGGGGGGAAGATTGGCAAGCTACAACAGCCCGTTTGCCCCGCGCCGTGGCACCGTCCCTAGCAACCGCTTGATGATCGCGTCCGCGCTCGTGCCCTCGGCCTCCGCTCCAAAGGTGGGCACAATCCTGTGCCTCAACACCGGCAAAGCCAGCGCCTCGATGTCCTCCATGCTGACATGCACCCTGCCCTGCAAAAGCGCCCGCACCTTCCCTGCCTGTACCAGACACTGGCATGCGCGCGGCCCCGCCCCCCAGGAAATCAGCTCCCTCACAAAAGGCTCCGCACCTTCCACATCCGGACGCGTTCCCCGCACCAGATCCAGCACAAAGTCCATCACGTGCGCCGGCACGGGCACCCGCCTCGCCGTCTTCTGACACTGCAGGATTTGATCCCCGTCAATCACAGGCTCCGGCTGCTCCCGATAGTTGCCGGTGGTGCGCTCGATCACCTCCCGCTCCGTTTCACGGTCCGGATAGTCCACGCGGATGTGAAACAAAAAACGGTCCCGCTGCGCCTCCGGCAACGGATAGGTCCCCTCCTGCTCGATGGGATTCTGCGTGGCCAGGACAAAGAAGGGCTCCTTCAAATGAAAGGTATGCCCTCCTGCCGTGACCGAATGCTCCTGCATCGCCTCCAGCAGCGCCGCCTGTGTCTTGGCCGGGGTCCGGTTGATTTCATCCGCGAGCAACATCTGGGTGAAGATCGGCCCCTTTTGGAAAACGAACTTCCGGTGGCCGGTCTGCGGATCCTCCTGAATGATGTCAGTGCCGGTGATGTCCGCGGGCATCAGGTCCGGGGTGAACTGGATGCGGCGAAAGCCGAGTTGCATGGTCTGGGCCAGGGCGCGCACGAGGGCGGTTTTTGCCAGGCCGGGAACGCCTTCCAGCAGACAGTGCCCGCCGGCCAGCACTGCGATGAGCAGCTGCTCGATCACATCCCCCTGCCCCACGATGGCCTTGGAAATCTCAGAGCGAATCCGGCCGTACAGCTCCACCAACCGGGCAGCCTGCTGAAGGTCCCCCTCGGAGGAGGGCTCCGGGGACCCGGCTTTAGGCGCAATGTTGGGGGGGGGCAAGTCAGCGCTGCTCATAGGCTTTTAGCCTAGAGCGCACGGGGGGCTGGAGGCGAACACTCTTGTCGAACTTCGCCCCATTACCGTCCAACCCTCAAGCGCGGGTCCAAGCACGCCCCATCCACCGCCACGAAGGATTTCGGCGACACGCCACCGGTGCCGGCACTCCGCCCCAAAAACATCATCTTCAGCGCTTAGGAATGTTTTTTTTCGGGCTTCTTCACCACGGGCTTCTTCGCCGCAGGCTTCTTCGCCACGGGCTTCTTCGCCGCAGGCTTCTTCGCCACGGGCTTCTTCGCCACGGGCTTCTTCGCCGCAGGCTTCTTCGCCGCAGGCTTCTTCGCCGCAGGCTTCTTTGCCACGGGCTTTTCCGGCTCCCCCGGAGAAGCGAGACCGACCGCCGCCGGTTCGCCCGGCTCCTGTCCAAAATCAATTCCGAACAGCGCGCTCAAATCCTCGCCTTCCAATGCGGCTTCCGTTGCAGGCGTAAGAGCCTCGCCCGCGCCAGAAGAAAGCAACTCCGACGGATCCACTCCCCGCAACAGGAAGAACAGCGCCGGGTCAGCGTCAAACTTCACGGCAACCCCGTAGAGAACCGCTCCGGAATGTTTGCAAAGACTTGCGTAATCCGGACAGCTACAGTTGAAACGGATCTCGCGTGGGCTGGGGAAGAGGCCACGCTCCTTGTCGGAGATCACCTGCATCAAACCGCTACCAAGCTGGCCGCTCAGAAGATCGAGCAGGCTGCCCACCTGTCCGGCACAGGCTTGCTGTATTCCAAGCAAATCCCCGCGGGAGAGCGGCTTTATTGTGATTTCCACATCATAAAGCGTCGAACCCGCCACCTGGGCCCGGATTTTCCCAGACTCCACCGTCAAATTAAACACACTGCCCTGACGGAGGTAACTGCGAGCGCGCGGCAGCCTGTTTTCATAGTCCCGATAAGACTCAATGTGTTCGCACCAGGACCTGCCCCAGAAGGTGTTGGCAATTTTCCGTTTACCCTCCGGGAGGGCGAGAGGCTCCAAAACCTCGCCCCTTGCACTCCGCTTCTTGAGCTCGCGCGCCATGCGCTCCTTTTTCTCGTGAACACTCTCGTACTGGAACCAGGCCATAATCGGTTTTTAAAGACTGCTACAGCAGGGCCGACTGTATATCGAGGCGGACAAAGTCCAGCAACTCCTCGTTGCTCATGTCGGTGAGCAGCTTTTCCGCCCCGCCTTCTCCCCCCAGCAAGTCCTCCGCCAGGGCTGCCTTTCCGGCGATGAGCGCATCCACTTTCTCCTCGATGGTGCCTGGACACAAAAACTTGTGCACCAATACATTCCGCTTCTGCCCAATCCGGAACGCCCGGTCGGTAGCCTGGTTCTCCACAGCCGGATTCCACCACCGGTCGAAATGAATGACGTGGTTGGCCGCCGTCAGGGTGAGGCCGGTGCCCCCGGCCTTCACACTTAGGACAAAAAACGGCGGGCCGCCGGGCGCCTGAAACCGCTCCACCAGTTCCGCCCGCTGGCGCACCGGAGTGCCGCCGTGCAGCACCAGTCCGGGCCGCCCGAAGACATTGACCAGATGCTGGGACAAGGCGTCGGTCATCTCGCGAAACTGCGTAAAGACGAGGCAGCGGTCCTGCCGCTCCGCCAGTTCGGTGGCGATTTCCGTCAACCGCAAAAACTTTCCGCTGTCCTCCGGATCAAAGCGCCCGTCACCGCTCCAGTGGCTGGGGTGGTTGCACACCTGCTTGAATTTGATGAGGTAGCCCAGCACCAATCCACGGCGCTGGTTGGGCGGAAGCTCCTCGTTGGCGAGATCCGACTTGAGCTGCTCGACCAGCTTTGCGTAAAGCAACGCCTGCTTCTTGGTCAGGGCGCACCGGGCCTGCACCTCCGTTTTGTCGGGTAAATCTGAAATGATCCGACGGTCCGTTTTGAGTCGGCGCAACAAATAGGGACGGATGAGTTTGCGCACCGGTGCGTAGCCACCCGGCCTCTCCGCAAGGCTCTTGGCCACCTGCGCAAAGTCGCTCGCCTTGCCCAGCAGCCCAGGGTTTAGAAAATCAAACAAGCTCCACAAGTCCCCCATTTTGTTTTCAACGGGTGTCCCCGTGAGCGCGATGCGGGCGCGCGCCTTCAACTTTTTGACGCCCCGTGTCTGCGCGGCCGCCGGATTTTTGATCGCCTGCGCCTCGTCAAGGACCGCCAGATCCCACTCGACCTCCTGCAACGCGACCGTGCGCTGGAGCAAACCGTAGGTGGTCAAGAGCGCGTCGCAACCGGCGAGCACCTCCCCCGGAGCCGTACCGAGTGCCTCCATGGTTTCCTTGGATCCAACCGAGGGATGCCCCGCCACAACACGCAGGTGCGGCGCAAACCGGCTGAATTCCCGGAGCCAGTTTCCCACAAGGGAAGCCGGGACTACCAGAATGCTGGGCCTCCCGTCGGTCGCCTTCTCCACCTGCCGCTGGCACAACAACGCAATGAGCTGGAGGGTCTTCCCCAGCCCCATGTCGTCCGCAAGACAGGCGCCAATACCCAGCCCGCTCAGAAAATGCAGCCACGCAAAACCCCGGTTCTGATAAGGACGCAACCTCGCCAGAAGCCCGGGCGCCTCGGCAATCTCTCCCGGCTCACGCAACTGCTGGAGCACCTGCTCCAACCGCATACCCGCCACGATCTCCGTCCATTCCCGTCCCGAATCCAGGTCAGGCGCAACCGCCTCCCCCATCCCCGCGGCCGGAAACCCTGCCAGCCACCGCATCCCCTCGTGGAAGGAAAGCCCGCCCGATTGGTGCGCCGCCTGCACCTGCTTCCAGTGCTCCATGACTCGTCCGAGTTTCTCAGCGTCCAGCTCCACCCACTGTCCTCGAAGGTTTACCAGGCCCGACGGCGAGGCCTGAATCTGCGCCCACTCCTCGGGCGTGAGCCTCGCCCCGTCCAGCGAGGCTTCCACCTTGAAGGAAATCATCGCGTCCAGCCCGACGCCCCCAGCCTTGGCCGCATCGAGGGTCACGACCACCGCCGGGCGCGAGGGCCCCTTGCGCTTCCACCAGTCCGGAAGCTTCACCACCAGACCGCTTTCCTCAAGCGCCGGAATTTCGCGTAAAAAAGCGAACGCCTCCTGCGGAGTCCAGGCGAGCGCTTGAAAAAGACGGCGGCTTTCCAGCAGCTCACGAATCAGGGGGGAGCGCTGCGAGGCCGCCCGGACGGGCTGCAACAGGGCGTCAAGCAGAGGCTGGTTCTTCTGGGCTGCGTAGTTTTGGAGCGCCTTTCCCAGCGGCGTGTGCTGCAACCGGCCTGCGGCGGTGAGTTGGTCTGTGTAGGTCGCCATGAAGGCGAACGGCTGTGCCTCGTTCCGCTTGTTTTCCGCGAGGTGAAAGGTCACGCGTCCCACCAGGTGCCACACCGGACTGCGTTCATCCAGCCAGCCGGCAAGCCCCCCGGCGTGGGATACAGCCGCCACGGAAACCGCTTCGCGCAACTCCTCCCACACACGCAATAGCAGCCCCTCGCCCAGATACTCGCCCCCCGGCATGGGTGGAGCCGAATGCAAGGCCGCCTGCAACAAAGCCTCCGACGGCGGAGCCACTGCGCCGGGATCGCGGGTCTGGCAGAGTTGGGTGAAGAAAAGCCTCCCCCATTCGCGCGCCCAAGCAAGCTCCGGGGGCAGATTTTCTTTGAGAGCGGTGGTCGAGAGGTACAGCACCCCAGCAGCGTCGCCCGCAGCGAACGCCTCGCTCACCCCGACGGGCGCCCCGGCCCCCGCTAGAAGCCGCGGCTCGGGTGTGCATAAAAGAGGGGCCTGGTCGCGCGGCGCTGACATGATCAGGTGCTCCCCCTGCGGGTCTGTGCCCTACACCGTGACCTTGCCGCAACAGGCCTTAAACTTCCGACCACTGCCGCAGGGACACGGATCGTTGCGCCCCACCTGCACGGGCTGTGCCTCGCGCGCGCGCGCCCCAAAGACAGAATCCAAAGAAGCCTCCGGCAGTTCGGGATAAGCTGGACCCGCGGGTTCGCGTGTCTCGACCACCTCGCCGGTTTCGTCGGAGGACTGCAGAAACTGCGGCAGGCTCGCCAGGAACTGCTCGAAAGCCATCAGGTTGGAGGCGGAGCGGAATAGATTGTGGAGGATCTCGCTGCGGATCGCCTGCATGAGCACCTCGAACATCTCGTAGGCCTCGGACTTGAACTCCACCAGAGGGTCTTTCTGGCCGTAGGCGCGCAGGTAGACGCCCTCGCGCAGCGCGTCCATTCCGTAGAGATGCTCCTGCCAAAGCCGGTCGATCGCGTTGAGCAGAATCATCCGCTCGGTGTGGAGCAGGGCTTCTGGCTCCTCATGCGCGCACTTGAGCGCATAGGCGGTACGCACCCGCTCGACGAGGTACGCGGAGATACTGGCGGAGTCCCCCGAGGCGAACGGGCCGTCCTCGGGAGTAACGGCCAGGGGGAAGGTGACGTTGACCCAGTGCAACAGCGCCTCGGTCTCCGCGGGCATGTCGGGCTGGATGAATTCGGCAACCTTTGCCGGGATCACCTCCTCGATGGCCTCGTCCAGCATCTGGCGCGGGTTGTCCGTGGAGATTGACTCATTGCGCCAGCCGTAGATGACCTCGCGCTGCTTGTTCATGACGTCGTCAAACTCGAGGGAGCGCTTGCGCACCATGTAGTTGCGCTGCTCCACCCGTTTCTGCGCGGTCTCCACCGACTTGTTCAGCCACGGATGCTCCAGCGATTCCCCCTCCTGCAACCCGAACCGTTCCATCATCCGCGTCATGCGGTCGGCAGCGCCGAAGTTGCGCATGAGGTCGTCCTCAAAAGAAACGAAGAAACGGGACAACCCCGGATCCCCCTGCCGCGCACAACGACCGCGCAGTTGGCGGTCGATGCGGCGGGACTCGTGGCGCTCCGTGCCGACGACGTACAATCCGCCCAGTTCGCGCACGCCTTCGCCGAGTTTGATGTCGGTGCCGCGACCGGCCATGTTTGTGGAGATAGTGACCGCGCCCTTCTGACCGGCCCTCGCCACAATCTCGGCCTCCTGTTGGTGGAACTTCGCGTTGAGCACGGCGTGCGGCACCTTTTCACGCTTGAGCATGCGCGAGAGCACTTCGCTCTGCTCGACGCTCACGGTTCCCACCAGCACCGGCTGGCCCTTTGCGTGGGCCTCCTGGATCTCGGTGATGACGGCGCTCAGTTTTTCGCGCCGCGTCTTGTAGATCAAATCGTTCAGGTCCTTGCGTACACAGGGCCGGTTGGTGGGGATCACCGCCACGTCCAGCTTGTAGACATCGTGAAACTCGTTGGCTTCGGTCTCGGCGGTCCCCGTCATGCCCGCCAGCTTCCTATAAAGCCGGAAGTAGTTCTGGATGGTAATGGTCGCCAGCGTCTGGGTTTCGCGGTCGATGGTCACACCTTCCTTCGCCTCCACGGCTCCGTGCAACCCGTCACTCCAGCGGCGGCCCGGCATCTTGCGGCCCGTATACTCGTCGACGATGACCACCTTGCCCTCCTCGACCACGTAGTTGACGTCCTTTTCGTAGATGCAGTAGGCGCGCAGCAGTTGCGTGATGTTGTGGATGCGCTCGGACTGGTGGTCCATGTGCGCCTGACTGCTGTTCTTGGCCTCGCTTTTTTCCGCCGGCGAGAGCTTCTGGTTCTGGTCGATTTCGGCGAACTGGGTGATCAAATCCGGCAGCACAAAGGCGTCGGGGTTGTCGGGGCTGATGAAGTTGCGGCCCTTGTCGGTGAGGTCGGCCTCGTGGGCGCGCTCGTCGATGGTGAAAAAGAGTTCCTCCTTGAGGGCGAAAAGTGCCTCCTTCTGCGAATCGGTGGCAAAGAAGAGCTCGCCCTTGTCGAGGGCGCGCCGTTTTTCGGCGTCCTCCATGGCGCGCATCAGGCCCTTGTTCCGGGGTTGGCCGAGTTTGATTTTGTAGAGCAACTGGCCGTATTCCTCGACCTTGCCCGCCTTCCAGAGCTCCTCTGAATCGGAGGCGAGCCGGTTGCAAAGCATCGCCTGCTTGCGCACTAGGTCGTCCACCATGGGTTTGTAACGGTCGAACTGGTGGGTAGATACGGTGGCGGGACCCGAAATGATCAGCGGCGTGCGCGCCTCGTCAATGAGGATGGAGTCGACCTCGTCGACGATGGCGAAGGCGTGCCCGCGCTGCACCTGTTGCGCACTGGTAGAGGCCATCCCGTTGTCGCGCAGGTAGTCGAACCCAAACTCGGAGTTCATCCCGTAGGTGATGTCGGACATGTACTGCTCTCGGCGCACATCCGAGGACTGGTCGTGCTGGATGATCCCGGTGGTCAGGCCAAGAAACCCGTAGATCTGGCTCATCCACTCGGCGTCACGACGCGCAAGATAGTCGTTGGTCGTGACAAGGTGGGCCCCGCGCCCTGCCAGTGCATTGAGAAAGAGGGGCAGGGTCGCCACCAGCGTCTTGCCCTCGCCCGTTGCCATTTCACAAATCATGCCGCGGTGCAGACAGATGCCGCCGATAAGCTGCACGTCGAAGTGCACCATCTCCCAGCGCACCTCCTGCTCACAGGCGATAAAGGTGTGCTTGCGCTCGGTGAGTCGGCGCCCGGTATTCTTCACGGCGGCGAAAGCCTCGGGCAGCAGTTCGTCCAGAATCCGGGCCTGCTCCGACGGGTCCTTCGCCAGCGCAAGGCGGTTGCGCCAGCCTGCAACCTTGGCACGCAACTCCTCGTCGCTGAGCTTCTGATACTCCTCCTCCAACTGATTGATTCGCTCCACCGTAGGCCGCAGCGTCTTCAGCATGCGCGTGTTTTTGGAGCCGATCACCTTTTTGAGAAACCACTGGATCATGGGAAAAAAGAAGCGCCGTGGCGCCGTAGCATTTGGAAGTTAAAGGAGCTGTTTGCCGGGTTTTCAGGGGGGCGCAAAGGACGGGGCTGGAACCCCGGCGGCTACTTGCTGCCGGGCTTGGTCGCATGTGTCCCGGCAAGATCCGGGGGCAAATTCCCCGGCTCAAAGGTTTCCACGTCCATCTGGACGAGGCTGATGAAGGGGCAACCAAAGTCCGGAAGGTTTCCTCCGCTGCGATCAACGATGGCGGCCACCCCTACCGGAATGCCGCCCCGCGAGCGCACGATTTCAAGCGTCTCCAGCACCCGACCCCCGCGCGTCACAACGTCCTCGACCACCAGAAACCTGTCCCCGGGGCGGATTTCAAAGCCGCGCCTGAGCACGAGTTTGTTTTCCTCCTTCTCCGCGAAGATGTGAGGCAGACCCAGGTTGCGTGCGACCTCATGTCCGACGATGAGTCCGCCAAGGGCTGGCGAGATGACGCGTACTGCACCGGTTTCGCGCGCCTTTTCGGCGAGACGCGCACAGACCTCCGCAGCCACCTCCGTGTGCTGCAGCAGCAGCGCGCACTGGAAGAACTGGCGGCTGTGCAGGCCGGAACGGAGCAGGAAATGGCCCTCGAGCAGGGCGCCGGTTTTGCGAAAGAGATCCAACAGATCAGACATGGAACGAAAAAGGGGCTCTGTCTAGGAGACGGCTACGACCTCGATTTCAACCTGCGCGCCCCGCGGCAGGGCCACCACCTGAATGGTGGAGCGGGCGGGAAAGGGAGCTTGGAAGTACTTGGCATAAACGGCGTTCATGTCGGCAAAGTGGGCGAGGTCCGTCATGAACACAGTGGCCTTGACCACGTGGGAGTAGTCCATGCCGTTGGCGCGGAGCACGCCGCCAACGTTCTCGAGGACCCGTGTGGTTTGCTCGGTGACCCCGCCCGGAACAATGTCCCCGGAAACCGGGTCCAGGGGGATCTGTCCCGCACAGTAGAGAGTGTTGCCCGCCGCAATGGCCTGGGAGTAGGGACCGACGGCGGTGGGAGCTTCAGAGGTGGCGATCACTTTACGCATAGGAGCCAAGCAACCTAACAAGCCAAGCCACCGTGTAAAGGCGGGGGAATGCAACAACGCAGAAGACTTGCCGCCGGGCTTTGCTAGGCCTTCTTGACAAAACACGCCTTCAAACCAATCGCCGCCCCCTCGATCTTGCAGGAAATCTCATGGTCCCCCTCCACCAGACGGATGCCCTTGGCCTTGGTCCCGCCCTTGATGACCTGCGTGGAGCCCTTCAATTTGAGATCCTTGATCAGTGTGACGGAGTCTCCCTCCGCAAGGACGGTTCCGTACGCGTCCTTGACCACCCGCGGCCCGGAGTCGGCAACTTCCTCCGTGTTTTCCTGCCTGGGCCATTCATGGCCACAGGTCTGGCACTCCCAGAGCACGGCGTGCTCCAGAAGGTCGGTCATCGTGCACATCGGACATTCGGGCTTGTTCATTCCACGAGACCGTACGGCACACACAGGGGTGACTCAAACGTTTGCAGGCGGTTGCCTGTCTGGCCGACTGGCCGACTGGGCGACGCTCCCAAACCCAAGCTGTGCCTAACCGGTACCACGGCCCAACTCAGTTGGTTTTACGGGTGGCAAGGGGCTTTGGCTTCTCTTTCTTAGGCTTTTTGACCTCTTTTTTGTGACTGTTATTTCCCTTTGCCATAGTTTTGTAAGCGGCACTTAAGGGCGCTCGGCCGGTTTTTTCAAAAAAATTCCGCAAAGAATCCGCTCAGCGCCCGCCGGCGCCGTGCAAAAGCAACGCCCTCTTCCTACTCCTACTGGTTTTTCGCGCTTCCGACCAAAACCGGGGCGCCGCGGCGTTGCGTAAATACCCCTTCAACCCGAAGCACCTGTCCCATGGACAATGAAGATGTTGGGGCCGAGCCCCCTCCCCTGCCCACCTGGCGGACCAGAGAGATCGAACTGCCACTGCGCTGCCATGCAAGACTCTCCCCCGGCCCCACTTCGTACATAGTCACCTCACACTTGAGTGCATCATCTAGAACTACAGAAAGCACCCCCGGGGGCATCCCGATTTCTTCAAATTTTGTCACCCGGCCCACGACCACGGCCGCCCCAGACAGGGTGTTCATTCCCCTCAAATCCTGCACTGTATAAACCCTCCCGATCCCCTCCATCACTGTACCAGCCTTGCCCCTGTTCGCTTCCCCTTTGGAGGAGGAAGGCAGCTCCGCTTTAATTTTGACAGCCAGCAAGTAGGGCCAGTTTGGATACTTGAGCTCGTCGGCTTTCTGCTCGGAAAGTTGTTTGGCGCGCGCCACAAACAGAGTGTTCATCGGTGTTCCAGCCTTCCCCAACTCTGGGACCTCCCTGACCGCCCGAGTCTTCCATTCCTCGTACTCCTTGGCGAAAGCCGCGCCTGCAACTGGGGTGGAAACCCCTTTCTCCCCTTCCCCACCACCCGACAGCGGGTTTTTTTCGCAAGCGCTCATTGAGAGCAAAGCGAGCACAAGGGCTAGACCAGAGCGGCTCTTCATGTGATGCGACTGTGTGAGGCAATAACACGTCAGGCAAGGATATCTCGCAAGCAAGCCTCCCACTTTTAGGTCTTCCCCCTGCGTTGCCCCGACGCCCAGCCAGGCCTACCCGGACTTCCCTACGGGAAACCAAAATCGGTGCCAATTACCTGTTGCGGCCAGAGGATGGGGGTGTTTTTGTTACCGGCCGTTGCTGAAAAAGATTATCCGCCTGCCCCTTTACACGGACACAACATCAACAAGAGAACGGCACGCTTTTTTCCGAACGAGCGGCACCTGACCCCAATGGCAAACCTTTGTTTTAGGCAGTTTTCCCCCGGAGCTCTGCGGCTCCTCACGGGCCTCTGTTGGATCCTCTGTCTAGCTGGTTGCGCAACACACCCGGAAACGGGGGTGCGCAAGACCAGCACCAACTTCACCTGCGTGGTTCTGGATGCCGGACACGGAGGTCACGACTCAGGCGCCCGCTCGCGCAAAGGGTTGCTTGAAAAGGAAATCACCTTGGACGTCATCCGCCGCCTCGCTCCGAAGCTGAGGGCCGCCGGCTTGCGGACCGTGCTGACCCGCAACTCCGACGTGTTCATCCCGCTGGACCGCCGCGTGGAAATTTCTGAGCGGGAGCATTCCGCTATTTTTCTGAGCGTGCACTTCAACGATGCAGGACGGAAGCAGGTTGCCGGGGTGGAAACCTACTACTTCTCGGGGGAATCCCGGCGGTTTTCACAGCGCCTCGTCGGCGCGCTTGCCGAGGGCACCGGCGCCTCCAACCGGGGTTCAAGGGAGGCTCGGTTCAGGGTGCTTCGCTGCAATGTGAACCCGGCCGTGCTGGTGGAGTGCGGATACCTCTCCAGTCGCCAAGAAGCGGGCCTGCTCGAACAACCAAAATACAGGGAAAGAATTGCAGCGGCGCTCGCCGAGGCCATTATCAAACAGAGGGGCGGCCCCGTCCCCGCCTCCAGTCCGAAACCAGAGCTGGAGCAAAACACGACTTCACTAGGCGCCGGAATACAAGCAGCCTGCCAGGGATGACCCGCCCCTATTGCCCGCGCCGAGCGCGAGCGGCACGGCCAGCGCCCTTCATTCAGCACCTGCAAGAATACCCCGCGTCCAAAAAACACTCCGCCCTATGCAACACCCCCTCCACGCAGTTGCCGCTCTGTGCCTTCTCGGTAGCCTAGCGGCCAACGGCTTTGCCGCCGTCCCCTCAGTCGCCCCCCGGTGGCCGGGCCGCCAAGCGGACGGTTCCGTCCTTCTCCCCAACATGTGGTCGCTCAGGCCCGCGGGCACGCAGGTCGACCTCGCCGATTTTCCAGTCAACATCGCCGTCCACCCCGACGGCAAGTTCGCTGCCATCCTGCACGCAGGCAACTCCGCCCATGAAATCCACATCGTGGACATCGCGAAGGCCGCGATAGTCCAACGGGTCAAGGTGGAGGAAACTTTTTACGGGCTGGAATTCGCACACTCCGGCAAACGGCTCTACGCCAGCGGCGCGGGCAACGAGGTCATCCGCTTCTTTGATTTCCAAGCCTCCTCGGGCGCGCTGGCCCCAGAGCAGCGCATCGTACTGCGGGACTCAAAGCAACGCGGCATTCCAGCCGGCCTGGCGCTTTCCTCGGACGCACAGTCGCTCTTTGTGGCGAACGTCCTCGGCCAAAAGGTGGCAAGGGTCAACCTGGCCGAGGAGGCCTCCCCCGTTCTCGAAATTTCAATAGGCGCCGGCTCCCCGCCCAAGGCCGAGCCGCCGCCAGCCCAACCGGGCCTCCCAGACCAGAGCCTCGAGGAAGCGGCAATCACCAAACGGGCGGAAGCGGCGCTCGACCCCGCGGATCCCTCCGCCCCCTACCCCTACGCGTGCCGCCTCGACGAGGGCCGCCACCGACTCTACGTCAGCCTCTGGGCCCGGGCGGAGGTGGCCGTCATCGACCTCAAGTCCAACACGGTGGTGGACCGCTGGAAAACCGAGGAGCACCCCAACGAAATGTTGCTCACCAAAAACGGGCGCCTCCTTTACGTGGCAAACGCCAACCGCAACACCGTCTCGGTCATTGACACGGTGCGCGGGGAAACCCTTGAAACCCTTTGGGCGGCCCTCCACCCCCAGTCGCCTCCCGGCTCCACCCCCAACAGCCTCGCCCTCTCGCCCGACGAAAAAACCCTGTTTGTCGCAAACGCGAACGTCAACACCATCGCCGTGCTGGACGTGAGCACGCGTGGCAAGAGCCGTTCGCTCGGCTTTATTCCCACGGGCTGGTATCCGACGTCCGTACGGGTCACCCCTGACGGGAAAACCCTGCTTGTGACCAACGGCAAGGGGGTCATTTCCAGAGCAAACCCAAAGGGCCCCCAGCCCGGCAAGGCAACTGCTCCCGGCACCGCGGTGGAGTACATCGGCAGCCTTTTCAAGGGCACCCTCAGCATCATCAACCTGCCGGACCGGGCCGCGTTTGAAACGCAGCTGGAAACCTACACCGCCGACGCATACCGCTGCTCGCCACTACTCAAGGACGCCTCACCCACAACCAAACGCCCCGAAAAGAACCCCGTCCCAGGACGCCTAGGTGACAGCAGTCCCATCAAACACTGCATCTACATCGTCAAAGAAAACCGCACCTACGACCAGGTTTTCGGCGACATGAAAGAGGGCAACGGCGACTCGAGCCTCTGCCTCTTTCCTGAGGCCATCACCCCCAACCACCACAAGCTCGCCCGCGAATTCGTCCTTCTCGACAACTTCTACGTCGAAAGCGAAGTCAGCGCCGACGGCCACGAGTGGAGTATGGCCGCCTACGCCACCGACTACGTCGAAAAGTTCTGGCCCCTGAGCTACGGCCACAACAAATCCAAAAAATTCGCCTACCCCAGCGAAGGCCACTTCCCCATCGCCACACCGGCCGGCGGCTACCTCTGGGACAGCGCACTTGCTGCGGGAGTCAGCTTCCGGAGCTACGGAGAGTTCGTGCAAAACGGAAAAAACCCGGAGGATCCCTGCAAAACGCGTATCAAATCCCTCGAAGGCCGCTTTGACCCGCACTTTCGCAGCTTTGACATGGACTACCCTGACGCAAAGCGTGCCGAACGCTTCATCAGCGAACTGCACCGATTTGAAAAGGAGGGCGAAATGCCCAGGCTCCAGATCGTCCGCCTTCCCCAAGACCACACATCGGGCACCGCTCCCGGCAAATGGACCCCCACCGCCTGCATGGCGGACAACGACCTGGCCCTGGGCAGGCTCGTGGAAGCCGTCTCCAAATCCAAGTTCTGGGCGTCCACCGCGATCTTTGTTGTCGAGGACGACGCTCAGAACGGCCCGGACCACGTCGACGCACACCGGACCGTCGCCCTAGCCATCAGCCCCTACTCGAGAAAGGTGGGAGTCGACTCCACCATGTACTCCACCAGTTCGATGCTCCGCACCATGGAACTGATCCTGGGGATACGCCCCATGTCGCAGTTCGATGCGGCCGCCCCCCCGATGTATCAGTCCTTCCATCCCACTCCCGACGCGCAACCCTACGCCGCGGTCATACCCAAGGCTGACCTCAACGAACTCAACACCAAACTGGCTTGGGGTGCGGCCAAATCGCGCAAACTTGACTTCCGCCGGGAGGACGCTGCCGACGATCTGGTTCTGAACGAAATCATCTGGCGCAGCGTCCGAGGCCCTGCCAGCAAGATGCCGGCCCCGATCCGCGCAGCCTTCGTCTTCGCCGGCCCGCCGGACCGGGATGACGATTGAGCTGGGAAAGCAAGCTACAAACCCCCGGGGGGCCTCATTGAAAAGACTCCCTTTGACTCCAAACTAATCAGAGAGCGAAGTGAGCTAAATTAGCTTCAAAGCCTCATTGTGCCTCTTGAGGCCTCCTACCCCGTTGCCCTTACCCGAGCGAAGTTTCTTTCTGAGACAGGTGCACAAACGTTGGTAA
>JBIKSY010000225.1:0-6557 GCA_044348365.1 Chthoniobacteraceae bacterium
TAATTGGAGGGGTGCACTCCGATCAGTCCCATCGTGATCGCCACCTGGTCCGCGCCCGCCTCCTCACCAACCTTGGAGAGGATTTGCAGCGCAATTTTTTCAGTCACTTCCAAGGGAGTTCCGCTCGGCGCCCGGAACCGCAACTGGATCTGGCCGGCGTCGATCTGCGGAAAAATCTCGGAACCCAACCGGGGTGCGAGCTGCCAGATCACCAGTCCGGAGGCCGCAAAGTACGCGGGCACGAGGAGAAACCTGACCGACAGCAAACCGCGCGTGAAGACCGTGAAGGGAGTGGAGGCCGGAATGCTCTTCCGGAGGTGCGGTCGCCGACTGGCCCACCAAACGCTCAGCACCGGGAGGAGCGTACTGGAGAGCAGGTAGGAGGCAAACATGCTGAACCCAACGGCGAGGGCCAGGGGCGCAAAAAGCGCGCGTGCCGCGCCTTTCATAAAAAAGGAGGGCAAAAACACGGCGATCAAACACAGCATGGCAAGCAACCGGGGCAATGCCGTTTCGGTGGTTGCCTCAAGCACGGAGCGAGCCGCGCCCGCGCCGCGCTGCTGGTGGGAGTGGATGTTTTCCATCGCAACGGTGGCTTCGTCCACGAGGACGCCCACGGCGAGGGCGAGTCCGCCCAGGGTCATGAGGTTGACCGTCTCACCCGTAAGCCAGAGCGCAAGAAACGCCGCGGCAAGGCTCAGCGGAATGTTCACCACCACAATGAATGCGCTCCTTAGGTCATGGAGAAACAACAGGACCATCAGGCCCGTCAATGCCGCCCCCAAAAGCCCCTCCTTGAGCAGATCACGGATGGCCCGCTCGATCCACGGGCTCTGGTCGAACTCGAAGGAAACCTGGATGTCCTCGGGACAGGCGGCCTTGAACTTCGGCAGGTTGGCCTTCACCAACTCCACCACGCGCAAGGTGGAGGCGTCGCTGCGCTTGGTGACCGGCATGTAAACGGTCCTCCGCCCGTTGACGAGGGCAATACTGGTGGAAATGTCGCTGCCGTCGCTGACCTCGGCGACGTCCCGCAACATCACGTGCCCCCCGGGAGTGACCCGCAGCGGAACGGCCGCGAGGTCCTGAATGTTTTTGACCACCGCGTTTGTCGGCACGATGGGATAACTGCCAGCCAGCGCGATGTTACCGCTCGGACTTATCGTGTTTGCCCCTGCCATGGCCGTGACAATCTCGTCGGGCGACATCCCATAGGCGCGCAGCCGATCGGGCTTTAGAGTGACCAGGATGGTGCGCGCACTGCCGCCAAAGGGGGGCGGCGCGGAGACGCCTGGCAACGTGGCAAACAGTGGGCGTACCATGTTGAGCGCTGCGTCCTGCATCTGTCCCACGGTGCGGTTGGGGTTGGTCGTGGAAAAAACGAGGTTCCCGACCGGCACACTGCCCGAATCAAACCGCGTCACAAAGGGCCCGGGTGTTCCGGGAGGCATGAAGGTGCGCGCCCGGTTGACGTAGGCCACGGTCTCTGCCATCGCGTTGCTCATGTCTGTGCCCGGGTGGAACTGGAGCTTCATGATGGAGGCGCCCTGGATCGACTTGGACTCCACGTGTTCGATCCCCGTGATGTACAGGAAGTGGTACTCGTAATAATAGGTGAGGTACCCCTCCATCTGCAGCGGATCCATCCCGCCGTAGGGTTGCGCCACGTAAATGGTGGGGACGCCAAGGGAGGGAAACACGTCCCGGGCCATGCGCTCCGATGCCAACCACGCCCCGAGAAGCAGTGCGATAACCGCGACAAGCACCGTCCACGGACGCCGGAGTGCCGAGCGGGTCAGGGAATAGTCAGACATAAGCAGGCAGGCAAAAGGGTGGCCGGAGGCGGGCCGGTGGATTCCAGAAAACTAAAAAGCAACAGTGCGTATCTGAGAAAACCGGACAAAGCACGATTAAGTTGAGTTCGTGGGATAACAAATGATGGCAGCAGCTTTACGTTGAGAGCCCCCTCAACGGCCTTGCACCGAACGCCCCATGCCGGCCCGCAGCGGCTTAATTTAGAAGAGGGCTCCAACGTAGGGCTGGGGCTCCAGGCTTTGACTGCCTCCATGGCGCACCATCCAAGCCGAGTTGCGCCAGCATGCATGCCACACAGTTCCTGTTAAGTTAAACCGTCTTCAGTCAAAGAATGCAGTTGAAACTTACTCCGCACTTCAATCTGATACGATTCGACTCATAAAACTTACATGATTAAGCCCCTCCTCTTGGCTGTCGTTGCGAATCTCGATCCGATTGTCCTTGGAAGACACCGGGTCGCCATAGGCAGAAGTTTTTTGCTTTCCGCGCTGGTCCTCGGAGGCGTCGCAGGCAGGCTGCAAGCGGCAACTGATCTTGGAATGCCCGCCGGAACGCGGGTTGTGGTAGGGTCCGTTGAACTGACCATCCCTGAGGCGGAGCCTGAGATTCCTCGGCTGCAAGCGGAGAAAGAACGCACCGCGACAAACCGCAAACCCAACCAAAAGCACAGAGCGAAAGACCAGTCTGGCCCCAGTAGTGCCGAATCGCTGACACTCAAGGGAGATTCTTTTGGCTCAGCAACCGCGGAGAAAGACCTGCTTTCTTTGGGAGTGCAAGCGGTGGGCGACGTCACGGCCCCAGATAGAGCGTTCAGATCAGGGCCGCTCCACCCCTTCTCCGTTGGCGCTGAAGTAGGCATTCTTTCCTTTTTCAGCGGTTCAGTCGCATGGCGCTTTTCAGATCACTTTGGCCTGCGGGGAGGATTCAACAGGTTCGCCTACGACATCTCTGAGGACTTGGATGATGTCAGCTATTCCTTGAAATTGAAGATGCAATCCCAACCTCTGCTCCTCGACGTCCATCCCTGGTCGGAGCGGTCCTTCCGGTTGAGTTTCGGCATTTTGTTCAACCAGAACCAATTCTCCGCCTCCGCGTCCCCCACGGCCGATGTGGAGATCGGAAACAATAGCTACACCCCGGCTCTGGTGGGTTCGCTGAATCTTTCTGTCAAACAGCGTGCGGTGAGTCCCTACCTCGGCATGGGAGGTAACCTGTTCTACTTTGACAACAACCACCAGTGGGCTTTCACGCATGAAGTCGGCGTCGCCTAGACTGGCAAGCCGAAGGTAAGCCTGTCTGCGTCGGGAGCGGTTCCCCAAGCAGACCTCGAGAGCGAACGGCAGAAAATCTCCGACGACATCTCCAAACTGGTCATCCTTCCAATCATCAAGTTTGGGATTAGTTACGCGTTCTAATGTCCCGACGCCGCAGGCAGAAAGGGTCTCCGCAGGGCGCAGAGGCGCATCTGGAATACATGCCAAAAGAGACGCATCCTCATCGGTTACCGGCAACCGGGTCCACCACCTCACGCGAGCCACCATTGGGATGCGTTTCTTCAAAAGAGCGGTTTTGATCCGCACTGCCATCTAGTCCCCGCCGGAAACCAGGATCCAATCCTGCCACAGCGACCTACGGGCAACTAAATGGTCTCACTGGCGGGATGCCCCCAAGGTCCTTCAGAAAAGGCCCGCCCCCGCGCCGCTTCCACCAACTACAAAAAGCCCCCCGCTCCCGCGACGCGGGAACGGAGGGCTTTTGCTCAAACGGGCAACGCGATAGAGTGCCCGCTATTTGGCTGAAGCATGCTGATGAGCGCCGTGTGCGGCGGCCACCCCGGCAGGCTGAGCGGACTCGGGGTTTTTCTGGAGATAATCCTCCACATCCTTGGTGACGACGAGTTTGCCCCACATGATCATCCAGTGCCCGGGGAACGTGCAGACGTACTCGTACTCGCCCGGGGTTTGGGGAGCGGTCATCTTGAGGGTTTCTTTCTGGCCGGGCTCAAGCAAACGGGTCGCTTCCAGAACCCGGTTGTCCTTCTCCGGCACATAGGGACGGCCCTTTTTGTCCAGCTGCGTCGGACTCTTGGCCTGCACCGCTTCGGACACCGCCTGCCTGGAACCTGGGCTGACTACCAGCAGGTTGTGCGGCATCACATCGGTGTTTTCGACGATCAGTTCAAACGGTTTGCCCGCTTCCACCACAATCCGGGGCGTGTCGTAGCGCATCTGTTCGCGCACCGTCTTGACCACGAACACGCTGACTCCGAGGCCGCGCAACTCCTTGCGCACGGCCAGCTTCGCGCCGTCGTCGAGCAGCCCGGCCAACTCAGTCGCCGTCTGGATCGTCTCGACATACTGCTGCGCCGTGCGCTTCTCCGCGGGCACCGTTTTGGCCCAGGCCAGCAGGCTTTCCACCGCAGGGGCGGCGGCCGCCTTGTCCCAGCTTTCACGAGGCAACTGCATGACGGCGCGCGCGGCAAGTGTCCGCTCCTCGCCCTTGGCCAGGAAACCCGCGAGGGTGGCAAAACCCGTTTTTGCATTGGCGGGACCCATGAGAGGCAGGGCGTGCACCACGGCCGAGCGCGTAGCGCGCGGCAACTTTTCATCGGCCAGCAGTTCGGCAAGAATCGGCTGGAACTTCGCGCGCAGCCCTGGGTCGGCAATGAAACCGATCGCATCGAGCAGTGCGTTGCGTTTTGGCTCGTCCGTGGCCTGCTTCCAGGTGACCTGAGCGTCGGCATCGGCGAGAATCAGCGCTCCCCAGGCGGAACGCCGCACCTGCCCCTGCCCAGCGTTGGCCGCGATGGCGGCGAAGGCGGGACGGGCCGCGGCCAACTTTGTCGGCGTGGTAGTGGCGACGAGCTTGCCGATCTCCTCGGCTGCCGCGTTGCCGGCGCCACCCTTGGCATCGAAACGCCCGAGCAGGGCCGCGATCTCGGCCTCGCGCGAGAGCCCGTGAAGTTTGGCGAGCTCTTGAACCGCCTTTTCCCGGGAGCCAGCGTCCGTAGTCTTGCGGTCCACCTTGGCCAGCAGCACGTCCTCGCTGACGGGCATCTCGCGCAACTCGCCGTCGGTGGCCTTTTCAATGAGCACGGCACGGGAGGCCGGATCCGAAGGCATGACGTACCCTGCGCTGATGCTGCGCAGTTGCTTGTGGGTTTCTTTGAAACAGTAGTCGATGTAGTAGTCGGTCGGCTTCCGGAGCACGGTGAAGGCCGCTTCCAAGGCAACAGGCAGGTCGTCTCCTTTGAAGAAACTGGCCACGCGCACCGCTTCGAGGCGTACCCGCATGTGTTCATCCGAGGCGGCCTTTCTCACAATTTCCACGGCGCCGGGAACCCGGTCCCTCCAGTAACCGACCACGCGGAGTGCCTGCGCCCGGGCGCGGGGCTCGGGGGACTTGAGCACGTCCTGGAGCAGGTCCAGATTCACGGTGTCGTGCCACTGGTGCACCCAGAGCGCCTCCAGGCGGTCGTGTTCGTAGGTCTTGGAACTCCTGTCCAAAGCCTTCTCCCACTTCTGAACGGCAGTGATGACCTCCCTGGAATCCCTCGTCCCAAGCTCGATCTTCGCGCGCAGACGCACGTCGTCCTCGTGCTCGCTCAGAAGCGCCACCAATTTTTCAACGGGCTCGCCGGCGACCGCCTTGGGTACGAGCAGGGGCCGCTCGGGAAAGGTGATCCGGTAGAGGCGGCCGTGCTGGTGGTCCCGGTTTGGATCGCGCAGGTGGTGCTGCAAATGGCCGATGAGCATCTGCGACCAGTCCATGAAGTACAGCGATCCATCCGGAGCCACCGTCACCCCGGACGGCCGGAAGTTCGGGTTCTTCTCGATGTCGGTGGACACCAAATGCTCGAGTGTCTCGCCCTTGATTCCCGAGCCCTCCTCCGTGAGCTTGGCGCGGAAGATCCCGTGGATGCTGATGACGTTGGTATTGAGAAACAGCCCCTGCCAATCTTCAGGAAAGTGGCGGCTCGAAAGGATCGCGGTACCCGGACACGGCCGCGAGGGACGCACCCAGAATTGCTGCATGCCGGCGTGCGCGCCGGAGTCAAGATGGCCCGAGAAGGCCGGCCCGTAGTAGTTGGCGTTGCCCGTCGCGTCGGTCACCAGATCATTGCCCCAGTAGTCAAACACCCGGCCGTGCGGATTGGCAAACCCGTAGGGCGCGTGGCGCATGAACTTGCCGGTGTTGGGCTCAAACCGGTAGATGGCCCCGTTTACATTGCGCACCGGCCCGTTGAAGGTCTCCACATTGGTGCGGTGAAACACCCCGTCGCTCAGGTACATCGCCCCGCCCGGCTCGTAGCAAATCGAGTTGGTCTCATGATGAGAATCTGCCGCGTCCAGTCCGTGCAACACCCGCTCCTTCCAGTCCGCCTTGCCGTCCCCGTCGGTGTCCCGCATGTACCACAAGTCGGGGGACTGCATCACGATGACGCCGTCCTTATAGAGTTGGAAGCCCGTCGGACAGTTGAGGCCGTCCGCAAAGGTGGTGCACTTTTTGGCCTTGCCCGTCTTGGGGTCCAGGTCGAACACCAGCAACTTGTCGTAGTTGGTGGTGGTTGGGGTGGTCTCCGGGTAGGTCGGCCAAGCCGCAATCCAAAGCCTGCCCTTGGTGTCGAAGTTCATCTGCACCGGGTTGACCAGTTCGGGGAAGGTCTCCTCGGAGGCCACCAACTCCACCTTGCAGCCGGCCGGCAGCGTGAGGTGCTTGATTGCATCCTCCCCGCTCATGTA
>JBIKSY010000045.1:0-21001 GCA_044348365.1 Chthoniobacteraceae bacterium
GAGGAGGGACCGACAAGGCGGGCCGCCACGTGGCGCGACAAGGGAGAGCGCGGGGTCGGGGCGGGGGAAAAGACGCGGAAACGCCCTTGGAAGGGGTTTGTAACAATTCAGAGTTAGACTTTCGGCTTATAAGTAGAATTCAATGGAGGCATCGGCGTCCGGCGGCCTCCACCCCCTAAGAATATCACCCCAATGCAACGTGGTCGTTACGCCCGCTACTGTCCGGAGGCGCTTTCCTTAGTAAAACTTGCCCGCCTGCGCGCCCTACAGCGAGGGTCCAAAACCTGCGAACCCGTGGACGTATTGACGGCGATCTTGGTGAAGCTTCCGCCCGTGCTGACCGCTGTGCTTAGCGCAAACGGGCTGGTGCTCGCCAGTGTGCCCTACGTTTCTGATGTGGATCATGAAACCCCCGGCGAAAGGGAGGGCATCAAGGCTGCGAGTTTGGTGCCCCTTTCCCGCAGTTTGCGGCGGTGCCTGGACTGGGCGGAGGAGCGGGCCGGGGAGGACCGCGTATCCGGTTGCCTGCTGTTTAAGTCCATCTGGGACTTGGTGGTCGCTCCATTTGCGGCTGCTACCCGCCGTGGCGGAGTTGAGCCGGATCCCGCGGGGTTAAAGTTCCCTGACCACGATTTGGTGGTGAAATACCAGATGGCTGCGTTGGAGGCACCTCAGCAAGGCGTTGCTGAGGTTGCCACTCAGGGTGCGCTGGAGCCGCTGCCGGCGGCCATCTCTGCTTACGGCCGTGAGATGGGTGAGGGTCCAGCCAGTCCGTTTGTGGGCCGGGAACGGGAGTTGGAGTCTTTGATTTCGGTCCTTTTGAAGTACTTCAAGCCGAACCCTCTGCTTTTGGGAGAGGCGGGGGTCGGCAAGACCGCACTACTTGATGCGCTTGCGCGTAAAATCAAGGCGGGTCAGGTGCCTGCGGCGTTGCGGGGAAAGAGGCTGGTGGAAATCTCTGTCAATTCCCTGCTGGCGGGCGCCTCGTTTCCGGGGGAGATGGAAAGCCGCTTTGAAGGGTTGTTTGACGCGTTGCGCAACTGTCCCGAGGTGATCCTCTTCATTGACGAGATTCATTCCCTTGTGGCGACCAACCGGGGCGGGGGGACGGGTTACTCGGCGGCGGAGTTGCTCAAACCGGTGCTTTCCCGAAACGATCTGCAGCTCATAGGGGCCACGACCAACGCCGAATACCAGCGTTACATCGCGCCGGAGGAGGCCCTCGCCAGGCGCTTTCAGCCCATCCAGGTCGAGGAACCCACCGCGCAGGTGGTACGGGTGATTCTGGAATACGCTGCCGCCCAGCTTTCCCGGCACCATGAGGTGCAGATTCCCCCCAAGCTATTCCCCGCGTTAATCCGGCTTTGTGCTGAGGAACTGCCTTCGCGCCGCTTCCCTGACAAGGCCTTGGATGTGCTGGACCGGGCCTGTGCCGCGGCTTCCATCAGCGGGCAGTCCGTCGTGGACGCCGCGGCGGTGGAGCGGGCCGTTGCGGATCTGGCGGGCATCCCGTACACGCATTCTTCGCCTGAATTCCAAAAGCGGATGGGGGCGTTGGAAGCCTTCCTTGGAGAACGTGTGGTGGGGCAGGAAGCCGCGGCTCACTCCGTGGCCAACACGATTCGGCTTTGCAAACACCGGTTGGATCCCCGGCCCGTCCGGCCGGACGGCGTCTTTCTTTTTCTAGGGCCCACGGGTGTGGGTAAGACTTCCATGGCCCTGTCCATTGCGGAGGCCGTCTGCGGCAACAAGGATGCGGTGATCCGAATCGACATGGGGGAGTTCAACAATCCCGCGTCCACCAACCGTTTGCTGGGCGCGGATCCGGGCTACGTGGGGCACGACTCCGAGCCCGCGCTGGTGCGGGGCCTGTTGACCTGGCATGCGGGAGTGCTGCTACTGGACGAATTTGAAAAGGCGCACCATGAGGTTCAACAGTTGTTCCTGGGCGCCTTTGACGAGGGCCGGATTAGGGACGCGAAAGGCCGCAGCCATTCGCTCTCCAACTTCACGGTGATCGCCACCTCCAACGCGGGCGCCCACGCGGGCCGGGAAGTCGGCTTTGGCGGCGGAGCCTCCCGCGGACAGGCGGAGGAAGGAAAAATCCCTAAGGAACTGCTCTCGGTCTTTTCCGCGGAACTGCTCAACAGGTTTGACGAGGTGGTGTTTTTTAAGCCGCTCGTCGAAAGCCATTTGCTCGATATTTTTAACAACCAGTTGTTGCGCGGCTTGAACGAGCGGCTCGAAGAGGACTCTGGTGTTTCTGTGCGGGTCCGTGAGGAACTTGTCCGCAAGGTGCTGGCCCAGGCTGACTGCAGCCGTTTCGGAGCACGCGAGCTACAGCGGGTTTTTCAACGGCTGGTGACGCAGCCGGTGTTAAGACTGCTTGGTGAAACCGGCGGCACCGGGGAGCTTGACGGTGTGAAGGTGGTCAGCCGGCTTTAACGCCCCCCTTTGGAGGAGGTGGTGGAGGGTGCGTCACCGTGCGGGCGCGCCCACGGGCTGGCCGACGAGGTCATAGGTCTGCGCCCCCGTGATGCGCACGTTGATGAACTCCCCGACGGGAGCGCTCTGCGAAAGCAGGATGCGCCCGTCGATGTCCGGGGCGTCGCCGTGGCCGCGGGCGACCTTGGACTGGTCCACCAGGGCGCGGACCGTCTTTCCGATCTGGGCGATGGACAGCTCGGTGGCAATGCGCTTCTGGAGTTTCATCGCCTTGTGCAGACGCGCCTCCTTCACCTCAGCTGAAAGCTGGCCCTCCATCTTGGCCGCCTTGGAGCCCTCTTCCTGCGAGTACTTGAAGACACCGAGCCGCTCGAACCGGGTGCGCTTGATGAAGTCCAATAGGTATTCGAACTCCTCCTCGGTCTCGCCGGGAAAGCCCACGATGAAGGTTGTGCGGATGGCGATGCCCGGAATCCCCGCACGGATGCGCACGATCAGGTTTTCAATGTGCTCGGAACTGGTTTCCCGCTGCATGAGCTGGAGCATCCGGGGGTGGATGTGCTGGAGTGGCATGTCGATGTAGCGGCAGACCTTGTCGCACTCCGCGATGGTCGCGATGAGCTCGTCGCTCCAGTGGGCCGGATGCGTGTAAAGGAGCCGCACCCAGAAGTCGCCCTCGAGGGCGTTGAGCTCGCGCAGCAGCGTGCACAGCGAAGTGCCCCGCGTGGAGTCTACCGGCTGGCGCGGGCCCGCCTTTTCCTCCCACTGGTCCATCCCGTAGTAAGTGGTGTCCTGCGAGATCAGGTTGATCTCCTTGACCCCCTCGGCCACCAGGTGCTGCACCTCCCTCACCACGGATTCGACCGAACGCGAACGGTGGCGGCCCCGCATTTGCGGAATGACGCAAAAGGAACAGGGGTGGTTACACCCCTCGGCGATCTTGGTGAAGGCTGTGTGGGAAGGGGTGAGTCTGACCCGGGGCGTGTCCCAGTCCGGGATGTAAACCGGCTTGCGCGACACCAGGTTGAGCGGCTCCCACTTTTCGTCGGTGAGCACGGTCGCGGTGGTCGTGGCCCCTGCCCGGAGTGGGCTGAGCGGACGGTCGAGGATTTGGCGTACCAGCTTTCCGGCATCGGCGACCTGGTCGAGGCCGAGAAAGGCGTCCACTTCGCTCAGCTCCCCGGTCAGCTCCTTGGAGAAGCGCTGCGCCATGCAGCCGGTGACGATGAGGCGCTGTCCGGCGCGTTTCTTGAGGCCACGGTTTTCGTGGGATTCGAGGATGGCCTCGATGCTTTCCTCCTTGGCCGAGTCGATAAAGGCGCAGGTGTTGACGATGAGTACGTCTGCTTCGTCGGCGTCGGAGGTGATTTGCATGCCCTCCTTGACGATGCCCCCCAGCATGATTTCGGCGTCTACGAGGTTCTTGGCGCAGCCGAGGCTGATCATTCCGACTTTCGGGGCAGTGGTGGCGGTCATGGCGTGAAGGGATTGGGAAAGGGCGGGCGTGAAGGGAGGCGCGGGATCAGTGGGAGTGGGCGCGCGCGGGGCGTATACGGTGCAGTAGCGCGAAGACGGAGGGAACAAAGAACAGTGTGGCAACCGTCGCAAGCAGCAGTCCGCCGATGACGGCGCGTGCGAGGGGCGCGTTCTGTTCGCCGCCCTCGCCGAAGCCAAGAGCCATGGGGACCATTCCGATCATCATGGCCAGAGCCGTCATCACGACGGCGCGCAACCGCGTCGAGCCCGCCTCCAGCGCGGCGAAGGCCGGCGTGATCCCGGTGGCAAGTTGTTCCCGGGCAAAGCTGATGACGAGCACGGAGTTGGCGGTGGCGACCCCCAGGCTCATGATCGCCCCCATGAGGGCGGGAACGCTCAAGGCGGTTTGGGTGAGGTGCAGCCCCCATGCGACGCCGGCGGCGGCCCCGGGCAGGGCCATGATGATGATGAAGGGGTCCAGCCAGCTCTGAAAGTTGACGACCAGCAGCAGGTAAATGAGCAGCACCGCCGCCGCCAGACCAAGGCCCAGCGCCAGAAAGCTGGTGCGCATGGTTTCCGCCTGCCCCCGCAGTTCGATAAAGGAGCCGCGGGGCAGATCCTTCCGGAACTGGTCGAGTACCGGCTGGAGCTCGGCCAGCACCCCGCCCAGATCCCGCCCGAAAACCCCAGCGAAGACGTTGATGACGGGCATGATGTTGTAGTGGGTCACCAGCGGGGCGCCCTGGGAACGCTGGATGCTCACCAGGTTGCCCAGGACCTGTCCGTCGCCCTCGCCGTCGGCGCTCTTGGTGACGGGGATGCCCTGGAGGGAGGCCAGCGAATCAATGGCGCTTTCCGGGGCGCGGAAGTTTACGAGGTACTGCACCCCGATCTTGGGGTTGAGCCAGAAGACGGGCTGGACCTGGCCGCTGCCGCTGAGGCTCAGCAGCAGCGGGTTGGCGACGTCCCGCTCGCTGAGGCCCATGAGGGCGGCGCGTTCCCTGTCTACCTCCAGTTTGAGCTTAGGGTTGTCTGCCGGTTGCTGGACGCGCACGTCCACCATGCCGGGGATGGAACGGATGCGGTCGGCGATGCGGGCTGCGATGGCGCGGTTGGCGGTCTGGTCGCGGCCGCGCACCTGGATGTCGAAGGGGGCCGGCAAACCGAAGTTGAGGGTCTGGCTGACGATGTCCGCGGGCAGGAAGTAAAAGAGCGTGCCCGGGAATTCGCGGGCCATCTGGAGGCGGATGCTTTTCTCGTAGTCCGCGGAGGGGGCGTGCCCGGGTTTGAGCGAAATGAGGATGTCCGCGTCGCCGGTGCCCAGCAGGCCGTTGTTGGAGTAGCTCAGGCTGATGCCGGAGTTTGGGATCCCGATGTTGTCGAGGATGCCGTCCAGGTCCTGTTCGGGAATGAGTCTGCGGATGGACTGTTCGACCCTTTCGACGAGGAGGGCCGTCTCCTCGATGCGGGTGCCGGAGCGGGCACGGAGATGGAGTTTGATCTGGCCGCTGTCGACGGTGGGGAAGAAGTCGCGGCCAAGGAGCGGCAGGAGCGCCATCGAGCCGGCGCACAGCAGGAGAAAGAGGCTGCAGAAGACGACGCGTCTTTGCAGACAGGACGCCAGAAGGTGCCGGTAGCCGGAGCGAAACTGCTCGAAGCCGGCCTCGAAACTGCGCTGGAACAGCGCAAAGGGCAGCATCAACCCCTTCGGGAGGGCGCCCGTGCCGTGTCCGGCGTAGGAGCTGTTTTTGTAGAACCACTGCACCATCGTGGGAATGAGGGTGCGGGAAAGCACGTAGCTGGCAAGCATCGCAAAAACGACGGCCTCCGCGAGCGGCACAAACAGGTAGCGGGCCACGCCGCTCAGGAAAAACATCGGCACGAACACGATGCAGATGCAGAGGGTCGAAACCAGCGCCGGCAGCGCGATTTCCTCCGCCCCGTCGAGGATGGCGGTGACCAGCGGCTTGCCCGAGGCCATCTGGCGGTGGACGTTTTCAATCTCAACGGTGGCGTCGTCGACGAGGATCCCCACGGCCAGCGCCATGCCGCCCAGTGTCATGAGGTTGATGGTCTCGCCGAGGGCGCTGAGCACGGCCACCGAGCAGAGCACCGCCAGCGGGATGGAAACGGCGATGATGATGGTGCTCCGCCACGAGCCGATAAAAAGCAGGATCATCAAAGCCGTGAGCCCCGCGGCCACCAGGCCCTCGTGCAGCACCCCGTTGATCGCCGCCCTTACAAAACGGGACTGGTCCGAAAACTCCTTGACGATGATGTCCGCCGAGACGGTGCTCATGGCCTTGGGCATCATTTTTTTGATGTCCTCCACCACGCTCAAGGTCGAGGACATCCCGCTTTTAAGAATGGTCAGCAGGACGCCGCGGGTGCCGTTGTGCCGCACGATGTTCTGCTGTGGTTGGGAGCCGTCCCGGGCCTGGGCGACTTCCTTGAGCCGGATCACGGTGTTGCCCACGGTGCGCACGGGAAGCTCATTGAGTTCCTCAAGCGCCGAGGCGCTGGTGTTGAGCTCCACGTCGTACTCGAGGCCGCCCACCTTTGCGGTGCCCCCGGGCATGACCAGGTTTTGGGCGCCGACGGCGTCGACGACATCCTGCGGCGTCATGCCCCGGGCCTTGAGGGCCGTCAGGTCCAGGTCCACCGAGACCACGCGGGTTTTGCCGCCATAGGGCCAGGGGATCTGGGCGCCCTGCACCGTCACAAGCAGGGTGCGGATCTGGTTGAGGGTCGTGTCGTAGATCTCGCCCTCGGAGAGCTTGTTGCTGGTGAGCGAATACTGGAGCACCGGCACGGTGGAGGCGCTGTAGCGGATCACCAGCGGCGGGGTCTGGCCGGGGGGCATCAGCCGGGTGACCGTCTGGGCGACGGCGGTGATCTGGGCGACGGCTCCGTCCACGGAGGCGCCGTCGCGGAGAAAGACCTTGATGATACCCACCCCGTTGTAGGAGTTGGATTCGACGTGCTCGATGTCGTTGACCGTGGCGGAAAGCGAACGCTCGTGGACGTAGAGGATCCGCTGCTCGATTTCCTGCGCGCTCAGTCCGGCGTACTGCCAGATGACCGACACCACCGGGATGTTGATCGACGGAAAGATGTCCGTCGGCGTGCGCAGCAGGATGAAGGGGGTGAGCAGCAGCAGGGCCAGCGCCGCGACCACGAAAGTGTACGGGCGCCGGAGCGCCAGCTGGACAATCCACATGGGTGAGGCTGGGAAGCTGGGAGGAGACGGCCTGCGCCGTCCGGGGGTTAGCCGTGGTGGGAAAGGTGGCGCTCCGCGTCGAGCGCGGCGGCGCACCCCTGCCCGGCGGCGGTGATGGCTTGGCGGTAGGTGCGGTCGGCGACGTCGCCCGCAGCGAAAACGCCTGGCACGTTTGTGTGGGTGCCGGAGTGCTGCAGCAGGTAACCGTCGGCGTCCATGTCGAGCTTGCCCTTAAAGGGGCCGGTGTTGGGCGTGTGCCCGATGGCGACAAAGACGCACTTTACTTCCAGTTCCCGTTCGGCGCCCGTCACCGAGTCCTTGAGCTTGAGGCCGCGCATTTCGCCCTCGGCGTCGGTGAGGTACTCGGTGGGGATCGAGTTCCAGAGGATCTCAACCTTGGGGTGGTTCATGGCGCGGTCAGCCATGATCTTGGAGGCGCGCAGCGAGTCGCGCCGGTGGATGAGGTAGACCTTGGAGGCAAACCGGGTGAGGAAGGTGGCCTCTTCGCAGGCGGAATCCCCGCCGCCGACCACGCACACCGGTACGTTCCGGTAGAAAGCGCCGTCGCAGGTGGCGCAGGAGGTCAGCCCGTGACCGACGCTCGCCTTTTCATTGGGCAGGCCCAGCCACTTGGCGGAGGCCCCGGAGGCGATGATCAAAGTCTCGGTCTCCACCCACTTGTCATCGAGCTTCAGTCGGATGTGGCCTTCGGCAGGCTCAAACTCCGAAACGCTGGCGTATTCAAAGCGGGCGCCGAAGCGTTCGGCCTGCTTTTTCATACCCATAATCAGGTCAGGGCCATCGATGCCTTCGGGGAAGCCAGGGAAGTTTTCGACCAGCGTGGTCGTCGAGAGCTGGCCGCCGGGTTCGTGGCCTTCAAGAACCAAGGGGGCGAAGTTGGCACGGGCGGCGTAAATGGCGGCCGTCAGTCCGGCACAGCCAGTGCCTACGATGATCATTTTTTCCATAGCGAGTCGTCATCCTACGCGCCCTTGCCACCGCTAGGCAACCCGTCCGAGCGGGTTCCGGACTCTCTTTTTGGGCGGCGGGAAAGCTGTTGCCCAAACGCCCCGCCGCATAGAGGGTGTGCCCCACACGCACCCATGGAAGCCACCCCGCCGTCCCAGAAGCATTTTGTTTTAGACACCAACGTTCTGCTGCACGACCCGCAGTCCATGTTCTGTTTTCAGGAGCACGTGGTCTGGATCCCGGTCGAGGTGCTTGAGGAACTGGACAAGTTCAAGCCCGAGAACACCACCCGTGGCGCCAACGCCCGCGAGGTGCACCGCAAACTCAACGAGCGCTTCCCCAGCGCCACCCAGATGCGTGACGGCGTGCCACTCGAAAACGGGGGGCGCCTGCGTGTCTGCGTAGACGCGGCCCTCCATTACGGCAGCGCCCCGGCAAAGCCCGGTGACAGCCTCCGGGCAACCGCCGCTCAATCCCTCTTCCCGGACCTGACCCGGATGGACAACCGGATCCTGGCAACCGCCGCCCATCTGGCCGACCAGCATCCCGCCGCGACGGTCCTTGTCACCAAGGATCTGAACCTCCAGCTCAAGGCGCGCGCCATCGGTTTGGAAGCCCAAGACTACCGCACCGACCGGGTTGAGGACGACCAGGACATCCGCCGCACCCAACACGCCAGCGCGGCGGAGGATTACGAAACGCTCCAGGTGCCGCAGTCCCAGTTGCAGGCCTTCTCGAGCGAGGGCCACGCCCGGATCGAAACCGGCGGCCGAAAGTTCATCCACAACCAGTATCTGATCCTCAGCGCTTCAGAGACATCCAGGGGCGGGGTGCCCGCGCGCTACCAGCGGTCCGGTCAGTTTCAGGCGCTCCACCGCGACCACGTCAACATCCGCGGCGGCCGCAGCCTCCAGGCGCTCAATCTGGGGCAACGCTTCCTGCTCGACGCCCTTTACGATCCCGATATCAGCCTCGTAACGGTCTACGGCAAGGCGGGCACGGGCAAGACGTTGCTCTCTGTCGGGGCGGCGCTCGACCAGGTGCAGCAGGGCGAATACGAGAAGATGCTTATCACCCGCGTCATCATGCCCACGGGCAAGGACATCGGCTTCCTGCCCGGGCGGATCGAGGAGAAGATGCAGCCCTGGCTGCAGCCCTCCTACGACGCGCTGGAATACCTCCTCGCCCGGCCCCGGAAGCCCGAACAATTCGAGGGCAAAAAGGCGAGCACCCGAAAGTCGGCGCAGGTGGCGGGCAAGCCGCACTCGGCCGGCGGTGGCGGTGGTGGCGCCTCCGCCAAGCAAAAGCCCTACGAGCCGCTGCTCCAGTCCGGCGTGCTCGAGGTGGAGGCGATCACCCACATTCGCGGGCGCTCCATTCCGCGCTCCATTTTTATCGTCGACGAGGCCCAGCAGTTGACGCCGCACGAGGCCAAGACGCTGGTCACGCGCATGGGGAAGGGCAGCAAGATGATCCTCATCGGAGACTTGGGGCAGATCGACAATCCCTACGTGGACGCACACACCAACGGGTTGGTGTACACCCGCAACCGGCTTCAGGGGCAGGACTTCATGGCGCACGTCAACCTCTTCAAGGGCGAGCGCAGTCCGATGGCCGAGGTCGCGGCCAACCTGATGTAGCCCCGGCGCCGTTATGCAAAAAGGGGCGAGGACACTGTGTCAGAGGGCGTTGATGGAATGGGAGAAGGGCACCACCTTCTCCGATGAGATCCTGCACGGATTGCTGGAGCGTCACCCGTTGCAGCCCTCCGACCGCGGGCTGTTGACAGAGCTCTTCTACGGGGTGCTGCGCCACCTGCGGCAGCTGGATTTTCTCATCGCCCAGCTGCGCGAGGGCGCGCTGGATGAGCGTACGCGGAATCTGTTGCGCGCCGGCCTGTACCAGATTTTCCATCTGCGGGTCCCCGCGCATGCGGCCGTCAACGAAACCGTGTCCATGGCGGGCCCGACCCGGGGGTTGGTCAACGCCGTGCTGCGCCGTGCACTCCGTGAGCAGGAGGGCCTTTCCCAAAGACTCGCCGCCCAGCCTCTCGCCGTGCGCGAGTCCCATCCCGACTTTCTGGTGGACCGCTGGACGACCCAGTTCGGCGAGGAATCGGCCGAGGCGCTTTGCCGGCTAAACAATACGCCTTCGGAAAATTTCTTCCGCGTAAACACCCTCAAAACGAGTCTGGAAAGGCTGCTGGAACTGCAGCCCGACGCATTTGTTCAGGACGCCGCCCGGGGCGTGTTGAAGCTGCGCCGGATCCCCGCGGAATGGCTCGATTCGGGATGGGGTTACGTACAGGACCCAAGCACTTTGCTCGCCCCAGACCTGCTCGATCCGCAGCCCGGCGAACGCGTGCTCGACGCCTGCGCCGCGCCCGGAGGCAAGTCCACCTATCTGGCCCAGAAGATGGGCGGACGCGGGCGCGTCATGGCCTGCGACCTGTACGATTCGCGTATCCGGCGCCTCAAGGAGAACGTGGCGCGGCTGGGCACGATTTCGGTGCGGGTGCACCTGCTGGACTTTCTGCTTGTTCCCGAGGCGGGAAGCCCGCTGCTGGAGGCACCCTTCGACCGGATTCTCCTGGACGTGCCCTGCTCCAACACGGGGGTGATCCGGCGGAGGGTGGATGTGCGCTGGCGCCTCACGGAGGAGGACTTTCTGCGGATGCCGGTGCAGCAATTCGCGCTGGTGAGGCGCGCCGTCCCGCTGCTCAAGGCCGGGGGCGTTCTGGTTTACAGCACCTGTTCGCTGGAACACGAGGAGAACGCCGCGGTTGTCGAACAGATTACGAGGGAGTTGCCGGAGCTGGCGCTTGAGGAGGTCCGGACCAGCCTGCCGTTTCGCGATGCGGTCGACGGCTCCTTCGCCGCACGTTTTCGGAAAGTTTAAGCCCGCCGAATTTGGACGCCGACTGCCTCTCCCTCAGAACGTCAGGGCGAATCCTTCGGACCGGAGGTGGGCGAGGCTGCGTGCAATGCCTTCCCGGGTGTCGGCGAGGGGCTCGTACTCGATCAGGAAGGTGCCGTGGTAGTTTGTTTTTGGAAGCAGCGCCTTGAAGTCGATCCCGTCCCTGGCGTCGCCGACGGCGCACGCGACCCAGCCTTCCCCGGAGCGGACCCAGTCTTTTAGGTGGCAGTACGTGATTCTTCCCGCGAGCAGGTCAACCCCGTAGCGGGTGTCGGCGGGATCCGCGGCCCGGACATTCCCGGGGTCGTAGTTAAATCCAATGCGCTCGGGGAGTTCCGAGAGCAGCCTGGAGAGTGCCGTCCGGTCTGTTGTGGCGGTGTGCAGATGGATGGCGGATCCGTCCGTTTGGAGACGGATCGCCCCGTGCGTTTCAATTGCCATGGTGAGCCCCAGCTTTTCCAGTTCTGCATCGCACTCCAGCAGGGCGGAAAGCAGCCGGCTCCAGATCGGCTCGGTCATCTCTGACACCGGCGTAAATCCCGCAAAGAAGCGCACCTGTTTCGCACCGCAGAGGGCGGCTGCGCGGGACTGGGTGAGGGCCTTCTGTACCTGGGCCGCATGCAGGGCGGCATCCGCAAGGGTGAAGTCGTTTTCAATGCAACACCCCGGGGTGGCGATTCCCCAGTCGGCACCCAGCGTCCTGAAACTCTCGATTTCGGCAGGGGTCGGGTGCTCGGAGAAGCGGCCGACCTGCGCACCGCCTATGCCGAATTCCAGCTCCTGAAAGCCGAATTCGGCAGCGAGTTCAAAGTGCCTGTGCATTCGCAGGTTGCGAAAGCCCCACTCGCCGCAGCCTGCCTTGAGGAGGGAGTGGGACGACGGCGTGTTGGATTGTGGCATCATGGGGGCGGGAGTAAGGTTGGGCATCGTGGATGTTTTTGAGGGTGGCACGGTGTTGGGGCCGCTGGGCTATTATTTCATATGAAAAACAGCGTTTGATAAGAGAGTGCGGCTTCGGGCGGGTTATTAGATTGAAGTCGGCGGTCTCTTTTGAAATGGGACTGCGGTGCCTTCGCATTCCAAAAAGTATCCGTCCCCCACGCCGCCCAACTTGAACCGCTACCGGGTGCCGATCCTTGACCGGACGCTTGACCTGCTGGAACTGCTTGCAAGACACCCCGAAGGTCTCACCCTTTCGGCGATGACCGAGGCGCTGCAAACGCCCAAAAACTCGGTTTTTCGGATTGCCACGACCCTGGCTCTGCGTGGCTACGCGGAGCGGGAGGAGGCCACGAAAATCTACCGCATCAGTCGGAGCCTGCTGGCGCTGAGCCACACGGCTCTGGGGGTTGAGGGCATGCTCAAGGCGGCCTGGCCAACGCTGGAAGCCCTGCGTGATGCAACCGGTGAAACCGCGTTGATCGGGATTCTGGCCGGGGCGCACGGTGTGGTGCTGGACCAGATCCCTTCGTCACACCCGGTCAAGGTGGTGGTGGAGATCGGATGCGCCTTTTCACTGCAGACGTCGGCGCCGGCCAAGGCGATTCTGGCTTTTCTTAACGAGCGGGAGCGCGAGGTCCTGATCTCAGGGATGCGTTTTGTCCGCCACACCAAGAACACCTTGCTCAGCGCTGAGGCTTACCGGGCCGAGCTGGAGGCGGTGCGAAGGGAAGGGGTGAGCTTCGATCGCCGCGAGGAGAGCGAGACCTACGCGTGTGTGGCCGCCCCGGTGTTTGATCAACGCAGTCGGGTGGCGGCTGCGGTTTGGATCAGCGGTCCCTCGGATCGGGTGACGCCAAAAGCACTGCCGCAGTTTGCCGCGGCAGTGAAAATTCAGGGGTTAGCGCTGTCACGCCGTCTGGGCTATCAGCAACCTGCCGGGAGTGAACCCGGGGGCGGTCACGGGACGGTCTGAATGTTGACTCCGGCAAATCGGTTCTGACGGACCGCTACGCCAACCGCCTGCCCATCAGCGGTTCGAGGTGCTTGGGCTGCGCGGTGGCACCCACGCTGCCAATGCGCCGGGTTTGGCGGCGGAAGCTCAGCGTGGCGGAGCGTTCCTCCAAGCCGTCGGCTGAAAGCGCCACCACCGGGATTTCAAAGTCGCCGTCGGGCAGCGTGAAGTGGAAGCGGAATGAGCCGTCTGCCTGAAGCGCGACCGTCTCGCCGTTAACCGTCAATGTGGCATCCGGTTGGGTGCCGCCGTAAAAAATGACCTCCGCATTCAGGTGCATGAAGAAGCCGCGTTCGCGCTGGACGCCGAAAGGCTGCGCGCTCCAGCTCGCCCCCAGCGGACTGAACAGGCTAGAATTCGTTGGCGCCAGAAGTGCACCCAGTCCGGCGGAAAGGCCGCTGGCGGACTCGCTGTGAAGCTTTTCCTGGAGGGCCTTGCGCAGGAGTCGGTCGATTTCCTCAGACCCGAGCCCGACGACATTGATGAGGGACTCTCCCAGGAGCATTGCGAGGAGGCGTTTCTGTTCGTCGGTCCAGGAAGGGGCGGAGCCGCGGTGTAGCTGGATACGTCCCTCGCCTGTGATCCGAGCGATGGCTTGCAGTAGCGTTTCGCCATCCTGCATATGTTCCTGCACCAGTTCCTGAAGTCGTTCGAAAGTCAGCGATTGGGGCACTGTGGCAAAGGCCTCGTGGCCTTCGGCAGCCACGATATCGGCGGGCGTGCTGGCCTCGCCCGAGCGGACCACGCATTGCCAGAGGCTACCGCGGTTGAAGTAGCCAAGTTCTGCAACATAGGTGGTGCCCCCCTCGCGCACGGGGATGTACCAGTTGCGGGCGCCTGGGTTGACCTCGACCAGGGTTTCGACTTCGCCGGAACCTCGGAGCACCCGGAGGAAGTAGGCGCGGCGACCATCGCGCATTTCCGAGGCGGCCACCCGTTCGCCGTCGATATCCCAGTAGGAGAAGAGCCAGCGCGGGTCGCGGGCCGTCAGAAACAGCGAATCCCGATGGTAAGTGGTGGGCAGGGGGCCGAAGTTTTCCTCCAGCAGAACCTCGTGGTGCGCTGCGGGGGCGGGATGTGCGGTCCTGCCGTTGCCGGCACCGTTGACAGGTTGGAGCGCGGTGTCTGGGCGGCGTTCGCTGCTGGGAGGGAACGTCTGTGGCTGCTCTGCCTGTAGCAGCGGTTGCTGGGATACCTTGAACTTTCCACCCTTGCGGGGCGCCTGCGTTTTCAAGGGAACTTCAGGGGATGCGGAGAGTGGGTTGCCCATAAGAGTTTCAGTACCCAAGATCGTTTCTGGTTTAGAGGGTGGCCTTGCTTGGGGCAACCCGATTTGCTTTCTGCGGCAAGTTTCCCGATTATTCTCCCATTTCGGCCCCGTTTGAGGGCATTTTCCTCCGCTCACATGCTTACCAAGCGCGTCATTCCCTGCCTCGATGTCCATGATGGAAAAGTCACCCGTGGCGTGCAGTTTGGGCGTGCGGAGGACGGGGGGCTCAAAAACGTCGGAGACCCAGTTGAACTGGCCTTGCGCTACAATGAGCAGGGCGCCGATGAAATGGTTTTTTTCGACATTACCGCCACGGCCCACGGGCGCACCTCGATGCTGGATGTGATCGAGCGCACTGCCGCCCAATGTTTCATGCCACTGACCGTGGGCGGGGGAATCCGGTCGGTGGAGGACATGCGCGTGATGCTCCAAGCCGGGGCCGACAAAATCAGTATCAACTCCAGTGCCCTTTCCCACCCGGAGCTAATCTCCGCGGGCGCGGAACGCTTCGGCTCCCAGTGCATCGTTGTTTCGATCGACGCCAAGCGGACGGCACCCGATCTTTGGGAGGTGCATTCCCACGGCGGCCGCAAGTCGACGGGCCTGTGCGCCCTTGAGTGGGCGGTGCGGGCCTGTGCCCTGGGCGCGGGAGAAATCGTGCTCAACTCCATTGACGCCGACGGCACGAAAAACGGCTACGATTGTGTCATCACCAGCCGGGTCAGCGATGCGGTGGGGATTCCGGTGGTCGCCAGCGGCGGTGCGGGTTCCCTGGAGCACATGGCTGAGGTGCTCTTGGAGGGGCGCGCAGACGCTGTGCTCGCCGCCAGCGTGTTTCACTACGGCCAGTATACCGTTGGCGAGGTGAAGACGCACCTGGCCTCCCGCGGCATCCCCGTGCGCCCGTTGGAAACGGTGGCTTACTGAGCCCGCCTTCCCATGGCTCCTCCCGGCTATCTGGCTTTGGTCCTCCACGCGCACCTGCCTTATGTGCGGCATCCGGAGCATCCGCAGTTTCTCGAAGAGGACTGGTTGTACGAGGCGATCACCGAGACGTACCTGCCGTTGCTGGCTTTGCTCGAAGGGCTCCAGCGCGATGCTGTTCCAGCATGCTTCAGCCTTACATTGACCCCGACGCTCTGCCACATGCTGCGGGATCCGCTGCTTTGCGACCGCTACAGCGCGCACCTCGAGAGGCTGGTGGCGCTGGCCCGGGCGGAAGCCGGGCGCAACCGTGGCAAGGGGCCGCCCGAGGAGCTTGCCGCCTTCTATCTGGCGCGCCTCGAGGACGTGCGCGAGGCCTGGCTGCACCGCTGGAAGGGGGATGTCGTGGGGGCGTTCCGGACCTTTGCGGAGGCCGGCTTTCTCGAGATCATCACCTGCGCGGCGACCCACGGGTTTCTGCCGCTCATGGAGGTCGTTCCCGAGGCCATGCGCGCACAGATCCTCATCGGGCGCGATTCGCACCGGGAGCATTTTGGATGTGATCCAAAGGGCATTTGGCTGCCCGAATGCGCCTACTCCCCGGCGCTGGACTCCCTCCTTCAGGAGGCCGACCTTCGCTGGTTTGTCATCGACGCCCACGGTTTGATGTTTGGCAGTCCGCGGCCGCGCTACGCCATTTATGCGCCCTGCTTCACGCCTGCGGGACCCGCCGTCTTTGGGCGGGACCGCGACTCCAGCAGGCAGGTCTGGAGCGCCGAGGAGGGGTATCCGGGCGATCCCGCTTACAGGGACTTTTACCGGGACATCGGCTTCGACCTGCCCCTCGAACAGCTGGAACCTTTCTTTCTCAACAAGGAGCGCCGCTTCACTGGTTTGAAGTACCACCGGATTACCGGCGGCGGCGACAAGGACTGGTACCACCGGGACTGGGCGTTGGGGGCGGCCGATCACCATGCCGGCCACTTTCTGAAGGCCCGTACCGAGCAGATTGCGGAACTGCGCAGGCACATGAACGTGCCGCCTTTGGTGCTGAGCCCGTTCGATGCGGAATTGTTCGGCCATTGGTGGTTTGAAGGACCGGAATGGCTCAACGCCTTCCTCAGAAAGGCCGCCTACGACCAGACCGAGTTTCAGCTGACGACGCCCTCCCGCTACCTAGCCGAGCATCCCACCCACCAGATGCTGGCCCCCGCCGCCTCCAGTTGGGGGCACAAGGGGTACTGGGAAGTCTGGCTCGAGGAGTCCAACGCCTGGGTCTACCCCCACCTGCACGCCGCCGCGCGGCGCATGGTGGAACTGGCGCGCAAGTACCTCGCCACGGACTCCCCCTTGGTGGAGCGGGTGCTTTCCCAAGCCGCCCGGGAACTGCTCCTGGCGCAGTCCAGCGACTGGGCTTTCCTGATGAAGACCGGCACCGCCCGCACCTACGCGACCAAGCGCACAGAGGAGCACCTCCACCGGTTCACCCGCCTGTACGAACAGCTTTGCACCAACGCAGTGGACGAAGCTTTCCTTGCGAACTGCGAGTTTCGCGACAACATCTTTGAGAAGATTAACTGGCGTTATTATGCTTAATTTCCGCTCAGGGTCCACAGCTTGCCCCTCCCTCCCCCCGTCCCCTTCCGGCGGCCGGGCCTCGATTCGGCTTCCCAGACTGGCACTCTTTGTCTCCTGCAGTGCGCTGCTTGCCGCGTACGCTTGCGCCCAGCAGCCTCCAACCCAGCCTCCAACCCAACCGGTGGTGGCTGTCCCCGCCGGAAGCGTCAAGATCACCTTTCTGCCCCCGCCTCTGGAGGGCACCCTCAGCCTCGGCGTGTTCGACCGCTCCGGAAAGCTCGTGCGTGCCTTGAAGGCCGAGGCCGTTCCCTCCGACTTCACCGTGGGACTCAACGGCCTCATCACCTTTTGGGACGGCCGCGACGACGCCGGACGGGTCCTGCCCCCTGGAAAATACCGCGTGCGGGGGTTTGCAGTGGCCGATCTGGAAATTACTGGCGAGGAGTTTTACTGTAACGACTGGGTGGAGTCGGAGGACGGCCCGCACCCCTCGGTTTTTGAGCGGATCCGAATGGACGGTGACACGCTTGAGTTGATCGCGCGCGACCGCGGCAACAAATGCTGGCGGGTCCTGTATTCTCTGGCAGACGGCGAATCCAAGAGCGAACCGGTGGAGGCGACGACTTCCGCTCCGTCCAAGGAGTCGGCTGCAAAACCCAACGCGGAGGGAGCCGTTGCTTTGGCGGACGGGTCGGGGCCCAAATCCTGCCCCGGAAAAGACGGAACGCGCTGGAGCATTGAAAAGGCGGCGGGAGAGACCGTGGTCGCCCAGTTTGACCCCCAGGGGGAGGTGTTGCGGCGTCTGAGCATCGGGGCGGGAGAGCCGGTGCCCATCGGGATCGCCGCCTCCCTGGCGAGGGACGAGGTTTTCCTGCTGGAGCAGGATGGCGAGCGCTACCGGCTCAGGGGTCTGCGCAGGACGGGGCCCAAGGAAGCGGGTGCCGCACCGGGATGGGAGACGTTTCTGGAAAAAAACCGCTGGCCCAGCTCCAGATTCTCAGACGTCGCGGCGCACTTGGGGCGTTCCAAGCCCTTCGTCCCGGAGGCCCAAATTTCCCTGAAGTCCCAGCCCAACCCCCTGCTGGGAGGAGGGGTTTCAGACGTCCAGATTGCGGCAGGCAAGGACGCGGAGGGTAGTTTTCTGAAGACTTCCGACGGCATGTTGCTGCGGCGGCTCACCGACACCCCGCTTTTGCTTTGGGTTGTGCTTGGGCGCGAAGCGCGGCAATCCGGAGTTGTTTTGTTGCAAAGCGACGGTGCGGTGGTCGAGGAGTACCGGATTTTGCAGCCGGGTGCCCTGATGAGCTTCGACGCGGGCGAATACCAGTTGCCTCCCAAGTAGAAAGCCCGAAGGTTCTGCCATGAAAGCTTCCCTCCTCCTCTGTTGCGTCGCTTTTGGAGCGAGCGCTTCTGCCCAGCCCGGACTCACCATTTACAACGGCCGTTTCGCGGTGGTGCGGGACTCCGTGCCGCTGGAGTTAAAGGCCGGGGAAAACATCGTGCGTTACTTTGGCGCCACCTCGAGTCTGGATCCGAGCACGGTTATTTTGCGCGATCCTTCCGGCAAGGTGCAGCTCTCCATCCGGGAGCAGAACTACCAGAACGATCCGGTCAACCAGTTGACCCTGTTGGACCGGTACGAGGGGCAGACCCTCAGCTTTTTGGTCCGAGACCAAAAGGGGGAGCGCCTCACGGAGGGAAAGGTGATCCGGAGCGGCTATGTTCCCGGCGGGGCGCCGCTGGACCCGGTGGTGGAGGTGGAGGGCAAAATCATTTTTGAGCTTCCCGGTAAGCCCCTGTTTCCCGCGGTCAAGGACGACAGCGTGCTGTTAAAACCGCTGCTGAATTGGAAGATTCAAAGTTCGGAGCCTGCGAGCCTCGAGGCGGAGCTGGCTTACCTGACCTCCGGGCTGGAATGGAGCGCCAGCTATAACCTGGTGCTGCCGCAGGAGGGCGAACTGGCCGACATGAACGGATGGGTGACCATCCAGAACCGCTCGGGGAAGCAGTTTGAAAACGCCCAAATCAAGCTGATGGCCGGGGACGTCCGCCGGATCGAACGCCGCCCCCAACCGGTGCACCAAAAGGCCATGATGATGCGGGCCGCCGCCATGGCTTCGGACGCGGAAGTGGTCGAAAAAACCTTCGACGACTACCATCTCTACACAATCCAGCGGTCCGTCACCCTGCGCGACCAGGAGACCAAACAGATTGAATTCACCCGCGCTTCAGCCGTACCCACAAAACGGGTCTACACCTTTGATCCGGCCCCGGGACTGCAATTCTTTGGGCAAACGGTTTTGGACCGGGAATGGAACGGAGGCATCGCCGCACTCCGGAAAGTGGCGACCGCTCTGGAGTTCACCAACTCCGAGGCGGCCCGGTTGGGCATGCCCCTGCCCGGGGGAACCGTCCGCGTTTATCGAAAGGATGGGGCGCAACTGGAGTTTGTGGGCGAGGACGGCATCGAACACACCCCGCGCAATGAGGTGGTCCGGCTGAACCTGGGCAACGCCTTTGATTTGACGGGAGACCGGAAGCGTACGGATTTCAGCGTGGACCAGACCAAACGGAGCATGGAGGAACGGTTTGAGATCCGCCTGAATAACCGGGGGAAAAAACCAGCCGAAATCCGGGTCGTGGAGCATCTGGTCCGCGCTGCGAACTGGAGTCTCGCGGAGAAAAGCCACGAGTTTCAGAAGCTGGACAGCAATACGATTGAATTCGACGTCACTGTTGCCCCCGAGCGTGACGCGATCGTGACCTACACGGTGCGTTACACTTGGTAGGCAGCCGGCCCCGGGGCTGTTTTAAATAAAGAAACCCCCGGCCGGCAGCCCGCTTGTAAACGTGCTGGCCGACCGGGGGTCTAAATCACAAACGCTGGCTCGGGTCGGTCTCGCTTACTGCTTCTTTTCGCGCTTCTTGCCGGATGCGCTGAATTCTTCGAGGCTCAAGGAGCCGTTGCCGTCCTTGTCGAGCTTCTTGAATGCCTCTGCTGCGGCTTCGCCTTCTTTTTTGCCGCGGAATTCTTCGAGGCTCAGGGAGCCGTTGCCATCCTTGTCCATTTTCTTGAAGCGGTCCTCGGGGGAGGCCTGCGGCTTCTTATCTTTGGGCGCCTCAGCGGGTTTGGCGGGTTCAGCCGCGGTTGGTTTTGCTTCAGGCTTGGCTTCGGGTTTGGCTTCCCCCTTGTCCTGCGCAAATGCGGGGACGGCGGCGAGTGCCAGAATGGCGGCGAGAGAGGAGAGGGCTTTCATAGGAGGTAACGGGTAGGATGTTGGTTGGTGGGAGCGGTACCGCCATGCGATGCGCCCCAGTTTTTTCTGGGACGGGATGCTGGCTCGAAGCTTTCTTCGGTCCGCATCCTGAGAACACCGAAAGCCACGAAAGGTTTCGCTCCTCTTTCAAACGCCGCACATTTTCCAATTCACGCGTGGGGCACACCTGTGGCCACGTCAGAGTTCCAAGGCAACACCAGGCAGGGCGGTGAGCAGTTGGGTGTCCGGAAGCTTTGGCGCCAGGGTTGTTTTGAACCAATCCACCGCGGCGGGATCGCCATGCACAAAAACCACGTTCTTTGGCGCGGTGCGCTCCAGATAGCCGACCAGACCGCTCCGGTCGCTGTGGGCGCTGAACCCGAAGGTCTCCACCCTGCACCGGAGCACTTCACCTGGGATGGACGGCGAAAGGTGGAATGTTTCCCCCTGCTTGGTGTTGCGCAGGCGTCCGGCAGGCGACTCCGGATCGGCGTATCCAACAAAAAAGATGCCGTGCGCCGGGTTTGGCAAAAACTGTGGGGCGACCACGTTTGAGAGGGTGTGCTCCGTCATCATGCCGCTGGAAAGGGCGTAAATCCGGCCCGGCTTGATGGGGAACTGGTTGATCTCACGGCCGCTGATGGTAAAGGGGGCGACCGTCTCCAGCAGGTTGAGGCCCGGATGTTGGCGGTGTGAGTCGCTGGCGAGCTTGTCGTGAATTTCGCTCAGTTTGGTGCTCAATCCTCCGATGTAGACGGGGCATTCAGGCAGCAGCCCTTTCTGACGAAGGGTGTAAATCATGGTGAGCAACTCCTGCGACTTGCCCAGCGCGAAGACGGGCACCAACACGCTCCCCCCTTGTGCGAAGATCTCCCGGATCGCCGCCGCAAAACGCTTCTCCTCCTCCGCCCGGGTAAAGCCCTCCGGTTGGGGGATGGCCCCGCGGGTGGTTTCGATGATGACAGTGTCGATCTCCTGTTCCGGAAGGCGCG
>JBIKSY010000226.1:0-6497 GCA_044348365.1 Chthoniobacteraceae bacterium
CGACCCACCAGACCGGTCATGAACAGAAGGGGGATGAACACCGCCATCAGCGAAACACTCAGCGAGACGACGGTGAAGCCGATCTGGCGCGCCCCCTTGAGGGCGGCCTCCATCGGGGAATACCCCGTCTCCAGATAGCGGACGATGTTTTCAATCATCACTATGGCATCGTCCACGACAAAACCCGTCGAGATGGTGAGCGCCATCAGGGAAAGGTTGTTGAGGCTAAACCCCCCCACCTTCATCAGGCCGAAGGTTCCGATCAGGGCCAGCGGCAGGGAGACGCCGGGGATGACCGTCGCCCAAAATTTGCGCAGGAACACAAAGATTACCAGCACCACCAGGGCCGACGCCAGAGCCAGGGTGAACTGGACGTCACGCACCGACGCCCGGATGGTCTCGGTGCGATCGTTGAGAATCTCGACCTGCACCGAGGGCGGAAGGCTCGCGCGCAACTGCGGAAGGAGCGCCTTGATGCGGTCCGCGGTCCCGATGATGTTGGCCCCCGGTTGCCGCTGCACGTCGAGCACAACGGACGGTTTGGCGCCCACCCACGCCCCCTGGCGGTTGTTTTCGACGTGGTCAATGACGTCCCCGACGTCGCTCACCCGGATCGGGGCGCCGTTGCGGTAGGCGATGATCATCGGGCGGAAACCAGCTGCTGAAGAAATCTGGTCGTTGGTCTGGATCGCGAAGGACTGGCGCTGTCCGTCGAAACTGCCCTTGGGCATGTTGATGTTTGAGGCAACGATGGCGGTGCGCACATCCTCCAAGCTAAGTCCAAGGCCTGCCAGCGAGGCCGGGTTGAGCCGGATCCGGATAGCAGGCTTTTGGCTGCCCTGGATGGTGACAAGCCCTACGCCGCTGACCTGACTCAGTTTTTGGGCGAGGATCGTGTCGGCCAGGTCATTCACCCGCTCGAGCGGTAGCGTTTCGGAAGAGACCCGCAGGGTGAGTACGGGGGGATCCGCTGGGTTGACTTTGCTGAAAATCGGGGGTGCGGGCAGGTTTCGAGGCAGCACGCCCCCGGCGATGTTGATGGCGGCCTGCACGTCCTGGGCAGCGGAGTCAATGTCCCTGTCGAGGCCGAATTGCAGAACGATGCTTGAGTAGCCGAACGAACTGACCGAGGTCATTGTTTCAAGCCCGCTGATCTGTCCGAACTGCCGCTCCAGCGGCGTGGTCACCAGCGAGGATATTACTTCCGGGGCCGCACCCGGATAGGTAGTGCGCACTTCCAGCGACGGAAAGTCGACCGCAGGCAGCGCCGAAACAGGCAGGTAGGCATACCCCAACGCGCCGAGCAGCACCAGCCCCACCATCAGGAGGGCCGTTGCGACGGGGCGGCGGATGAAGGCCTCTGAAAAGTTCACGGACGCGCCTTGGAATTGCCGCCTTCGGCCATGCGCTTGCGGGCGTCCTCACCCCCCTTCCCTCCGCCTTCGACCGCACGCACCTTGCTTCCCGGTTGCAGCCGATAATGCCCGTCCAGAACCACCCGCTCGCCCGGTTCCAACCCGGACTCGACGAGCGCGAGCCCGTCCTCAGTTCGCCCCACCTGCAGGGGCCGCATCTGGACGGCCTCCTCGGCAGAAACCACGAACGCGAAGGCCCCCGCCGGTCCGCGCTGCACCGCCTGCGCGGGTACCACTGTCGCGCCCTTGCGCACTTCCAGCCTGAGGCGGACGTTCACGAACTGCCCGGGCCACAGCTCCAGACTTTCGTTGGCAAAAGTCGCCTTCAAACGCAGCGTGCCGGTGGTCGAGTCTATCTGGTTGTCGATTACACTCAGGACACCCTCCGCCAGTCGCGAAACATTGTCCCTCCCAAGCGCCACGACACTCAGAACGCCCTTTTGGGCCTCTGCGCGTATGGCTTGGGCGTATTGTTCGCTCAGCGTAAACACCACAGAAAGAGGGCGCAGCTGGGTAACCACCACCAGACCGCCCATTTCCTGCGACCGCACCACATTGCCCTCGTCCAAGAGCCGGATCCCGGCCCGCCCGTTGATGGGCGACCGAATCGTCGCATAGCCAAGCTGCACCCGCGCCGCCTCAATCGCAGCGTCATCCGCGCTGAGCGTGGCCTCCAACTGCTCGACCAAACTCCGCTGCGTATCGGCCTTCTGAGCCGTGCCCACCTTCTCGGCAAGCAGCACCACGTCACGCTCCAAATCCCGTTTCGCGTTGGCAAGAAGTGCCTCGTTTTGTTTGCGCCGCGCCAAGGTCTGGTCCAAGGCAGCCTGAAACGGGCGGGGGTCGATTTGAGCGAGGACCTCACCGGCTTTCACATCCTGCCCCTCGGTGAAGGCCACCCGCTCTAGCTGCCCGTCCACCCGGGAGCGGATCGTAACCGTGTTGAAACCCTGCACGTTACCGAGACCATTGAGATGGATCGGAACATCGCGCGACTCCACCACCGCAAGCACAACGGGAACCGCTGGGGGCCCGTCTGTCCCCCGCCCAGTTCCTACGGCGTTTGGCTCCCTCGTGTGGGGCGCATGCTTGGGCGCTCCGCCGCTAAAGGCACTTGCCCAAGTCGGGAGCGGATGGCCCTGAACGTACCACCATGCACCACCTCCAAAACAGAGGAGTAACAACAGTAAAATGAGTTTTTTCATCCGGCAAACGGGGGGCGGCGGCGGTCGAAAAGCGCGCCTACGTAATAAAACCCCGAGCGAGGCAGAAGCGCAGTGCAATTCTGCAACGCGCTTACATCTGCGCCTCCCTCGTGCACCGATATCTCTTTCTGGCGTTTCCCAGACTTCCCCAGCAGCAGCCAATGCGCTAGAAAGCCAGAATGCTCACCTCCGCTCGCCTCTACTTCTTCGTTTTTGCAGCCTTCACAGCCGCCGGCGGGTTGATGGGCTTCCTCAAAGCCCAGAGTAAAGCCTCGTTGATTGCAGGCATGGTCTCCGGACTGCTTCTGGCCGCTTCCGGCTATCTGATCCCGATCAAAACAACGCCCGGCCTCATCATGGGTTTGGTCGTCTCCCTGCTCCTGCTGGGCAGGTTCCTGCCAGCTTACCTCAAGAAGGGCGTAGCAATGCCCGCCATTCCGATGATCATTTTGAGCGTGCTCGGCATCGGATTTGTCATTGTAGCGCTCGTAAAACGGTAGTGGCACGGGCGCCACTCCACCGGCGAAATCTCGGTCTGAAACGCCCCGCCCAAATCGAACCCCGCCATGCGCCGACCGCCTCCGGCCTCCGCCCCGGCAGTTTCGCTTGCGGTGGGATTGATGTTTGCCGGTTGTGGCAAGCCTAGGCTGCCCGAAGAACCTAAGCCGCCTTCGCCCCCCAAAGAGGAAACGGCTCTCGAACCGGTGCCCCCGCCTCCTTCGCCTCAAGCGCCCCTGACCATCCCCTACAAGAAGCTGGATACCGCAAGGCTTTTCAACGGCATCACTCTCAAGACAAGTTTTTCCGCGGACTTTGGTGGCAGTGCCTCGGCAGAGCGCAAGGATGCGGCCAGCTACGAACTAGACCTGCAACTCCGGGTGCGAGTGCCCAAACCGCACCAGAGCATGGATGAGTTGCTCCAGCTCAACCCAGAGCTTGGCACAGCCCTTCCGGAGCTTGCGCTGCTCCTTGAAAGCGCAAAGCTCTCACCGCTTTACGAGGAATTCTACCAGAGAAAGCTAACCAGCCTTCAAACCAACCTCACGCGGTTGGACACCCTTCTAAGCCGGCACAACTTTTTCGACATAGAAACCATTCTGGAACTGGAGTCTCCGTTGACCAAGCGTCGGGTGCTTCTGATTCAATCCGACATGGACGTCGACACGGACGGCTCCGACGGAGACCGCGTTACCACCGTCGAAGGAGTCAGCACCACCTTTCAACCCTTTACCAGTTACCGCTGGCCCAAGGTCACCACAAAGCCGAACCCCTTTCTGGCCGTCTGGGAAAAACGGCTCAAAGAGGCGGAAAAAGAATTCGGGACTCCCTCCACCAGCCCTGTGCGCCAGAAGGAACTTCAGGAGACCCGTGCAAATCTCAAGGCCGAGATCACCCAGCTGAAAAAAAGCAGCTTTCTCGTCGGCAGCGTCGACCCCTTTGTGGTGCTGCCGCTCCCAGTGGTTTCACGAAAAGAAGGGCAACCTGCGGCGAGAATCGGTGACTACTGTGTGGTTATCCACGGCGGTCGCCTGTTTCCAGCCGTGGTGGGGGACGCCGGACCGAGCATCAAGTCCGGCGAGTGTTCCCTGCGCTTGTGCCGCGAGATCAGTCCACGAGCCAACCTGGCCAACCGTGCGGAGGGCGACCTCAAAGTCACCTACCTGGTTTTTCCCAACACAGCGGAGCCCAACCGCACAGCGCCCGCCTTGGACAAGTGGTGGATCCAGTGCGACCTGCTGCTTGGCGAGATCGGAGGCTACCGGGGGGAGCTCACTTTTTGGGAAGACCTGACCAAACCCAAACAGGCACCGCCACCATGGGACCCGAAATTTATCGGCCCTTCGCCCGAGTTTTACGGCCCACCTGCCCCCCGTTGAACCGATGCCAGTAGGGATGAACGAGGACATAGCCCTGCTTGCACTTCACTTGGTTCCCAACCTAGGCCCGGTAAAAATCCGTCGTTTACTTGCCGAAATTGGCCCGGCGGAAAGGATCTTGAACGCCACCTCGGCGCAACTGCGGAGGGTAAACGGGATCTCTACCGAACTGGACATCAGTGTTCGCTCGGCCGCCGCCGACGGCGTCGCCCAGAGAGAGATGGACCGCCTCGAAAGCTACGGCGGTTGGTTGCTCACCGACACCCACCCCCTCTATCCGAAGGCGCTCCTGCAGTTGCACAACGCTCCAATACTGCTGGAGGCCGTCGGCACGCTCACCGAAGCCGACCGGCACGCCATTAGCATTGTCGGCTCCAGGCACTGCTCCTTTTACGGCATGGAAACCACGAAACACTTCAGCTTCCGGCTTGCCTCGGCCGGACTCACCATCGTGTCCGGTCTCGCACGCGGCATCGACACGGCCGCGCACCAGGCCGCCCTTGCCGCAAAAGGTCGCACAATCGCAGTCATCGGTTCTGGCATCGGACAACTCTATCCGCCCGAAAACCAGGCCCTAGCACAGCGCATTGCGAAACAAGGCGCCATCCTGAGCGAGTTTCCATTCGACTCCCCACCCAATCCCCAAACCTTTCCTTACCGCAACCGCATTGTGGCCGGTTGGAGCATGGACCTGCTGGTGGTCGAGGCCGGTGAAAAAAGCGGAGCCCTGATCACCGCAAACCTTGCCACCGACCAGGGCAGACAGGTTTACGCTATCCCGGGCCCGATTGACCGTGAATCCTCCGCGGGTACCAACCGCCTTATCCAACAAGGTGCAAAACTCGTAACCTGCGCCGAAGACATTCTTGACGAGCTGCAGGAACTCTTCCGCCACTCCGGAAACGGGTCTCACTCTGCAGCCCCCCCCGCCCTTCCACTTCCACCGGAGGAGACCATCCTTCTCGAGGCCCTTGCGACCGGGGAGCGATCCCTCGAAGAGCTTATCTCCAACAGCGGCCTCAGCCCCGCGCAGACTGTCGCATCGCTGCTTTCGCTAGAACTGAAACAGCGGGTCAGACCCATGCCCGGACAGTGGTTCGCCCGCACCTAGTCACACGTTTGGCTTTCCATTGTGCAGCGGTTCCGTTCAAGAGAGTCCCACCTTTTTTCATGCGCGTGGCGCTTGCTAAAAGCCACTTCAATCCAATGATTTACTCCAGCCCGCCGAACCAGCTGCCTTGAGCCGGACTCAAGTCAATCAGCCTAACTTTCCGCCATTAATAGGTTGCAGAAACACTCGACGTCTATAACCTAGTGTCACCCCGCTCCGCGGGTCGAATAGTTGCCGAAGTGGCGGAATGGCAGACGCGCTAGACTCAAAATCTGGTATCCGTGAGGGTGTGTGGGTTCGAGTCCCACCTTCGGTACTTTCTATGTCGCATTTGGGGCTTGTCCGCTAAAATGAGAGTCGCCACTGGCTTGGTAGGCTTCAATTCTCCTTCGCTGGCCCCCAAGGCCGCATTTTGTCCGCCTCTTTTAGACCACCAGCAGACAACCAGCGCGACCGCCTCAACGAGTTCTGGAATCAGAATCTCCACCGCGGTCACTTCGACTTTGAACCGGCGCTTCAGGATCACCCGTAGGCAGTGCTGCAGAAAATGACGATTTTCGGCCTGCTGGAAAGATTCAATCACCTTTGAATGCCTCTGCCGCTGCTGGATTCTGACCGGGATGCTTGGGCCGCCGCCCGCTTTCTGTGGTGCTATGCGGCGCGAAGCAAATTCATCCCCCAAAATGTGCCGCTACCCGAAGGGTACCTCAATGAGGAGATCCATTCATTGCGGGAGGCGCTCGTGCTTGGCCGCAAACAGGGGCTCATGCGGCGGGACGAGGCTGCAGAAGCCTTGTGGGCGAAGGCGTATGAACGTCTGGGCTCGGATCCCGGAGGACTGCTGGGTGGCGCCACCAACCGTGGTGAGGCGCAGGTGGTGCGGTTATCG
>JBIKSY010000227.1:0-6490 GCA_044348365.1 Chthoniobacteraceae bacterium
CAAAGGTCTCGCCCCGGCGACAGGCTTAAGACAAGGAAAGCTCAAGCACCCCCAGGCTTCCCCCCGCGGGGCAGAGTCCGTCAGCCCTTATTCGTCCATCAAATCGTCTTCCTGCGTCACCCTCAGGATTTCCTCGATCGTTGTCTGGCCCCTCAACACACGCCGCCAACCGTCGGTCCGCAGCGTCCCCATCCCCTGCTGCACTGCGCAGGCTTTCATTTCCGAGCCGGTTCCCTTCTTGACGACAATCCGGCGCAACTGTTCGGAGAGAACGCAGATTTCGTAAATGGCAGTCCGTCCGCGGTAGCCGGTACCCCGACAGTGCTCGCAGCCGCGCCCCTTGTACAGAAGGGTACCGGGAGGCACCTCCAGTCCCAGCTCTCGCAAGTAATCCAGCGGGTAGTCAAACGGCTCCTTACAGTGCTTACAGAGCGTCCGCACCAGCCGTTGCGCCAAGAAGGCGCGCACCACGCTGGCCAACAGAAAGGGCTCAATCCCCATGTCCAGCAGACGGGTGATTCCGCCAACCGCGTCGTTGGTGTGGAGGGTTGAAAAGACCACGTGCCCGGTCATCGCCGCGCGGATTGCGATTTCCGCCGTCTCGAAATCACGGATTTCCCCGACCATGACAACGTTGGGGTCCTGACGCAAAATCGCCCGCAAGCCCTGCGCAAAAGTCAGGTTGATCTCGGGCTTCACGTCGATCTGTGAAACCCCCGGAAGGCGGTACTCCACCGGTTCCTCGATGGTGATAATGCGCCGGGTGACCGAATTGATCGAAGTCAGGAAAGAGTAAAGGGTGGTCGACTTGCCCGAACCGGTGGGACCGGTGACCATGATGATGCCGTTCGGGAGCACCAGCAGCGCCTGGACCACGCGCATCTGCTCCTCGGTCATGTCCAAACGGTCCAACCCGAACTGCAACGTCTCGCTGCGGCTCAGGAGACGGAGGGAAATACTCTCCCCGTTGACCGTCGGAATGGTCGAGACGCGCACGTCGATGGCTCCACCCGGGGTCTGCAGGTTAATACGTCCGTCCTGCGGCAGGCGACGTTCGGCAATGTCCATGTGGGCCATCACCTTCAAGCGGGAGATGATCGCGCTCTGCAGGCGCCGCAACTGGGGCGGCACGGCGACCTCGTGCAGAATCCCGTCGATCCGGTAACGGATCCGCAGGTCGTTCTCGAGCGGCTCCACATGAATGTCGGTCGCCCGCTCATGGATGGCCTCGCGGATGACCTGGTTGACGAACTTGACCACGCTCGCCTCGGGGTCGTCGCTGGCGATGTTGTGGGCCTCTTCGCGCTCCTCTAGGTTGTCGTAACGGGTCGATTGGAGCAGTTCTTCCAGGGTTTCCGCCCCCACCCCGTAAAGCGACTTGATGGTACGCAGCAGCGGTGAACGCCCGCAAAGTACCCACTCCACCCGGCGTCCCGCCAACTGCTGCTCCGCCATCCGGCGTGCCGCCGCATTGAAAATGTCGTAGGTCGCAATCTGCACCACTTTTTCGTCCGCCTTCACGGGCAGGATGTGGTGCTTGAAGACAAGCCGGCTTGGGAGCAGTTCCAGCACCGCACGCTCCACTTGGAGGGATTCGACCAGCAGATATGAGGAGCGGCCCAGCTTGGCGAGTTCCTGCGCCAGGAGCAGTTCGTCGACCTTGCCCGAATCCAAAGCAGCCACCGTCCAAGAACCACCAGGCGGAGGCGCAAGTGCCGCAATCGCGCGCGCCTCCTCCTCGGAGGCGACGCCGCTGGCTCGCAACACGCTGAGAATGGCCTGACGCGCGCTCATGAGAAAATCCCCCTCACACTACTCGGCTGCCGACTTAGGCTGGGGCTTGAGCGGCTTCTTTTTCTTGGCCCCAGATTCGGCTGCCTCCGCAGTATTTTTCTCACTGCCTGCGGCCTCGTCGGGATTTGCAGGAGTCGGTGGAGGCGTTGTTTGCGTCCGGACCCCCCTCACGTCGGCCGCCTGCACGGTATCGGCATTGGCACGGAAGGGCTTCAGTTGGGAGCCAGAGGAAAAGCTCGTATCTCCCGAGCGCCTCCCCGCCTTCGAGAGGGCAGGATCAGGAAGCACCAGATCGTCCTCAAGATTCATCGGGATGCGCATGGGCTTCATGTTCCGATCCCGGATATCGTAGACGTCCTCAGGCCCAAGACTCACAGAAGGGCGGATGAGCACAACGAGCTCCGTGCGGCCTTTTTTGTTGGATGTACTCCGGAATAGGCCGCCAAGCAGGGGCAGTTTCCCAAGCACGGGGATGCCGGTCCTGTTCCGGTTTTGACTGTCCTTAACCAGTCCGCCGAGAACCAGTGTCCCCTCGTTTGGCACCAGAACTGTCGTCGACAACTGGCGGTCGGAAATCACCGGGTATTTGTTCGACCCAGTACTATCTTTAATATCCTCATATCGAGTAATTTCCGCTAGAGTCTGAAGAATATCCAGATTGACCTCCTTGTCGCTGTTAATGAGGGGAATCACCTGCAGTTTGAGGTTTACGTTGATGTACTGCACTTGGTTAACGACGGAGTTCCCTCCAACATTGCCGAGCGGAGTGGCCTGTGAACCGGTGACGACCGCGACCCGCTCGCCGCTGATGATGGTGGCGGTCTTGTTGTTGCTGGCAAACAGGGTCGGCCGGTGGGTCACCTTGAATTTGCTGGTGGATTCCAGTGCCGTGAGGATCGCCGCCATAGAGTTACCTGCGGAGATAAATCCACCCAGGCCCCCTGCTCCCGCGGTTATCATCCGCGTGGAACGGGGATCTGCCAGAAGCCGGGAAAGCTCCAGCGACATCGAGTTTCCGGCGGCGTTCACCGCAGAACCTGTCAAAGTCCCGTTGGTCAGCAAATCGCGGCGCCCGTTGTGCAGGAGGTAGTTCACTCCGAAATCCTGACCCTCTGTGAGGGTCAACTCGCCGATGACCGTGGTCAACATCACCTGTGGAGAGCGCACATCGAGCTGGTCAAGGATGTTGCCCACCTTCTCCTTCATGTCCTGGCTGCCGATCACCAGGATCGCGTTCCGCCGCTTGTCCGCCATGATCCGCGCGTTTCCCACCAGAATCGTGGTGGGGATGATTTCCTTCTGCTCCCCCTGCAAACTCAGCGATTCGCCAGAACCGCCCCCGGAGAGACCGCCCCCGCCCCCCAATCCGCCACGGTTGCCGAACTGGCTCCCGGCTCCTGCCGCGTTTGACTGGGTCTGGGCCGGGGTCCGCCCCTGCGCGTTGCCGCCCGCCCCCGCCACACCCGTGTCCTTGGTGCCGGGGTCCGAAACCGCTTTTACCAAGGCATCCAGAATGTCCCCAGCGGACACAAACTTCAGCGGCCGCACGAGCGGTTCATTAAAAGGCACGTCCTCGTCGAACTGCTGGATGAGTTTGCGCAACACCGGAATGTTCGACGGCCGGCTCACTACGTAAATCCGGTTGGTGCGTTCGTCCGCGGTCAAACGGACCTTGCCCGCCACCATCGAGTCTTCCGTCATCCCCCCCAACTCCACCGTGGTCAGCGGCGAGGGCGCTGCCGCCGCCGGATTGGCCCCGTCCGCAGGTTTGGGGGGCACCACCGCCGGCCGAGGCGCCCCAGGCGTCGCGCCGGACTGCGGCTTTTCAAAAAGCTTTTCAAGCATCTGCACCACGTCCTTCGCGGAGGCCCGCTGCAAGGTGATGAACTCCCCTTCCACCCGGGTCGGCTCCAGATCCGCTGAGCGGATGATACGCATCAAACCGCGCAGCACAGAGGTGTTCTCCGTCACCAGGATTGCCTGCGCCTTGGGCAACGCCACAATGTTTGGCGAGTACTCCTGCCTTGAAGCGGGCATCGCCTGCTGCAAGACCTGCGCCAGTTCCGTCGGATCCGCGTACCGCAGCTTCACCATGTACATGATGACCTGCTCGTTCTCTGGAATCGGCTCGGGTTCGGCAAAGATCGGCACCCCAACACTCCGGGGGGCGCGCCCGATTCCCGTGGCCTTGACCAGGTTTGGGTCGATGTCAGACGGCACCAGATGGTAGCCGTTCATCAGCAGGGTGATTTCGATGATCCGGATCGCCTCTTCCTTGGGCACCTCCGGGACGTTGATGTTCACCTGCCCCTGCACCGTGTTGTCGTACAGCACCCGCTTTCCCACCAACAACTCGTATTGGGTCAGTACATCCCGCACGTCCGCGTTAGGGAAAGTCAGTTTGACCATCTCAGCACCTGCCTGGGCCAGAGCAGGCGCCGGCCCGAGGGGCGGTACAGCCAAGGGCAGGGCAAGCAGGGCAGCCAGCGGAAGCAACAGGTGGGAAGGACGCAAAATAGAGCGCATGGCGGAGTCCCACACTCTCCCACTAAAAAACAAATCTAGCAACTGCCGACTCAATCGGTTCAGCCGACCGATACGCGCTCTAAAAAACAATTTTACTGCTGGAAAACTGCCCGAGTTTGTTTAATCACGAGGCTGCTATGAACATCATCAAACTCATCTCCGCCGCTTCCTTCGCGTTCGCCGTTCTCTCCGCCCCCGTCATGGCGGAATCCTGCTGCGACAAGGCCAAGGCCGCCGGCAAAGATTGCGCCCACCCCTGCTGTGTGGAAGCCAAGGCCAAGGGCGAAGTCTGCAAGAAGTGCAACAAGTAGTTCGGCTGGGTCCTCCCCACCGGGCCTGACAGCCCGCCAGACCCAGAAACGGAAAAGCCGCATCCGGTTCACACCGGACGCGGCTTTTCTTGCGTGTCTACCTTGCAGGGGCGAAGCGAGAGGCCCTAGTAGGCGTGCTTGACGTCGTTCCACTGGCCGCTCTTGGCCGAGGATAGCACCGCGTCGCACACGTACTGCGTCTCCAACGCATCACGGAAGGTCGGGCCTGCAAAGTGGCCGGATCCGACGCCTTCCATGAAATCGGCAACCTGATGGACAAAGGTGTGTTCGTAGCCAATCTGCAGGCCGGGTACCCACCATTTGCTCATGTAGGGGTGGTCCCCGTCGGTCACATGGATCGAACGCCAGCCCCGAAGATTGCCGCGGTCGCGGTGATCGAAGTACTGGAGGCGGTGGAGGTCGTGCAGATCCCAGGCAATCGAGGCGTGTTCACCGTTGATTTCCAAAGTATAGAGGGCCTTGTGGCCCCGGGCGTAACGGGTGGACTCAAAGGTCGCCAGCGACCCGTTGTCGAACCGGGCCAGAAACGCGCAGGCGTCGTCAATCTTGACGTCCTGCACCTCCCCGGTGAGCGTATGCGTGCGCTGCTTGACAAAGGTCTCGGTCATTGCACTCACCGACCCAATCTTGCCGTTAAGCCACAGCGCTGTGTCGATGCAGTGCGCCAACAGGTCGCCCGTTACCCCGGATCCCGCCGCGGCGGCGTCCAGACGCCAGAGTCCAGCCCCGCCCTGAGGCAGGTCGGCGCTGATGGTCCAGTCCTGTAAAAACTTTGCCCGGTAGTGGAAGATCCGCCCCAACCGACCCTCGTCGATGAGTTGTTTGGCAAAAGTCACCGCCGGCACGCGCCTGTAATTGTACCAGACCATGTTGGCCACCCCAGCCTTCTCGATCTCGCGCACCATCTCCTCACCCTGCGGCCCATCCATGGAAAGGGGCTTTTCGCACATGACCATCTTGCCGGCACGCGCCGCGGCGATGGCGATTTCCGCGTGGGAATCGTTGGGAGTACAGATGTCGATGAGGTCAATGTCGGAGCGCTCAATGAGCTTGCGCCAGTCAGTTTCGGCCGTCTCCCAGCCCCAACGGTCGCAGTAATCCTTGAGCTTCGCCTCATCCCGGCCGCAGGCGGCCTTGAGCACCGGGGTGACAGGCAGATCGAAGAAGTTGACGACCTTGCGGAACGCGTTCGCATGGGTCCGCCCCATGAAACCGTAACCGACAATACCAACGTTGATTTGTTTTTTAGACATAAAGAGTGAATTTTAGTTAGGGGTAACCATCCTGTTGCGACGCGGCTAGGCTTGATAGCCGTGGGCCTGCCGGACCTTGAGCATCGTGGCGAGAATGGTATTCCAGGTTTGCTGTGATTCGAGCATCGCATTGGGGAACATACATCCGTCCCAACAGATGTGCTTGATCCCCCGGGCAGCCGCCCCCTCAAGCCAGTGGCCCGAGCACTCCACAATATCCAGCTTGCCGTTCGGGTCGTCTGCCGGGCAATGGCGGCCCGTCTTGTCATGGGACCCCGTCCCGTGGACCGAGCCGTCGTTCTGTGCGACATGGAAGTCAATCGTCCAAGGGCGAAGCGCGTCGGTCATTTGCTTGTACGCCACGTCAAACTGTTCCCGGGTATGCCCAGCCTGCAACAAGCCGTGCTCCGGAGCGTTGTAGCCCAGCAGATACAAATAGGTATGGGCCAGATCCGCTTGGAAACCCACCGTGCCCGGCATTCCCACCTCCTCCAGAGTCTGGACCATGTACTGCCAGGAATGCATCCCGGCCCAGCAGATCTCGCCTTCGGCGGCAAGCCGCTCCCCGTGGGCTGCGGCGATGAC
>JBIKSY010000228.1:0-6460 GCA_044348365.1 Chthoniobacteraceae bacterium
AAGGGCGCCCTGAGCCCCGCCCGGCTCGCAGGGAATCGGGAAAGGGATGGGTCGGGTAAAACAGCGCACGCGAGGAGAGTGTCACGGTCTTCGTCCTCCGGGGAGATGCAGTTCGCCGGGCGCATACAGATCACACAAGGCTTGGAGCCTCTGGGCGCCGGCCCGGCCATAGGCCGGATTTGATGCCGCTCTGCGGCAAGCATCAATCGTGATGAACACTCTCAACATCCAAACCAAACAAGACCCTGCGCCGAAGGCGCATCAAAAGGGGTCTATGACCCCATGACAAAATTGTGGCATCGGATTTTTAAGCGGCGGCAAAGTTATCGGCGGCTGTTTCTGGACGGGGACGGCAAGGTGCACCCGACTGCGGAGATTGTCCTAGCTGACTTGAAACGGTTCTGCCGTGCGGAGACTTCGACTGCGGTGGTGTCGCCGGTGAGCAAGGCGATTGATCCGCTGGCAATGGCCATGGCCGAGGGACGGCGCGAGGTGTGGAACCGGATTCAGCAGTACCTGCACATGGCTGACAGGGAGATCACTCAACTCAACGAAAACGAATGAGCACAGCAAGCGAACTATTGATGAGCACGGGGGACATTGCAGAGGGATCGCCCCATTCACAGTCTGAAGGTGGCGCAACTTCTTCCAATACAGAGGTGGCCATCTCAAAAGAATCGCCCCCCTGGCTACAGAATGTGGGCGATGCGGAACTGCGCGAGTTCATCCAGAACAAGGGCTGGAACGATCCGGCTGAGATGGCGCAGGGCTATCGCAACTTGGAGAAACTGGTGGGCGGCGAGAAACTCCCCCTGCCCAAGGGCGACACCGACAGCGAAGGCTGGGAACGGGTCTACAAGGCGCTGGGGCGCCCTACGAAGCCCGAGGACTATCAGTTGCCCGATCTGGAGAGCGCAGCGGCCTATCACAAGCTGGGACTGACCGCCCGGCAGGCCACGGGGCTCAGCGCATGGCAGGACACGCTCCAAGCCGCACAGGAACAGAAGGCCAAGGAGGAGGCGGCTACGCAGCGGGCGCAGCAGTTGGCGGCCGTCCGGAAGGAATGGGGCGGCGAGTTTGACGAGAACGTGCGGCTCGGCAAACGGGCGGTGCGTGAGTTCGGGCTGGAAGGCAGCGTGGAGAAGCTGGAAGCGGCTCTCGGTTCGGCCGACTTGCTGAAACTCACAGCCAAGCTGGGGCGCGGACTGAAGGAGGACAGCTTTGCCGGGGGCAGCGTTCCGGCAGCGGGCCCGACCAAGGAGGGCGCGAAAGAGGAACTGGCGCTGTTACAGCGGGACAAGGCGTTTGCGACCCGCTATCTGGCTGGGGAAGCCGAGGCGGTGAAGCGGTTCACGCGGTTGCATGAAGTCGCGTTTGCGTGACTTCAAGCACTTATGCTCGCCCTCGATTTCTTATGGAACGCCTATCTCCACAAGGCTTTCGCCTGACTCTAAAATGCCTATAGCCGCCAGCAGGTGGTTTGCCAGCAATTGCTGAAGGGCCGCCTCACTGGTATTTCCGCAAGTCAACCACAACACTTTGGGAGGACTGCCATACCTTTCCAATAAATGCAAAAAGTCAGAGTCTTTCGTGAGAATCACGGCATCTGATTTTCTGGCAGCTTCGAAGATCTCGTAATCTTCAGCATCCCTTAGGCCCAAATCCCTCAGGGCTTTAGATTCGAATGGAAACTGCTCCGAAATCCAGCGCGCCGTTCGCGGAGAGAGTTGGGCGTCTACCCAAATTGTCATGCTGCAATGGAAGGATGGTCGATTCTCCTCCGAGCGTAGGCGAGACACGCTTTGATGTCATCAACCTGTAGGTCAGGCATTTCTTGGACGATTTGATCCATGCTCAACCCGGCAGCGAGCAAATCGAGCACATCGCTGACCCTAATTCGCATTCCTCTCACGCATGGGCGTCCGCCACATTGCTTCGAGTTAAATGTGATACGTTCAAGCAGCGCTTCCATCTTGAAAGGATACATCAGCCATCGGGTGAAAACAAGCGGCCAAGGAGAGAGTTCCTCCTGTTTGCCTCGGTAGGACGGATGTCTGGGTTGTCTTCGGCGCGCTGCTGGCCGGCATCCAGTAATGCCCTTGCTCATTTTGAGCATTCGGACAAGTGATATGCCTATGCGTCACTGGTCTTTCACCCTACACGGACCCAGCGGAATCCTGAGCACCCTGGAGTCCGGGGAAACCCAGTTCGTTCTGGGGACGGAACAGGCCGCCGATGTCTGGACCATTGCCGGCGAGGGCGTCGCGGCGAGGCATGCTCTGGTGCGCATTGCTGCGGGCCGCATCCAGGTCGAGGACCTCGCGGGCGGGACCCTGGTGAACGGACATCCCATCACGGGACGTGTCGAGGCGGAGTATCCCGCGTCGGTGCAGGTGGGCGAGGTGACGCTGGTGGTGGAACAAAAGGGTGAGGACTTTTCGCAGGCGGCAACCATTGTGCAAAGCCCCCGGCAGGGGGGCGCCCCATTGGATGATCTGGAGGTGACGGTGGTGACACCACGGGCAGCAACGCCAGTGATCGCGCAGAAGACGGTTGATGTGAACGAGGCCGAGACCTTGTGCAAATACACCCTGGTGAAGGAAATCGCCCGGGGCGGGATGGGGCAGATCTATTTCGGCGAGGATCCGCAACTTGAGCGGCAGGTCGCGGTGAAGGTCAGCAGCATCAGCGAGGGAGGCGAAGACCCGCGTTTTACAAAGGAGGCCAAGGTGCTCGCGCTCCTAGCGCATCCGAACATCGTGCCGATCTACACAACCGGCGTGGATGCCCAGAACCGCCCGTTCTATTCGATGAAGCTGGTCAAGGGGCGCACCCTTCAGGCGGTGCTCAACGCGCTCAAGGACGGCAACACGGAGGCGACAAAGGAGTACACGCAGGCGGCACTGCTGACGATCTTCCGGAAGGTGTGCGACGCCATGGCGTTCGCCCACGCCAAAGGCATCCTGCACCGGGATCTCAAGCCGGAGAACATCATGGTGGGCGAGTACGGGGAGGTGCTGGTGATGGACTGGGGTCTGGCAAAGATTCTGGGGGAACGGGATGCTGCAGGTGCGGTCAAAGCGGCGGCCACGGACACCGGCGACTACGGGATGACTCTGGAGGGCGAAGTCATGGGGACGCCGCAGTACATGTCGCCGGAGCAGGCTGAGGGCATGGTGGCAGAACTGGATACCCGCAGCGACATCTACAGTCTTGGGGGGATCCTGTATGCGATATTAACGCTGCGTCCGCCCGTGGGCGGTTCGACGCTGGCCGAGGTTTTGGGGAACGTGAAAAGCGGTGTACTCAGTCCGATGGGGACAGCCACGCGCATGGCCAAGGGGATTGGCGGGCGGCCCGAGCCGATGACGGTAGCGGTGCCTGTGGCGTTGCAGGCGGTGACGCTCAAGGCGATGGCGCGCGACCGCGAAAAGCGTTACGCAAGCGTGGAGGATTTTGCCGAGGACATTGAGTCCTACCAGAACGGGTTCGCCACCAGTGCGGAATCCGCGGGCTGGTTGAGGCGGGCGCGGCTTTGGGTGGCAAGAAACCGGGCGATCGCAGCCTCGGCAGCGGTGCTGCTGGTATTGTTGGGCAAGGTGGTGGTGGACGGGCAGCGGGCGTCTCTGGCGATCCGGCGGTTGTCCGCGAGTGCGCCTGTGTTTGCTGCGAGGGCGCAGGAGTTGTTGAAGGACGGGGATTTTACCGGGGCGCTGGAGGCGGCCGAGAACGCGGTGGATTTGGACCGGGGTAACGCGTCAAACCACGTGCTGCGCGGCAACGCATTGCAGGTGCTGATGCGTTTGGAAGACTCGAAGAAGGCGTACGAGCGGGCTTTGACCATGGGGGGAGCTGAGGGAGCGAAGGAGGGCGTGCAACTCACGGAAGCGGTGTTGGCGGCTATTGTAAAGGACGGGGAGGCGAAGGCGAAACTGGCGCTTTACGAAGGGCTGAACACCTCGGGACGCCAGATGGAGGCGCTGGCTTTTGGCAAAGGGCTGGGCGATTTCTGGAAACAGCAGAGGAAGGACGTGTCGGTGATCCCGGAGTTGGTGAAGCGCCTGGAAGCCAAGCTGCTGCCGGTACCCGGAACGGAGGTGCTTCTGAGCAAGACGGAGTTCACCGTGGGAGAATGGAAGCTGTATTCGAAGGCGGAAGGGCTTCCCGACTGGCAGCAGCCTGAAAAGCAGGGGACATGGACACAGACGGACGAGCATCCGGTGGTGTTTGTGAGTTGGAATCAGGCGGTGAAGCTGTGCGAGTGGCTGAGCAAGGTTACCGGGAAGGAATGGCGGTTGCCGACCAACACGGAGTGGGATGCGGCGGTGGGCACCTCGACCTACCCGTGGGGGGATTATTATCCGCCGAAGTGGGATGACGAGAACTGCGCCATTCTGGTAGACGGGAAGGACGACCCGAAGAAAATCGGGGTGGACGGGATTTTGGGCACCGCCCCTGTGGGCTCTTTTAAGCCGAATGCCCTTGGGTTTTATGATCTGGGCGGGAATGTATCTGAATGGATGCTGGACGGATTTGATGCGAAGGATCAGAAATCGAACCGAGTGTTGCGCGGGGGGGTCTGGAACAACGGCGCGAACAACGCGCGGAGCGCGTACCGCTACTACCGCACCCCGTCGAGCGCGAACTACGTCAGCGGCTTCCGCTTGGCCCGAGGGCGTCTCCAGTCCGGCGAGGCAGGCAGCCGATGACGGCGGAGCCGGCACCGCCCGGAGGGCGGAGGCTGGGTGGGTGAACGGAGGCCCGAGGTGCGCAGCCGGAGGCTCGGGACGAGCCGGAGACAGCGCCCCTCGGAGCCGGAGTGGCCGCCTAAGTGGGTCCTGTTGCCGAGCCCGTTGACGTTCCTACTGAGGTTTTTCATCTTTTGCGTGACGCACTGCGCGCGCCAGAGTAATACGCACACGTAGCTTATTCCAGCCGTTTGCAAGGTGTAGCGGTAAGGGACAACGCCCCGGTTCATTCCGCGGGTGCCCCGCAAGGAGAAGCTACAAAGCACAACCCCGTTTTCGGGAGGCCCGTCCAGCGGACGATAAGCCCAGGGAAACACCAAATCGGCGCTACAGCGCCTCTTTCACGGCCTCCCAAGGGCCTTCCCTAGCCATGTCTTTCCAAGCTCCCACGGCTTCCGTGCAGCAGTACACCTCCAACGTGATGATGCTGTTGCAGCAGTCTGAATCGCGTTTTGAGAATGCGGTTCAAGTCCGGCCTTTCTACGGCAAGGCCGCCAGCGTCGTCGAACAGTTCGGCCAGACCAACGCGGTGCGCATCACCAGTCGCCATTCCGACACCGTTCTCATGTCCACGCCGCACGACAAGCGGTGGGTGTTCCCCATCGACTACGGCTGGAACGAACTCACCGACCAGCAGGATCTCCTGCGGATGCTCATCGTTCCCGGTAACATGTACGCCGCCGGCGGTGCAGCCGCCATGAAGCGCGCCATGGACGATGAAATCCTTTCGGCGTTCTTCAACTCCAACAAGACCGGTGAGAACGGTTCCATCGACACCGGCCTGCTGGGTGCCTTTGGCGGCGGTTCACAGGTGGTGGCAGTCAACACGGGGTCTTCGGCTAACACGGGGCTCAACATCGCCAAGCTGCGTGCTGCGAAGCGCATCCTGTTGCAGGCCGAGGTGGACATCGACAACGACCCACTGTTTATGGCGATCTCGGCCAAGCAGCACGACGACCTGCTCAACGAAGCGCAGGCGATCAGCCTGGACTACAACTCCACGCCTGTGCTGGTGAACGGGCGGATCAACTCGTTCATGGGGTTCAATTTCATCCCGAGCGAACGCATCCCCGGCGCGGGTTCGTACAACGCGGCGATCAACCCCGGGTTGACGGTGACTGCAGGCCAGAACTGGGTGCCGTTCTGGGCGAAGAGCGGGGTGTGCCTTGGCAAATGGGACGAGCTGCGTGCGAAGGTCGGCCCCCGACCCGACAAGAACGACGCCGAACAGGTCAGCCTGCGCATGACCCTAGGCGCCACCCGCCTCGAAGAAAAACGCTGCGGCTACATCCTCTGCGCCTAGGGGGGCGTAGCCCCCTTTTGATGGCCCTTCGGGCCAAGCACCCATCGCGACTAGCAACTCAACTTTCCAAACATGCCTACTTATCTCTCAAACGAACTCGCCGGAACCACGGACGGCAGAACCACGGCAGCGGTGCTGGGCACCAAAACGCGAGGCAGCGTGGTCAACGGCCGCGTCAAACGGTTCCGCGCCACCATCACCCTGAGCGGACAGATTAACGGTGACCTGTTTCAACTCTTCACCCTGCCCGCCGGTGCGTCCTTTGTTATGGGCCTGACCGTAACCTCGGTGTCGCTCGGCGGTGCTACGCTTGGCATCGGGACGCCAGGAGCGGCCACCAAGTACCGCGGCCAGTCGGCGGGGCTGACCCTTGTGGACACGCCGGTGCTGTTCGCTGCCTCTGGAGCAG
>JBIKSY010000229.1:0-6420 GCA_044348365.1 Chthoniobacteraceae bacterium
GTTTATGGAGCTGCTTGGGGCTAAACAAGACGCGCTGCGGCAGGCGTTGCGGCGCCATGCCCCGCTGCTGGTGGCCTATTCGGGGGGCGTCGACAGCGCCTACCTGTTGGCGGAGGCCCGCCGCACGCTCGGCCGCGAAGGCATGCTGGGGGTAATCGCCGACAGCCCTAGCCTCCCGCGTAGGGCCCTCGCCGAGGCGCTCGCCCTCGCCGAGGCGCTCGACGCGCCCGTCGAGGTGGTTCCCACCGGCGAGCTGGCGAACCCAGATTACGCGCAAAACCCAGTCAACCGGTGTTACTTTTGCAAGGCGGAGTTGTTCGCCAATCTGGAGCGGATTGCGGAAAGTCGGAAGTTCATGGGTCTTGCCTACGGCGAAAATGCCGACGACATGCGGCAGGTCCGTCCCGGGCGGCAGGCGGCGGCTGAATTTCAAGTGCTTGCACCCCTGCGCGACGCCGGGCTGACCAAGGCGGAAATCCGCGAGGCCTCCCGCGTACTGGGGCTTCCCACAGCGGATGCCCCCGCCCAACCCTGCCTGTCGTCCCGGATCCCCCACGGCACACCGGTCACGGCTGATGTCCTGGCAATGGTGGAGGCCGGCGAGGAATGGGTACGCAGCCTGGGTTTCTCGGTCTTCCGGGTTCGGCACATCGCGCAAGAGACCGAGAAGGATGGAAGGCACATTGCTTCGGCGCCTCTGGCCCGGGTGCAGATCGCCCCTGAGGAGATGTGCAAACTATCCGAAGCGGGACACCGGCTGGAGGCGGGGCTGCGGGCGGTCGGCTACGCGGCGGTGGAAATTGATCCGTTGGGCTACCGCGCGTCCTGAACCAGTTTTGTGTCGGGGCGCGGCAGGTACCATCCTGCCGGCGACCTCAACGGGCTTCGGGATTCGACAGCCGCGGCGCGTTGATCCCAGACATCCCCTTAGGCTCCCAGCTCGAGGCTTGGCCTGAGGATGCGGCTGGGCGGGACAGGTCTTCCAGCAGGTGCTGCTGGCGTTCCAAAAGGACGTCGGCCCGCTCGCGCAGGGTGTCACGCTGGCGTACCGCGCTATCCCGCTCACGGCGCAGACGCGCCAGTTCACGCTCGGTCCGTTCGCGCTGCTCGGTCTCGCCCCGGAGCAATTCGTTGCGTTCGCGTTCCAGAGCAAAAGCCTGTTCGCGGGAAGAGGCTCTCGCGGTGTCCGCCGCGGAACGGGCCTCCTCGCGCTGACGCATCAGCAGCTCGACTTGTTTTGAGAACTCTTCCGTCCGGGTGCGTAGCGCCTCACGTGTTTCCTCCAGCAGGGCGAGGAGGGTGACCTTTTCGTTGAGGAGCGCCTCCCGCTCCCGGGTGAGCTGATCAAAGCGGCGACGTGAGTCACTTTCTGCGGCCGCCAGACGCGCCGTAAGTTCGGATGCCTCGTTCCGGGAGGCGTCCAGGTCTTCACGCAACCGCGTGATCTCCCCGGGATAACGACGCTCGGCGTCGGCCAACGCCGCGCGCAACCGGTCCCCGTCGACCCGCGCCGTGTTGAGGTCCTCGCGGATCTTGGAGATTTCAAAGTCCTTGGAAGCGGAAAGGGTGGCCGCCGCCTGTCTGTGGTCCGCCACGAGCTTCGCGATGCGTCGGTCTCGTTCGGCGTGCGTTTCGGCAATCTGCTGGTCCTTCTGCAGCATTGCAGCATCCCGCTCGGAGGAGAGGGTGGACACAACCCGCGCATGTTGAGCCTGCAGGGCTTCGTACCGGGTCACCCATTCGGCGATGCGGCGGTCCCGGTCGGAGGTGAGGTTTGCGAGGCGTTGGTCGCGTTCTGCCACGGCCGAAGTCCGTTCTGCCAGCGCGCCGGCCAGAGCCTTCTCGTGTTCCGCCCGTGTGAGGGCGAGTTGCTCGTCGTGGGCTGCCTTGATGTCGGCCATCTGGCGGCTGCGCTCGGTGATGAGTTGGTTGCGCTCCGCCTCCAGCCTGAGAATCGTCTCCTTGGAAGCCGCCTCGATGTCATCCACCTCGTCATCCTTGGATTTTCTGAGGGCGGACAGTGCTTCGTCGTGGGTCAGTTGAAGCGAGTCGATGACCTGCTGGTGTTGCGCCTTGGTGAGCTCCAGCGTCGCGGCGTTGGTCGCCTGCAAGGTTTCGATCGCCCGCTGGTGTTCGGCGATCCGCGTGTCGAGTTGGAGGCGCACCTGTTCGATGGCCTGAGTGTGGTCCGCCTTTTCCGTGTCTAGAGCGCTCTGGAGCGTCGAAACCTCGGCAGCGTGCTGGCGGGTTGCCTGGTCCAGCGTCAGCCGACCTGCGTCTTTGGCCGCCTCCAAATCCTTTGCGTGCAGGGTTTGCTCCTGTGCCAGGAGGTCCTGAAGGTGCGAAGTGGTGCGCTCGAGCAGCAGCCGGTGGTCTTCGTTAATCTGGGCAATGGTATCGTCTCGTTCCTTGAGCGCGTCCGCCAGTCTCTGTCCCAGACTGGAGTTCTCGGTGCGCAGGCCTTCCAGGTCCGCTTCCAGATCTTTGCACCGTCCTTCGGCTACCGATTTTGAGCGCTCGACATCCGCGGCGCGCACTTCCGCTGCGGCCTTGTTTTCGAGCGCCTGCAGGCGCAGGGCGTCGAGTTCCGCGAGTTTCTCGGCGTTTTCCAGTCGCGTTGCCACGATAGCCGACTCGGTCGCGGAACGCGCCGCGGAAAGCTCCGCGTCGGCCTTGCGCTGTTCTGCATCCAGCCGGAGGGTGGATTCCTCCAGTTCCCCGCGCAGCTCTGAGAGTTGTTTTTGAAGTGAGGCCAGTTCCGCCTCGAGCCGGTTGGCCTTGTCCCGTTCGGCGGTGAACAGCCCGTTGAGCTCGCGGATCCGGGCGTCGTCTGCAGATTTGATTCCCTGCAGCTCGGCGGCCTTGGTTTCCGCCGTGGCAACCCTGCCCCGCGCCTCTTCGGCTTCCTTTTCTGAGGAGGACCGCAGGCCCTTGAGTTCGGTGGAAAGCGAGTCCCGTTCCTCAGAAAGCGCATCGCGTTCCCGGGTCAGGGAGCTGACCGCCTTGGATTGCGCGTCAATGGAGCGGCGTAGCCCCTGTACCGTCCGTTCACTAATCGAGGAGGCGCGGTCCCCGCCCTCGCCTTCCTGGCGCTTGGCGTCGAGGAGTTGGTCCCGCTCCGCCTTGACCTGTTCCCTTTCCGCTTTGACCTGCTCCAGTTCGATTCCCGTGGATTCCACCTTGCTGCGCAGCGAGTCAATTTCCTTCTGGCGGGCCTCGATCTCCGAGGGCGTGGGCTGCTGTTGCTGCTGGGCCGCCACCCCGGAGCGTACCTCCTCCAGTTGTTGCATCGCCTCCTGGCGGGCCTTCTCCAACGCTGCCCTCTCCTGCTTGAGCTGTGCAATGCGGTTTTGCAGTTCGCTCGGGCTCGCCGGGGCCGGGCCGCTCGCGCCCGGCGCTGAAATGGCCACGAACGGCTCGGGCGGGGATTCGATTTGCCGGAGCAACTGCACGTTTTTTTCCTGAAGCGTTTCGCGCTCTGAAAGCAGCACCCGGATCCGGTTCCGATAGGTTTCGATGTCCGCTTCCAGCTGTTTGACCGCCCGCCACTCCCAGCCTGCAGCCCCCGGCTTGCCTTCTCCTGCAGCCTCTCCGGCCTGCGCGCCCGCCCCGCCGGGATTCTGTGCCTCGCGAAGCGCCAGTTCCGCCGCGAGCACCTGGCGTTCCGCCTTCAACCGGGTGTCCCGTTCCCTGCCCAGTTCTTGAGCCGTACTGCGCTGCATTCCTTCCAACGCCGCCAGTCTCTTTTGCAACCGCTCCACCTGCTGTTCCGGGGTCGCAGGCGGCTCCTCGGCCTCCTCCGGCAATTCCTCTTCGGCGAGGGATGTGCCGCCCGGGGCCAGTGCCGGACCGTACTCCATGCCCGGGCCTTCGGCGGTCTGTAAAATCGTCTCAACGGGGCTGAGCCGCACCTCTGCCGGGGCGGTCGAAACTTCCGGGGCGGCCGTGGATTTTGGCGCGTTTTGCACTGGCACCTGACCGGTCACCTCGGGGGTTGCCATCCGGGCGGCTCCAGCGACGCTTCGATGCTGTGCCAGCATCCGGGTCACCTTCAGGTAGGGGAGCCGCACCGGCACCTCGCTGTTGGACAGTTCCGCGTCCTTGAAGATCTGAGGGACCCGCGCGTACAGCTCCGACAAGGGGACGGTCGAGTCTCTTTGCTGAATCCGCGTTTCAAGCCAGGCCAGGTCAAACTCGATCTTGAGGGTCGCGTCGTGCGGCCCTTCCTTGAGGGCGCCGGCGGGGATTCTGTTCAAGAAGTCACCCAACTCGAGGGCCAGTACCGAGGCACTGCCAATCGGCGCCCCTGCGGCTAAGGGCGCTCTGGCAGAAGGGGGCGTCACCGGCGCGCCCTCTGCCGCGGTCGCAACCGCATCAAGGTCTTCAAGGCTGTCCTGGTTCATGTGCTGATTCTTCCAAACTTGAGTGTCACCCTCTGGTGGAGCGGATTTCGCGCCAAGATTGGAAATTGCTTCTGTTTCCCCGAGATTCCGCCGGGAATTGCGCTTCAAAGCCCTTTTCACTCCTGAATGTACTCTTGAAACTCCCGCTGCAGGTGGAGCGGTAAAACGGTGGTGAACTCGACCATTTCCTCAAAATATTGCGTCTCCAAAATCTGCGCATTCCTGTGCAGCCGCGCAATCCGTTCCCCCATACCTGCCGGCACCCGCACCTTGCAGACCCTCGCCCCCCCCGCCACCGTTTCGGCCATGTGTTCCAGAAGGCCGGGAATCCCCTCTCCCGTGTGGACCGACACAAAGTGCGCCTCCGGAAACCGGTGGCGCAACGGTTCCAGGACCGAGCGGTCCTCGATCCGGTCCACCTTGTTGAAAACCAGCAGCATTTTCTTCGCATCCGCACCCAAGTCGGCCAGCACGTCCATAGTGGTCTGGTAAAAAACAAGCGCTTCCGGCTGGGAAACATCCAGGACGTGGATCAAAAACTCGGCCAGAACGGATTCCTCCAGCGTGGCCCTGAAGGCCTCGACCAACCGGTGGGGCAGCCGTCTCACAAATCCGACCGTGTCCGTCACCAACAGGGGCTGGTTGTTCGGCAGGGCGACTTTCCGCGTGGTCGTGTCCAGGGTGGCGAACAGCTTGTCCTCGACCAGCACTCCGGCGCCCGTGAGCAGCCTCATCAGCGAAGACTTTCCCGTGTTTGTGTACCCCACAATCGCGGCGTTCGGAACGGGCGCCCGTTTGCGGTCTTTGCGCTGCGTGGAACGCACCTGCCGGACGTGTTCGAGTTGCTCCTTCAGCCGGCTGATGGTCACCCGTATCCGCCGCTTGTCCTGCTCCAGTTGGGACTCTCCTTCACCCTTCGCGCCGATCCCGCCCCCCTGCCGCACCAGGTGCCCCCAGGCCCTGGTGAGTCGGGGGAGTGCATACTCCATGCGCGCCAGCTCAATCTGCAGCCTGGCCTCGTGCGTCTGCGCCCTTTGGGCAAAGATGTCTAGAATCACCTCCTGCCTGTCCAGCACCGTCACACCAGTGAGCTTTTCCCAGTTGCGCTGTTGGCTGGGCGTCAGTTCGTTGTCAAAAATGAGCGAGTCGAGGCCCTCCTCTTTGAGGCGTTGCGAGATCTCCTCGGCCTTCCCGGTCCCGATCCAGTAGCGCGCGTGTATTTCACGGGTGTGGACCAACAGGCGCTGGCAGATCGGAACCCCGAGGGTTTCCACCAGTTCCCCCAGTTCCGCGAGCAGGCTTTCGGCCTCGGATTTTCCTGCCGGCTTGTCGTAGGCGCCCACCAAAAGCGCCTTGCGCACCATTTTCCCCCGCGGATCAATCTCGGTCATGCAAAAATAAGTACCTTCCCGCAATCAGGCGCCCCTCGGTAGTCAGGGGCCCTGTCAGAACATAAAGCTGACGATGAAGTGCAAGGTCACTCCCTGTCACGACCCCCATGGAGCGCGCAGGAGTGTCTGCCGCACCGCTATTTTTTTTCAGCACCAGGGCCCTTCTCCGTCGCGGGGGCGGCTTCGGCGGACTCCTTGAAAAGGGACGCAAACCTGCCGTAGCCCTCCTTTTCCAGATCTACGACGGGAATAAAACGGAGCGAGGCGGAATTAATGCAGTAGCGCATGCCCGTCGGCCGTGGTCCATCCGGAAACAGGTGGCCCAGGTGGGCTCCGCTCTTGGTGGAGACGACCTCTACGCGGACCATCCCGTGGGTGCGGTCCTCTTTCTCCTTAATGGAGCCCTTGGTCACAGGCTGGAAGAAACTCGGCCAGCCCGAGCCAGAGTCAAATTTGTGGTTGGAGGCAAACAGAGCCTCCCCGTCAATCACGTCCACATACAGGCCGGTGGCGTGGTTGTCCCAGTAGGCATTCCGGAAGGGCGGTTCCGTCGCGGCATTGCAGGTGACCTCGTATTGGAGGGCGGAGAGCTTTTTGCGGAGATCTTCCTTGTTCACGGTCTTGGT
>JBIKSY010000230.1:0-6365 GCA_044348365.1 Chthoniobacteraceae bacterium
TCGATCACGGCCGCATTTCGGAATTCCTCGTCGGAAGTGCCCCCCTCGTTGTTGGTCATCGTGTTCCGGTGAAACGCCGTGGCCACCAGCTGGTCTTCGGTCGGGTTGGGCAGCAAATCCCCCGCGAGCTGTTCAATCGTGAACTGGTCAAAACGCTTGTTTTCGTTGAACGAACGGATGGTGTAATCCCGAAACGCCCAGATGCTCCGCCCCGGATCGCTAGGGTAACCCGCGGAATCCGCGTACCGGGCCAGATCCATCCAAAGGCGCGCCCAGTGCTCGCCGAAAGCGGGTTTGGCCAGCAACCTGTCGACAAAACGGGCATACGCCTCCGGGGCGGTGTCGCGCTCGAATGCCTCCACCTCGGCCAGCGTCGGAGGCAGGCCGGTCAGATCCAGCGCCGCCCGCCGGGCGAGCGTGGCGCGGTCGGCCTCGGGCGACACCTTGAGCCCTTCGGCCACCAGCCTACCGAGAAGAAAGCGGTCCACCGGGTTTCTTCCCCACCCCGGATGCGCGACGGTCGGAAGCTCGGGACGCACCGGCTTTGTGTAGGCCCAGTGCCCGGTGAAAGTCGCCCCTTCCTCAATCCAGCGCTTCAGAAGCGCTGCCTCCTTGGGCGTAATCTTTTTGCCGGTTTTGGGCGGCGGCATCACCTCGTCGCTGTCGGTGGAGTGGATCCGCGCAAGGATCGAACTCTTCTCAGGCTTACCCGGCACCACGGCAAACAAGCCGTCAATTGCGGCAAAAGCGCCCTCGGCAGTATCCAGACGCAACCCCTGCTCCCCTCCACCTTTGCGCTTTTTGTCGTCCGGACCGTGGCAGTGAAAGCAGTTATTGGAGAGAATGGGCCTGATTTCACGGGCAAAGTCCACCTTGCCGGAGCCCGCCGCCGACGCATTGACGGACAGTAGGACCCCTAGGGACAGGAATCGCAAAATCGCAGAATGACAATACTTCATAAAAGTGAGAACATTACACCCAGACCACACAAGTGGCTACCCCCCGAAGCCCGAATTCTTAGTTTTCGCGGCCTTACCCCAACTCTTTCCAAAATGGGCGGCGGAAACGGTATGAAACATGCTGCTTGGGCGACCCGAATTTATGAGCGAACCAGCCCAGCACCCCAATCCTCAGGACCACCAACCCGTAGGCCCAGTTTGGCTCTACCGGATGATCCATGACCCAAGCTACAGCAGCTACCACGTCCTGCATGCTTTCCTGAACATCATCATCTTCGCCTCGGCGATTCTGGGTGCAATGGAAACGGTGGATGCGATCCACGCAGACTACAAGCAGATGTTCCACTACACGGAACTGGTGATCGTGGGGATCTTTACCCTCGAATATGTAGCCAACATCATCACCGCCCCGAGCAAAATGGGGTACGTGTTCAGCTTTTGGGGCATGATCGACTTCCTCGCCATCATGCCGACCTTTTTGCAGATGGCCAACATCACGGCGCTCAAGTCGGCGCGGGTGCTGCGGGTGCTGCGTGTACTCAGAGTGCTCAGGGTGCTCAAACTCGCCCGGGAAGCGGTGGCGCGGGTGCAGCAGGCCAACGCGGACGGCAGAAAGCGCAATCCGCTGGTGATGAACCTGACCATCTATTTTCTGGCCCTGTTTTCCGTGGTCATCATCTCTAGCACGCTGATGTACTTTGCTGAATACCAGACTGGCGGCCTCGCTTCCGTGGAGGCCAAGGGAGATTCGCACCTCGTGTTCCACTCTCAGGATGCGCATGGCCGTACCGACGTCCACGGTTCTCTGGCGCCGTCCGGAAAGATCAACATCACCGGCACAGGAAAGTACGACGGCACGTTTGAGGTCAAAAGCGAATGGCAGACCAAGAGCGACCTGATCGAGGTCGTGGTCACCGATCCGGACATGCTCAAGGACCTGCCCAAAGAGCCCCTGACACTCGATGCTAAGGCGGCTAAGTGGGCAAAAGATTCCCCCTTCACCTCCGTTCCCGCCGCCAGTTGGTGGTGCGTGGTGACCCTGACCACGGTCGGTTATGGCGACATGTACCCCGTCACCGTCACTGGGCGGGCAATCGCCGCTGTGACCATGTTCCTTGGCTTGGCCTTGTTCGGCATGCTGATGAACATCGTGGGCAAGGCGATGATGGCGGCCCTTTTCGGCTCGGAAACCATCGATTCGGACCCGCATCCCCCGGCTGCCGGGGCGGCACCCGCCCTCCCTCCCCAATGGAACAATGGCTGGCGCCACTGCCCGACCTGCGGCAAAGAACACACTGGGACCCACTCCCCCTCAGCCTGAAGCTTGCCAGCGTCTTCCTGTGTGGATGCGGCGAACGACTGCGCGTGAGATGCAGTAAACGAGCGCGAGGAGATTCTAGGGAAAGAACGGAAACAGTTTCTTGATCTCCTCCCGGCTCGGCTGCCTCCCGTATTCGCAGACCTCGAAAGCCTCCGCGTACTGGACTGCGGCACCCTTTTCCGGGCCGTACCAGGAAACCAGCGCTTCGCGGTAGCGCTTGGCCTCACCACTTTGTCGCCTCACCCAGCGCTCCCGCAGCCAAGCTTTGCGGGCGGGATCGTCTGAGGCGGGTGGTACGGTCTTGACGTACTCGGCGCTTCCCGAGGCGCCGCCCTCGTAGTGCTGCGAGGGCATCTCGTGGATGGCCTCCAGCTTTTGGTCAAAAACGTCGTCCACGGAAACCACGATGTCCGCCTTGAAGGGATACGGACGCTGGAACCCGTCGCTCGAATAGAGGAAGAGCGGATTCTTCTTTAGGGGCGGAACGTCCGTGCAAACAAAGGGCACCGTCACCATGAAGGCTGCGTCCTGCACCAGCACCCCCACATAACGGTGGTCCGGATGATAGTCCCAGGGTCGGTGGGCAATCACCACATCGGCCTTCCACTCCCGAATGAGCCGGATGATTTTCTGCCGGTTCTCCAGGCTGGGCACGAGCTCCCCATCGTGGATGTCGAGCACTTCAGTTTTGGCGCCAATGAGCGCATCGGCCTTTTTCACCTCGGCGAGCCTGCGTTCAGCAAGCGGCCCCCCAGCCGACTGCCAGTGCCCGACATCCCCGTTGGTCACCGAAACCAACTTCACCTCATGCCCCGCCCTAACCCATTTCGCGGCACTCCCGCCAGCCTTGTATTGCGCGTCATCCGGATGCGCTCCAAAGACGATGATGCGCAGCTTCTCCTCCCCCGCCGCCTGGACGGAAGAAGCACAAACAGGCAGGAGAACGACGGCCAGGACCTGAACAAACGTTAGCTTCATAAGTTTTGTGGGGCGGAATTTGCGACTGCGGAGATTCCTTCCTTAAAGTCTTCCCCTCACAGGCACAAGCATAGCGAATCTTTTCGAAAACGGTTCCAAGTCGGCGTTTTCAGCGGGATCCACAACATCTCTGAAGCCCTCCCTTGCGCCGGCACCCGGAGCCCATTCGAAGGGCGCAATCTTGTTGACCCACACCCACCCCCGCTAAAGAGTTCACTCCAACCGGCCTTCGCCCCCCCTCGAATGATCCGTTTCTCAGCCAACAGCCCTCTCTCCTCCCCGCTGGGCCGCCGCGACTTTCTGCGCGTCGGAACGCTTGGGCTAGGGGGATTGACCCTGACAGACCAGCTTGCACTCCGGGCCGCCCTTTCCAGTTCGGGCTCCGTGGCGCGCGACAAGGCCGTGATTTTTCTCTTCATGCACGGAGGTCCCTCCCAGTTTGAGACCTTTGATCCGAAGATGGACGCCCCCTCCGAAATCAGGAGCGTCACGGGAGAAATCCCAACAAGCATCCCGGGAATTACTTTCGGCTCCACCTTTCCAAAGCTCGCCCGGCTTGCGGAGAAGTTCAGCATCGTCCGCTCCTTCGTCACCGGCGACAGCGTCCACGACCTCAAAAGTATCGTGGGCAAACACACCCTTAACGCCAATCTCGGCTCCCTCTTCAGCAGGATCGCCGGCACCATGAACCAGGAAACGGCGATGCCCTCCAACATCGCTCTGCTTCCCCGCGCAGTAGCCCCCGAGGCTGGGCCGCAGATCATGCAGTTTGGAGACATCACTGCCGGCGGCGAGCTTGGAGCCGGCTTTCGCCCTTTTGTGCCGGGTTCCGGCGAGGGGGCGCAGGCAGACATGACCCTCCGCCTGCCGCTCGAGCGGCTCGAAGACAGACAAACCCTCCTCTCCAGCCTGGACCGCTGGAAACGCGAAATGGACTACGGCTCCGTCCTTTCAGGCTTAAGCGGCCTCCAGCAAAAGGCCTTCGGCCTCTTAAGAGGCGGAGTCTCCAACGCCTTTGACCTGTCCAAGGAGGACCCTAGGCTGCTGGCCCGCTATGACACGGCTCCCCTCCTCCCGCGCAACCGGATCAGTACCCAGTGGAAAAATCTGGAGCACTATGCCGACAATGCCCTCTCGCTTGGCCGCCTGCTTCTGCTGGCCCGCCGCCTCTGCGAGCGCGGGGCGGGTTTTGTGACGGTCACCACCAGCTTTGTGTGGGACATGCACGCCGACAACAACAACGCCCCGATGCAGACGGGGATGGACTACGTGGGCCGCCCCTTCGACCACGCGGTCTCCGCACTCATCGAGGACATCGAGGCCCGGGGTTTGCGGGAAAAAATCCTGCTGGTGTGCTGCGGTGAAATGGGGCGCACGCCCCGGATCAGCGCCAAGGGCGGCCGCGACCACTGGGGTGGACTTGCGCCGCTACTCCTCTACGGCGGTGGCCTGCAAATGGGGCGCGTCATCGGCCGCTCCAGCAAGGATGGCGCCGAGCCTGCCGAGAACCCTGTCACCATTCCCGACTTGGTAGCGACCATCCTCCACACGCTTGTCGACGTGGGCCAGGCCCGCCTTATCGACGGTCTCCCAGCGAACCTGCTTTCGCTCCTCAACCGCGGCACTCCAATCTCAGGCTTGGTCTGAAGCACTGAAAAGCCAGTCTTACCTTTGCGGCGTACAGACGCCCCCGCAACTCTTGTGCGAGCAGGAGATTCCAAGACGGTTCATGATCCGGCGGATCACAGGATTGGTCTCACTGTCGCCCAAATCGGCAAAGTCTATCGAATTGTAGCCTCTTTTACGCAGGCGTTCCCAAGGCTGCTTTTCCAAAGGATAACGCTCAAGCAGTGTGGTGGTGGAGACGCCTCGCTCGGATTCCACCCGCAACTGGTAGGCGAGCTGCTCGCGGGCTGACCAGAGCACCATCCATTTGCGGCCATCCTCAGTGCCCTCGTATTTTTCGAGAGTGGTATCAAGGAGCACCTCCGTGCCGGTGGGGGCGAGCTTCTCTTTTAGGAACGCGGGTGCGACCAGTGAGTACGACTGGCCCCAGTCGCGTGTGATCCCGAGCACCTTCAACTCCATGGCAGAATAGAACACCTCGGTCCGCTCGGGATGGAAAACCCGGCGGAAGTGAACCCCGCCCGCACCATCCAAGGCCGCTACTTCGCCTTCCTTGGAACCAACCTGCCACGACTCGACCTCCTCCGTGGCACGCCAAAAACGCCACGTTGACTTGAACGAAGGCTGACTCTGCACCTTTGACTCAAACACCGTTTCAAACTGACAGGCGAGCTCGGGAGGAACCACGCCACCCGCGGAAGGAACCGTTCCCTTGCAGGGAATTACAAGCAAAAAGACGAAATACAAAAAGCGGAGCAACATAGAATGAAACGAAAAAGTGCCCCGGGGCACTAAGCCCCGGGGCGGTAGACACAACTAAATCCCTTTGTGGGCTATACTAGTTCTGAGGCCAGACGGCGCTCGCGTTGATCTGAGGCAGGCGCAGGGCGTCCGCCATGATCCAGTAGATCATCGACTGTTCCAAGGTGCCACGGAACAGGTGCGCGTTAGGACCCTTGGCGAAAATCGCCACGTCCTCGCCCGCATGTGTTTCCGAGCCAAGCGGCACGGTCGCTTCCTGCAAGAAGCTCTTGGCATCAGTCGCAACGGAGGTCAGATCGGGCCGCCCGTTCTTAATTCCCACCGAACTCGAGGGGCCGAAAGGAAACGCCTTCGGTCCTTCCGCGGAAGAAACCAAAGTGCCGCTCATCACCGCACCAGTGTACCCAGGTCCGTTGGCGTAACCGAGGGTGGTGAAGGGCAGCCCGAGGTTGTCCTTGTAGAGTTCGCCGTCGATCTTGACCAGACCCAGAATCGGGTTTCCGCGGTCGGGATACCCCGCGATCGTGAACACGTGGCTGTGGTCAGCGCTGACCACGATCAGGGTGTCCGGACCGGCTTTGGCGGCCGCAGCCTTAACGGCATTGGACAGGGCGATCGTATCGGTGAGCGCGCGATAAGCGTTGCCAGCATGGTGTCCGTGGTCGATCCGGCCGGCCTCGACCATCAGGAAATACCCGTTACGGTTCTTCGAGAGGATG
>JBIKSY010000047.1:0-20405 GCA_044348365.1 Chthoniobacteraceae bacterium
GTGCGCTGGTAGCCTGGCGTGTTGCGGAAGAAAAGCTCAACAGCGCCTTCGACTTCATGTTTCAACAGGACCCGTTCAGTGGTCATGTGGTGGTGCGTTCCACCGACCAGCAGACACCGGGCTCGGAGTACCGGTTGTGGACCACGCTGAAAGTGCCCGTGGGCACTTCGATGGACGAACACTGCCGCGTACTCATGCAACACACGGGCTGCGAAAAATACAAGCTGATGCCCGCCAAGGGGATTTTCGCCCTCGGGGTGGGTCACGTGCGGCGTAAAACGATCGAACCCGGCGACCGCAGCGAGGCGCCCGCGCAGATGATGCAGGTCAAGAACGTGCCACTGACCCCCCGTGAGTGGGACGTTTTGCTGGCGCTCAAGCGGGAGTTTGAACCCTCGGAACTGGTGCCCAACCCGTGGGCGCCAAGGGCGGAGGAGGCGGGGGTACCTTTGGAGGAGTTTTTCCAGATTGCCGAGGACCTCCAGAGCCGCAAGGTGATCGGCCGCTTTTCGACTTTCCTTGAACACGTAAAGCCCTCGCAAACCGGGGTGCGGGTGACGCGTTTCAATGCGCTCTTCCACTGGGCGGTACCGGCGGGGCGCGAGGTGGAGGCGGGCAGCGAAGTCGGCCGGCACGACATTTTGACGCACTGTTACTGGCGCGAAGGCGGTCCGGAATTTAACAACGTGAACATCATGTCGGTCGCCCACGGCACGGAAAAGCCGCGGGTGCTGGAGCACAAGGCTGCCATCGACGCGCACCTTGTCACCTGCGGGGTGCCCGTGGCGTACACGAACGTGTTCTGGGGCGGCCGCAGCGAGATCAAGCCCTCTGAGATATCGCCCGTGATTCACAGCCAGTGGATGGCTAAAATGAAGGCTTCAGCGCCGGTTGCCTGAGGCCCGCTTATCCTTCCCTTTTTGAGGTAGTCGGCCCCGGCAGGATGCCTATGAACAGTCCGCTCCTGACGGGGCCGGTTTTCGAGGTCCTCGCCTTTTTGGAAGACTCGGTACCGCGTGGCGCAGCGCTTCAGATGGCGCTGGACCAGGCCCTGCTGGAACTGACGGATGTTCCGGTGCTCAGGGTGTACCGGTGGGAAGCCCCCTGCGTGACTGTCGGCTATTTTGAATCCCACGCGGCGGCGGTTGAAGAGCATCCCGGCGTTCCCGTGGTTCGCCGTTGGACAGGCGGCGGGTTGGTGCTCCACGGCGAGGACGCTCCGTATTCCCTCATCGTGCCACAAAGGGAACCCTTCACATCAGTCCGGCCGGCAAGCGCCTACAAGATGCTCCACGGAGCCCTGGCGGAGGTGCTGTGCGGGCGGTTGCCGGGAATCGCGCTCGCGGTGGAAAACGCACCAAAACAGAGCGCTGGGTGCTTTGAAAACCCGGTTTCGGACGACCTGCTGTACGGCGGGCAAAAGGTCGCCGGAGCGGCTCAGCGTCGCACTCGCCTAGGACTGCTACATCAGGGGAGTCTCCAGTTGAGGGGTGCCCGTTTTGCAGATGCCCTGCGTTTTGCGCACCGGCTTGCAGTCCGGGTGCAGCCCACAAGGATTTCCCCGGAGACACTTCTGTTGGCGGAACGCCTCGCCCAGATCCGCTACGGCCTCCCCGCATGGAACGAGGACCGCCGAAAGGAGTGAGCCCGGGCGAGGGTCACTCCACTTTGCCGGGCGACTGGACAGGAGCAATAACCTCCTTGGCACCGTCCTTGGCCGTCTGACCTTCGACAAAGCCTACGTACAATTGGCGGGCGCGGTACTCCATCCGAAACACCACACTCCGTTCGTTAAAGACGCGGATGCTCAGGTCGATCATTCCATCCTCCACCTCGCGCTCCCAAGTCGCTTGGTAGAAATCCTCCCCGGCCGCGATCTTGCGAACCACCTCCACCGCATCGGTTGCGCCTTCGACTGAATGGACGCGGATCGGTTCGCCATAGAGCGCACTGACGGCGTCCTGCACATTGACGGCCCACTCCAGAAACGGAGTCAGTGCCTCGGCCTGTCTCGAAGCCACGCGGACATAGGAGCCCATGATCAGACGGTTTTGACCGTCGGTGGTCAGGACCGCCTCTACTTCGGAGCCAAGCAACTCCGCCTTGCGGTGACGCTTTCCGGCCGTTTCCTTCCACTGGGCTATCCCTGCAACTTCGCCCAACTCCGTACCAAAACGGATCCCCAAAAACTGATCAGGCAGGGGCGAAGGCATCCCCGCACGACTGGCCGCGAGACTTCCCGCCGCCGCAGGGGCCTGAGGGATTGCTGTAACCGCGGCCGAGCCAGAGGAAGCAGTGGGGCCAGCACCCCTTGTGCCGCCCGCCGACGGAATTACTGCAGTCGAAACGGGACCCGGTGCGCCTTGAGCACCTCCTTCGGAGTCCCCCCCATGAGCAGGCGGTGTCTTAAGCGCGACTTCCGGGGCATTTACCGTCCCCGCCTTTCGGCGTGAAAGGGCGGCCCCGGACAGGAGGCCTATGGCCAGAGCGAGAACGGGAAGCACAAACGCAACCTTGCCGTTCATCCAACCCAATAGCGAATTTGAGGGCGAACTTGCGTCTGCATGGTGCGAGGCGTCCCTGATCTGCGAAGCCAGCCTTTGAATCTCGAGATCACGCTTGGCAAGGATCTGCCGCAACTCGGCCTCCGCCTCGGGACTCAATCCCGGGGCAGGAGGGGTTTCGGTCTTTTGGGCCTCCAAATTTTTGTTCGCAAGCTCAAGCTGCCGCCTCAACCCGGACAGCTCTTCGACCAGGCCCCGGGCACGCTCGCCAGCTGCTTCCTTGGCCTGCTCTAAAATTTCCAGTCTTCCCGTCAGTTTGGTCCGCTCCTGTCCGAGGGCGCGCTCTGCATTGGAACTGGCCGCCAGCGCCGCCGACAACTCGCCCCGCAACCTTTCCAACTCGCCGTCTGGTTCCGCCGCCGAGCGCGCCAGCAGGCGAGAATCTTCGCGGATGGTGTCCCGCTCGACCTCCACGCTCCGAAGCCGCTCCAAAAGACGCTCGTGCTCCTCGGCAAATCCCCGTTCCGCCGACCATTTCTCGGCCTTTACTCCAGAAAGTTCCGACCGGAGCCGTTCCGACTCCTTAACCGCTTCGGCCACGGCAAGTGCGGAGCGCTCCGAGTCCGCTTTCCGCTCGCTCAGTTGCTTTTGAAGGGTCTCCACCTCCCTTTTTGCGGAGGTGCGTGCGCCGTCCCGTTCCGTCTCCAACGCCTGAACCTTAGCCTCCACCTCCGCCACGGCTTTTCGGAGGGCGCCCGCCTCCAGCGCGTTCTGGCGCGCAGCTTCCTCAAGGGCGGTCCTGTGCTTTTGAACCTCCTTTTCGAGCTCTCGCTGGGCTGAATCTCCAGCCCTTTTGGCGAGTTCGAGCTTCTCCACTTTTGCCTCGCCCAAAGCGCGCTCCGACACAGCCTTCTCGAGTTCCTTTCGCAAATGCACCAACTGCTCGGCGCTCCGTTCTCGCTCGCTGGCAATTTCCTTTTCCAGACTCCTGCCCCTTGCTTCAACAGTCTCCAACTCCCCGCGCAGCTTGGCCACCTCTTGGGAAGGCTGGTCTAAGGCCTGCTTCGCCCGCTCAGCCGCCTGTAGCGCCGCCGCCAACTCTGTGCGAAGTTGGTCTCCAGCGGTGTCCCAATCCCGCCTCTGAACGGCAGCGGTGTCCTCCAACGCTTTTAGCTTTGCCTCCGCCTCGTCGAGCTTGGCTTGGAGCCCTTTGAGTTGCTTGTCCAGATCCTTGGCGCGGACGTCAGCCTTCTTCTGTGCGCCAAGGGCCTCCCTGAGTTCCGCAACCAGTGCGGTTTCCTTGGAAGCTCTAGCCCTTTCCCCCTCCAATTGATCTTCCAGATTCCGGTGCCGTTGCCGCGCCTCGGCCACCTCGATTTTCAAGCGGGCGAGCTCCAAAAACACGCCGGCCCCAGGTCCGTCCAAGACGGCGTACTCCCGGGGCGACTCCGGCGCCTGAGGCCCGTTCTGAGCGGCTTCCAACGCAGCCTGGTCGACCTCGGGTACCAGGAAGAGGCCGCCGCAACCCGGGCATGTGCAAGTGGAGCCGCAAAGCTCGAACTCGGCTTCGAAACCCATCTCGCAGTGTGGACACTCAAAACTAAACGCCATTTTTTCGGTTTCAACCTTACCGGATAAAGGGCGGTTTCCTAGGGAGAAATGCGGGATTCCCTTGTCAGAGGGGCTCCCATTGGAGCACGCGCCGCATCCACTCCGAAGGGGTGCTCCCGACAGAGCATTGCACCCGGGTAGGATCCAATCGTTCAAACTCAACTGTGCCGGAGAATCCTCAATCCTGTCTTTCTTCTCAGTTGAAGCAGTCCGTGCAAACCCGCACCCTCAATGGTGATGAAACTCGATTTGGGCAAAATTACCGGGACGATTCTCGAGTCCTACCGGCAGGCGGGCGGCTTTAACAACGCCGACCAGACCAACCTGCCATCCAAACGGGCCTTGGCCACCATTTGTGAGGATCTCCTCCAGTTGGTCTTCCCTGGGTTTCACGATTTGGAACCCATCCATTCCCAGCACCTCACCCGGGTCACATCGCACCGTGTGTTTTCCATTGCTGACCGCCTGCTGGAAGAGTTGATCAAAAGCCTGCGCCTCACCCCGAAGCCCGGCACGCCACCCGATGCCGAAGAGGTTCTTGAAGCCTTTCTGCAATCCCTCCCTCGGGTGCGCTCCCTGCTTTGCACCGACGTGCAAGCGGCTTTCGAGGGGGATCCCGCGGCTTCAAGTGTGGATGAGGTCATCGTGGCCTACCCCTTCGTCGAGGCCCTTGCCATCCAGCGGATGGCCCATGTCCTCTACCACCTTTCCGTACCGCTTCTGCCCCGCATGATGACCGAGTGGGCGCACGCGCGCACCGGAATCGACATCCATCCCGGTGCAAAAATCGGCTCCCACTGCTTTATCGACCATGGCACCGGGGTCGTCATTGGCGAGACAGCCGAACTGGGGGCCCATGTCAAACTCTACCAGGGCGTCTCGCTCATCGCCCGCTCCCTGTCAGGCGGGCAGGCGCTTCGTGGCAAAAAGCGCCACCCCACCCTAGAGGACCACGTTACCCTGTACGCTGGCGCCACCATTATGGGCGGCGACACGGTGGTCGGGGCTGGTTCCACCGTGGCGGCCAGTGTTTTTCTTACCCAGAGCGTGCCCCGCCGTTCGCTGGTTTTCTACGAGGAACGCCAACTGCAGGTACTGGACAAGGACAACCGCGGCAAGGACTGGGACGACTGGATCATCTGATGATCCGGCAGCCCTTTTTTCCGCCTCCCTTTATAGAGCGGCCCACATAGAATTTCGCATCAAACCCCGCGGCCTTCCTACTCACTTCGGCGCGCCCACCCTCACCTAACAGAGCACCCCTTTCGGGATCACTCATATATGCCTCCCTTTCGTCTACTGCCTGCCGCACTCGGACTTCTTGTTTTCGCCACCGACTCTTTTGGGGCGGATAAGGTGCGCTTCAACAGGGATGTGAGACCGATTCTATCGGACACCTGCTTTCACTGTCACGGACCGGATGAGAAGGAGCGCAAGGGAGGGCTCCGGCTGGATGTGCGGGCCGAGGCCCTCAAGCCGGCGAAATCGGGGGCTACAGCCATTGTTCCGGGCAAGCCGGAGCAGAGCGAGATCATCAACCGGATACACAGCAAGGACGCGGAGGAAGTGATGCCTCCCGACAAGCTGCACAAAAACCTGACCGCCGCACAAAGGGAAACCCTCCGAAGCTGGGTGGCTCAGGGCGCGGAGTACGAGGGACACTGGGCGTTTATCAAGCCGGTGCGTCCCTCCCCTCCCCTAGACACACCCAACCCGATCGACGGCTTTTTGCGCGCCAAGCTTGCAGCGGCTGGCCTGAAGCCCTCTCCCGAAGCATCAAGGGAGGTCCTTATCCGCAGAGTTACACTGGATTTGACCGGCTTCCCGCCCACGCCGGCCGACGTAGCCGCCTTCCTTGCCGACACACAACCCGGCGCCTACGGACGGGTGGTGGACCGGTTGCTCGCCTCGGCGGCCTACGGGGAGCACATGGCTGCGCCGTGGTTGGATCTGGCCCGCTATGCGGACAGCAACGGTTTTCAAAGCGACACCAGCCGTGAAATGTGGCACTGGCGCGACTGGCTCATTGAGGCGTTCAACCGGAACCTCCCCTTCGACCAGTTCACCATTGAACAGCTCGCCGGTGACATGCTGCCCAAGGCCACGCAGGACCAGATTCTTGCCACGGGATTCAACCGCAACCACCGCCTCAACGGGGAAGGCGGGCGGATCGTGGAGGAATGGTTTGCCGAGACCGTCATCGACCGGGTGGAGACCACCGGCCTGACCTGGATGGCGCTGACCTTCAACTGCTGCCGCTGCCACGATCACAAATACGATCCAATCACCCAAAAGGAGTTTTACCAGCTCTTCAGCTACTTCAATTCCGGCGACGAAACCGGTGTTCTCGGAGAATTCGGAGGCAGCGGTGAAACGCGGAAGGGTGGAAACACCCACCCTGTTCTGTTCCTGCCCACCGAGGAGGAAACCAAGCGACTCGCCTCGTTGGAACTTGAAGTAAAAGCCACCGAGAGCCAACTGGCGGACGCCCGGAAGGGGCTGCCCGCGGGGATCGCCGCCTGGGAAAAGGACTTCACGTCCAAGCTCTCGGACACGTCCGCCGTCTGGACAACCCCGGAGGTTCTCTCTGCGCGCAGTCTGGGAGGCGCAGCGTTGAATCCGCAGCCGGACGGCTCCTATGTGGCGAGCGGCAAGAACCCGCCGAATGACTCCTACGAGCTGGTGCTCAAACCTTCGGGCGGACAGTTCACGGGCCTGCAACTGGAGGTGTTTCCCGACACTTCGCTGCCCAGCGCAAGCCTCGGGCGGAGCGGCAGCGGCAATTTTGTGCTCACGGGCGTCGAGGTGGACATCCACCTCCCGGGGGCGGCGGAACCGGAAGGCGCGCTCTTCACCCGGGCGGAGGCTGACTACGAACAGAGAGGGTTTGAGGTGGCCAAGATTGTCGAGTCCCAGCCCAAGCCCGTGAGAGGCAAACGCACCGCCGACAAAAAGGGCGGCAAGGTCGGTTGGGCGGTGGACGGGGCGGATCCCTCAAAAAAGGTGCCAAGGAAGGCCCTGTTCGTCTGCGAGCCGAAGGATCTTCCCGAGGGTGCCACACTGACGGTGCGACTCTTGCACTCCTCAAGCTTCGGAGATCACAACATCGCTCGGTTCAAGCTCCAAACCAGCGCGCTCCCCCCGGCGGTCCTCTCCCTCAAAGGGGGTACACTTTCCGACAGCCTCAAAACCGCGCTCCAAACGGAGCCCGCGAAACGTACGGCGACACAGCGCTCTGAAATTGAAAAGTTCTATCTGGCCAACACGCAGAATCCCGTACGCCAGGCCGAAACACGGCTGACGGATTTGCGCAAAAAGCTCAAGGATACCACCGATTCGCAACACAGCTCGATGGTGATGCGAGAAGCGCCAAAGCCGCGCCCCGCCTTCGTCCTGAACCGTGGGGAATATGACAAGCCCACGGACGAAGTCCCCCGCGCTCTGCCCGCAGTGCTCCCGCCGTTGCCGGAGGGGGCTCCCAATGACAGGCTGGGGCTGGCCGAATGGCTCGTTTCGGGAGAGCACCCGCTCACCGCACGCGTCTGGGTCAACCGCGCCTGGGAGCGGATCTTCGGCACGGGCATCGTCAAAACCACGGAGAACTTTGGTTCGCAGGCGGAATGGCCTTCGCACCCCGAGCTGCTCGACTGGCTGGCGACGGAGTTTGTGCGCCTCAACTGGGACATGAAGGCCATGCAGCGGCTTTTGGTCACCAGCGAAGCCTACCGCCAGTCCGCGGTGGTCACCGCCGAGCATCTGGCCAAAGACCCGGAAAACCGGCTGTTGGCCCGGATGTCCCGGCTGCGCCTCCCCGCCGAAACGCTCCGCGATCAGGCCTTAAGCGTCAGCGGACTGTTGGTCAACAAGATCGGTGGGCCGAGTGTACGCCCGTACATGCCGGATGCGGTCTGGGACGAAACCAGCGTCTACGGAAACCTCCGCAACTATAAGAACGACGAGGGAGAGGGGCTGTACCGCCGGACGCTCTACACCATATGGAAGCGCACGGCCGCACCGCCCTCGATGCTGCTTTTCGACAGCCCAAGCCGGGAAATTTGCACGGTCAAACGCAGCCGCTCCAACACCCCCACCCAGGCGCTCGCGCTCCTGAACGAAGTCACCTACGTGGAGGCCGCGCGCAAGCTGGCTGAGGGCATGCTCCTCGAAGGGGGCGGCACGCCCGAGGCCCGCGTGGAATGGGCCTTCCAACGGGTGCTCGCGCGAAAGCCGGACACCTTTGAGCGGGACACCATCACCCAGCGGCTCAAGGCGCGCCTTGAAAAACTGGCTCCCGCTCAGGACGCCGCTCGCCAGCTCATCTCGCTTGGCAACTCCAAACCCACAGCCTCTCTCCCGCCCGGCGAACTTGCCGCCTACACCGTCACCGCCAACGTCCTCCTGAACCTCGACGAAGCCGTTTCCCGGCCCTGAACCCATGAACTGCAACGACTCCTCATTTCTTGCTCTGGACGCCGCCGCCCGCGAAGCCGTCACGCGCCGCACCTTTCTGCGCCAGTCCGGTGGCGGCATCGGCATGGCGGCCCTCGGGGGCCTGCTGGCTGGCGGCACTCACGCGAACGCCGCCGCCACCATGCTGCCCGGTTTCCCGCAGCACGCGCCGAAGGCAAAGCGCATCATCTACCTTTTCCAGAGCGGGGCCCCCTCGCAGATGGATCTGTTTGATCCCAAGCCGGAGATGGTCGGGCAGCGGGGCAAGGACCTGCCCGAGTCCATCCGGAAAGGCCAGCGCCTGACAACGATGACCTCCGGCCAGAAGTCCTTCCCCATCGCGCCGAGCATCTTCAAGTTTGCGCAGCACGGCCAGTCGGGCGCCTGGTTTAGCGAGGTGATGCCCCACATGGCGGGCATCGCCGACGAGTGGTGCATGGTCCGCTCCATGCACACCGAGGCCATCAACCACGATCCGGCCATCACCTTCATGCAGACCGGCTCCCAGCTTGCGGGCCGCCCCAGTTTCGGCGCGTGGACGGCCTACGGTCTTGGAAGCGAAAACGCGGACCTGCCCTCCTATGTCGTCCTCACCAGCTTCGGCACGGGCCGCAAGGGCGACCAACCTCTGTACGACCGGCTCTGGAGCGCGGCCTTTCTGCCCGCCAAATACCAGGGGGTGAAGTTTCGCAACAAGGGCGAGCCGGTGCTTTATCTGAACAATCCCGCCGGAATGGACAGGGAGTTGCGGCGCGACAGCCTCGACGAACTGGCGGCGCTCAATCAGCACCAACACCAACAACTGGGTGACCCCGAGATCCAAAACCGTATCGCCCAGTACGAACTGGCCTTCCGGATGCAGGCCAGCGTGCCCGATCTGACCGACCTTTCCAACGAGTCCGAAAGCGTCCTGGCAAGCTACGGGCCCGAAGTCCGCACCCCGGGCACCTACGCGGCCAACTGCCTGCTGGCGCGCCGCCTCGCGGAGCGGGACGTGCGTTTCATACAGCTTTTCCACATGGGCTGGGACCACCACGGCGGCCTGCCACCGGCGGTGCGCGGACAGTGCAGCGACACCGACCAGCCCACGGCCGCCCTCATTAAGGACCTCAAACAACGCGGCCTCCTTGACGACACGTTGATTGTGTGGGGTGGCGAATTCGGACGCACCATCTACTCCCAGGGCGCCATCACGGAAACCAGCTACGGCCGCGACCACCATCCGCGCTGCTTCACGATGCTGCTGGCGGGAGCGGGGGTCAAAAAGGGGCTCACCTACGGCGCCACCGACGAGTTTTGCTACAACATCACGGAAAACCCCGTCCACGTGCACGATCTCAACGCCACGATCCTCCACCTCATGGGGGTCGACCACAAGCGTTTGACCTACCGTTACCAGGGCAGGGATTTCCGACTGACCGACATTCACGGAGAGCTGGTCAAGGGCATCCTCGCGTAACCGGACGCCGCCGGCGGGCGAATCGGCGGCTTGTCGCTGGGCTCTCCGGGACCTAGGTTGGGCAGCGCCATGCATCTTATTCAGGAAGCCTTCATTGACTGCCCTTGGTGCGGAGAAAGTTTTCCCACCCAGATCGACACCTCTCCGGGTGATCACGAGCACATTGAAGACTGCACGGTGTGCTGCAGTCCCATCCTTGTAAGCGTGGAGTGCACTCCGGGAGAGATCCTCTCGTTTGAATGCAGCCGCCCCTGACCCGCCCTGGGGCAGCTGCATTCTTTCCTCATGAACCACTCTCCATTGCTTCGCGTCGAAATCCTAAACACCGGCTCGGAACTCCTCCTCGGGCAGGTACTCAACACGCACCTGCAGTTTTTGGCCGAAGCCCTCTGGCCCCTCGGGTTGGGCATTTCGCGCCAGATCACGGTGCCCGACGGCCCCGTCATCAAGGAGGCGCTGCTGGAAAGCTTCGCGCGGGCGGACATCGTCTTTGTCACCGGCGGGCTTGGTCCGACCACGGACGACCTCACCCGCGACATTGTTGCAGAGCTGCTGGGCCTCGACATGCAGGAGGATCCCGCCATCGCGGCGCTCATTCGCGAACGGTTGGAAAAACGGGGCATCCGCATCACGGACCGCATTTTTAGACAGGCCCAGCGACCGGAAGCGGCGGAAGTCCTCACCAACCGGTTTGGAACCGCGCCCGGGCTGTACTTTCCGCCCATGCGGCTTGCGGGTCATGACGAGGCTCTTTCGCCCCACTTGTTTCTGTTGCCGGGACCGCCGCGCGAACTTAAACCGATGGTCGAGACCGAGGTGATTCCGCGCTTGCGCGCGCTGCTCCCCCCCGCCCCCCACCGGCTCATGCGGCTCTGGCGCGTGGTGGGTGTCCCCGAATCCCATGTGGAGGAGGCCGTGGGAGAGGCGCTTGTGGCGCTGGGAATCGAGCCCGGCTACTGCGCCCGTCCCGGCGAGGTGGACGTGCGGGTGATTGGGACGCCCGAGCAAATCGAAGCGGCTGGAAAGCTCCTCCAAACGGCGCTTGGCTTTGCCATCCTGCCCGAGGAGATGCGTTCCTTGGAGCACTTCCTCGTGACGGAGCTTGCCGGCCGCAAGCTGCGGCTGGCGACGGTCGAAAGCTGCACGGGTGGAGCGCTCGCCAACCGGGTGACCCACGTGCCGGGAAGTTCGGCCGTGTTTGGCTACGGGTACGTCACCTACGCCAACGAAGCAAAGCAGGAACTGGGTGTGCCTGCCGCACTACTCGAACAGCACGGTGCTGTGAGCAGTCAGGTGGCGGAATCCCTGGCGCTCAACGCCCAACGCCGCTCGCAGGCAGACTACGCTCTGGCTACGACGGGCATCGCGGGGCCCTCTGGCGGCAGCGAGCAAAAGCCTACTGGCACCGTCTACATCGCACTCGCGGAACCCGGAGGAACGGTCCAGATCGAACACCACGTGATTCAAACCGACAGGCTCAGCTTCAAAAACCTGGTCACCCAGGCCGCCCTCAACATGCTCCGCTGCGCTTTGGAAAGGGCGCCCTCATCCGCCTCCTAGCCGGGAACGCCCCGGCCGGAAGCCCCACCTTTCATGGCGCCCATCGAGCATCTCTACCTCCACATCCCCTTCTGCCCGAAGCTCTGCCCGTATTGCTGCTTTTTTGTGGAGGAAGGCAGCCGCAACAAAAACCGTGCCTTCCTGGACGCCCTCCTCGCCGAGTTGGACGCCCATGCCGCGCTTCGCCCGCTCCGGCCCAAGACCGTTTACCTCGGCGGAGGAACCCCCACGGCCCTCCTCGCCGACCAGCTTGAATACCTGCTGACCGGCCTGCGAAAGCGGCTGCCATTCGACTCCCTCGTGGAATGGACCGTGGAGGCAAACCCGGCTACCGTCCGCCCCGAAAAGGCGCAACTTCTCAAGGACGCCGGCGTCACACGGGTCAGCCTGGGGGTGCAGTCCTGGAACGATGCGACTCTCAAAACGCTAGGCAGGGTGCATTCGGGTGCCCAGGCGCGCACCACCTTTAACACGCTGCAAAAAGCAGGCCTGCCCGCCGTCAACATAGACCTGATGTTTTCGGTCCCCGGCCAGACCGCCGAACAGTGGGAGGCGGACCTGAATGAAACCATCGCTCTGGGCCCCCAGCATGTGTCCGCCTACTGCCTCACCTACGAGGAGGACACCGAATACTTCCGGAAGCTGACCGGCGGCCAGTTCCGGCAGAACGAGGAGCTGGATGCCCGGTTTTTCGAACTGACCATGGACCGCCTCGGCGAGGCGGGGTACCGCCACTACGAGATTTCCAACCACGCCCGGGCCGGCTTTGAATCCGCCCACAACGAGGCCTGCTGGGAGGGACGCGAGTATCTGGGGCTGGGACCGAGTGCGTTTTCAACCCTGGCGGGAGAGCGCATCCAGAACGTTTGCGACACAGCGGAATACATCCGCAGGATTCAGGCGGGTGAGAGCGGCGCGGCGACACGCGAAGCGCTGGACGAGGCCACCCTGCGCAGGGAGCGCATCGCGTTCGGCCTGAGGCGGGAAGTCGGACTGGAACGCTCCACGCTCGCGGACTGGAGCGGCGAGGTCGCGCACCTGGAACAAATCGGGCTTCTCGAGCCTGTGGGGGACCGCCTTCGGCTCACTCGCCGCGGCAAAATGCTCGCGGACTCCGTCGGGGAAGCCTTCATGTAAGGTGCGAAGGTTTGCCGGGGGGGTGGCTTTTAGCCGGACCAACCGAGGGATGGGAAGATGATGCAGGGCGGGCAGGCCTTCGAGACCGGGCGGCAGCGAAGGAGCGTTCGCAACCTTTACCTGCGGGGGGTGTTTATTCGAGTGAACCCTTCCTATCCTCATGCCCCGCCCTCTTTCGCAAGGAATGCTGATCCTCACCGGGACGCTGCTGCCCCTCTTTTTCTGCCCGCCGGCGGTCGAAAGCGCACCCGTCAAAAAAAAGGGACCTGCTGCGAATTCGGCCCGAGCAAAGAAGGCGGAGAAAGCCGGCACGGAAGCGCAACTGCCAGCGCGCCCGAATGTTGAATTTCAGCCCTCGCTGCCCACAAATCCTTGGCACGTTTGGAGCGATTCCGAGGGACACACCGTCCGGGGCGAGTTGCAGTATTTGGATGGAAACCACGTCGGAATCAAAACCGAGGCGGGCCAGTCCTACCGGCTCAACCTGACAAAGCTGGTTGCTGCTGACAGGGAGTTTGCGCAAAAAGCAGCCCGTTTGCTGCCCGGACCGAGCGTGCCTGCGGCTACCGCCGCGGCCAAGGTGGACGCTCTGGTCGAAGCCGGTCTTGAAAAAAACGGGATCAAACGCAATCCGCCAGTCGCCGAGGATCAGTTTGTGCGCAGGCTTTACCTGGACGTGGCAGGCCGGATCCCCACGGCGGTGGAACTGCTCGGCTACCTCAACGACAAGACCCCCGACAAACGCAGCCAACTCATCGACAAGCTGCTTGCCTCCGAAGGCTACAACTCTCAGTGGTTTGACTGGCTGGGCGACATGCTCCGCCTCAAGGACGACTACGGCAAGGGCGTCAAATCCTACGTCTACCAGGAGTGGCTCAAGGAACAAATTGCCGCCAACCGACACTGGGACGCGCTCGTATACGACCTGATGACGGCGGAAGGACGACTCACCAGCACCGGCCCGGTGGGCTACCTGCTGCGCGACCGGGGCATGCCGCTGGACAACCTCTCCAACACGCTCACAACGTTCCTAGGCGCGAACGTTGCCTGCGCCCAGTGCCACGACCACCCAATGGCCAGCTGGACCCAGCGCAACTTCTTTGAAATGGCCGCCTTCTTCGGAGCCACCGAGCAGGGCTTTTCCAAACAGGAAGCAAGGAAGGCCGGCAAGGAACTCGATCTCGACAGAAAAGTCGCGCTCCGGATCCTGGGCCCGAACTTTGCACAAGTCGACACGCTGAAGGCCAACAAACTGACCTTCCCCAAGGACTACAAGTACGACGACGCCAAGCCCGGAGGCGAAGTGCATCCCAAGCTGATCACGTGGAGCAAGGCAGACGAAAAAAACCCGTCCTACGCTGGCGCGGGGTTGGGGGCTCCGGCCCAGTGGCGTGACCAGTTTGCCGTGTGGCTCACCCACCCGGACAACCCCCGTTTTGCCGCAGCGATGGCCAACCGGATCTGGAAGAAGTTCTTCGGCCTGGGGGTACAGGAGCCCATCTCGGATCTGGACAACCTCAACGAGGCGGTCAACCCGGCGCTCCTCCAGCATCTGGCCGCAGAAATGAAGCGGGTCCACTTCGACCTGCGCGAGTTCCAGAAAATTCTCCTCCACACCAAGTCCTACCAGGCTCAGTCCAGTCCCACTCCAAAACCGGACTCGGGGGCATACCAGTTTCCCGGCCCCATCCTGCGGCGGATGCGCGCAGAGCAGGCCTGGGATTCCATGCTCACCCTTGTGGTGGGCGAAGGCCTCGATCAGTTCAAACTCAGCCGTGCCGAGGAAGTCCGCAAACTGGATCTCGACACCGACAAGCTCACCAAGGCGGCGGTTCTCGAAAAGGTGAAGCTTCTCGAAGGCGGGCCCAGGCGGCCCGGCAAAAAGGGCAAGGGGGCCGACGTTTCGGAGGACCAGTTCGACGGCAATCCTCCTCCAAAACTTGAGGGACTGCTCCTGGCCCGGGCCTCCGAATTGCCGCAACCCTCCAAGGAATCCCACTTTCTCAGGAACTTTGGCCAGTCCGACCGTGAAATCTCCGACTCCGACAGCCTCGAAGGCGGTGTGCCTCAGGTGCTGATGCTCATGAACGGCGAGGTCCAAAAGGTGCTGGCAAGCCCGAGTGCCATGGTGTTGCGCGAAGCCTCCAAGAGCAGCGACCCCGCCTGGCGGGTGCGCTTTCTTTACGTGAGCTTTCTCGGCCGCCTGCCCACTCCCGAGGAGGCACGGGCCACGGGCGCCATGCTTTCCGAGGGGCTTTCCATCAAGGACCTCTCCTGGGTGCTGCTCAACACCCGCGAATTTCTCTTCGTCCAGTAAACCGAACCCCCTCATCCCTAGATGAAAGATCCCCTCTCTTCGCTTGCCCCGGAATCCCGCCGCCTGTTTTTGCAACGGTGCGCCCACACGGCCCTAGGCGTGTCCATCCTGCCTGCCTTCCCGGCGGGCGCCTTGGCCGCAACCGGGACACCCCAGCAGCCAATCCCCTCCACTGCGGCCTCGGCGCCATCCGCAAGCGGACCCGGTTTTGGTTCAGCCAAACGGATCATCTTCCTGCAATTGCGGGGCGGAATGAGCCACATCGACACCTTCGACCCAAAGTCCGGACCGACGAAGGGCCCCAAGGGAGCGCTCGGCACAAATGCAGGTTTTCAAGTTTCGGAGTTCCTTCCTGCCACGGCAACGGTGGCGGACAAGATCTGCGTGATCCGCTCGATGACCGCCAAAGTCGGGGTGCACGCAACGGCCACCTACCTCATGCGCACCGGTTACGAGCCGAGGGGTACGGTCAAGCACCCGATGCTCGGAGCGTGGGCCCAAAACTTCCTGGGCGTCAGCCATGAAACACTGCCCTCCTCGGTTTGCATCAACCACAGCTCCGACCACGGTAACGGCTTTTTCCCGGCTACCTTCACTCCGCTGCCGATCATCGACCCGGATTCGGGCCTCCAGTACTCCACCCCTGTCGCGGGCATCGCCACCATCGAGGAGCGGCTCAAACTGGTTCGCCGGGTGGACTCCCTGTTTGAGCAGCGTTTCCCAGATGAAAACGTGCGTGCCTACAACGATTTCTACGACGCCACCGTCAGGTTGATGAAAAGCCGGGAGCTTAAGGCCTTCGACCTGAAGGACGAGCCCAAGGCGCTGCAGGACGAGTACGGTAGCTCCAAATTCGGACGCGGCTGCCTGCTGGCCAGACGCCTCGTGGAATCGGGCGTGCGCTTTGTCGAGGTGAGCAGCGGCGGCTGGGACATGCACAACAATCTGGCTGACTCCATGGAAACAACTGGCGGCGCCTTCGACCGGGCTTATGCCGCGCTTCTCAAAGACCTGTCCTCCCGCGGCCTGCTGGAAAGCACGCTCGTGGTGGTCGCTTCCGAATTTGGTCGGAAGCCCGAATTTTCAGGTTCAGGCCGCGGACACTTCCCCACTGTTTTCTCCACGGTTCTGGCTGGGGCGGGCATCAAGCGCGGATTTGTGTACGGCAAAAGCGACGCACAGGGGGCAAAGGTCGAGGAGCACCCGGTCCAGGTGGGAAACCTGCACGCCACCATTGCCCATGCGGCGGGCTTCCCCTCGGACAAAATCGTCATGTCCCCCAGCGGGCGGCCGTTCAGCGTTGGAAACAAATCCCAGCCCATCTCCGCGCTGTTTTCATAGCGCACCCCCCAAATTTTCTTCGGCATCAGCGCTTGAGCCTGCGCCGGACTGCTCCGAGAAGGTCATCCATTTCCGCCACGCCCAGCAGGCGGGCGCTCACAAAAAACGCGAGCGCCGCCACGGCAATTACCCCGCCCAGTCGGGCTCCCAACAGCAGCTTGCCGCCCCCAGGAACGCCCAACCCGACCGCCTCACCCCCGAAGAAACAGACGGCTGCAAGCACCGCCCCCGCCAGAAGAACCTTGGCCAGTCCCACCAGTAGCTGGCGGCTTTCCAGTGTCCCCAAGGCTGAACGCATCAAAAGATAGAGTGCCAAAAAATTCGCCAGCGCCACACACCCGGTAGAAAGGGCCAGGCCGCAGTGGCCCATTCCCAGCCGGTAGGTGAAGAGCCAGTTCAGGCCCAGATTCACCCCGATCGCACCAAAGCTCACCAGCATCGGAGTAGTGCGCCGGTCAATGGCGTAAAAGGCCGGCGCGAGCACCTTGATCCCTGAGTAGGCTGCGAGTCCGAGCGCGTAATAACGCAGCGCCGCGGCGGTCTGCTGGCTGGCCTCCGCGTCGAATTTACCGGACTCATAGATGAGTGAGATGATCGGCTCAGCGAGGAACACCAGCCCCAGCGTTGAGGGAACGGTCAGAAGCAGGCCGAGGCGCAACCCGCGCGCCAAGGTCGAGCGCAGGGCTGGGGTGTCGCCGTTGGCTGCATGCCTGGAAACCAAAGGAAGCGTCACCGTTCCGATGGCTACGCCGAACACCCCCAAGGGTAGCTGCATGAGGCGGAATGCGTAGTCGAGCCAGCTCACGGGGCCGTCGCCCGGAATGTGGGAGGCAAACTTGCTGTTGATCATCACGTTGATCTGAACGGCGCTGGCAGCGATGACCGCCGGCCCCATCAGGCGCAGCACGTTCCGCACCCCCTCGTCCGACCAACGGAAGTCGGGGCGAAAACGGTAGCCGACCCGGTGCAGGGCCGGAAACTGTGCGCACAACTGAGCAGCCCCGCCGATCAGGGTTCCCACGGAAAGCCCCACCAGTGCGTCGGGGCCAAACTGGGGGTCGATGAAATAGGCCAGCGCAACACCGCCCACGATTGAGCCGATGTTGAAAAAACTCGAGGCCATGGCGGGTGCGCCAAAGACGTCCTTGGCGTTGAGCAGCCCCATGACGAGGGCGGAAAGGGACACCAGGAGGATGAAGGGAAACATGATCTGGGTGAGCAGCACCGTCAGCGCCGCCTTTTCCGGAGCGAAGCCGCCGGCAAGCTGTCCCACCAGTAGCGGGGCCAAACCGATTCCCACCAACACCAGTGCGCTCAAAACCACGGCCGCCAAGGTGGCGACCTTGTTGGCGAGCGCCCAGGCCGAGGCGTCCTCCCCAGTAGCCGTCTTCTTAGAGAAGACGGTCACAAAAGCGGTAGAGAGAGCCCCCTCGGCAAACAGGTCTCGCAAAAGGTTGGGAATACGGAAGGCGACCTTGAAGGCGTCCATCGCCAGGCCCGCTCCAAACAGACGGGCCAGCAGAAGCTCCCGTGCCAGCCCAAGCAGGCGGCTGCACATGACGGCCAGCCCCACAATGCCCGCCGCCCGAGCGTTGAGAGCGGTGTGCGCCTTGCCACCGGAACTTGCGCCGGCATCGGTCTGAGAGGTCGGAAGATTGCTCACACCAACAGAGTGGCGCATGCTTAGTCTTTTGGCGAAAAGGTTTCACCACAGGTTAGCCAACGGAAACCCACGACTGGCGTCACCAGAAGCCAACACTCTCGCTCCTGCGTATTTTCCTTCCAGTGGAGAATTTGGACTCGCAAGAGTCAGCCAATGGGGTTGTCACTGGGACCCCTTGGCTCCAGCCGGGTTTCCCTCCAAACAATCCCATCCCCAAATTCCATGGCCCCACTCCGTTTCCTTGCCCCCACCCTCCTGTTTGCCTCTCTGGCCCTTGGCGCGGGCCCCACCCTTGAAGCGCAGTCCACAACGTCAGACAAATGGACCCTGCCCTCCGATGAAACCTCCCTGCCGGGGGAAGGCGCGCTGCGCCGCTACGAAGGTTACGTCAAACGCTGGCACGACGCCCGTAAGGAATGGTCGGAGCGGATCCAACAGGACCAGGGAGCGGTGGTTTTTCTGGGTGACTCCATTACCCAGGGCTGGGGAGCCGACTTCAGGGGCCTGTTTTCCGGCATGAAGCTCGCCAACCGGGGAATCGGAGGCGACACCACGCGCGGAATGCTCGTTCGTTTGCAGGAGGACGTCCTTTCGCTCAATCCCAAGGCCATTGTGCTGCTGCTCGGTACCAACGACATCGAAGTGGGAGTTCCAGCGGAAGCCATCGGGCGCAACTTTGAAAAAATCTTTGCAGCCATAAAGGCCCACAACCCCAGGGTGCCCGTGGTTCTGTGCCGCATGTTCCCCAGCAGCGCCGAAAAAAAACGCCCTGTCGAAACGATCAAAGCCGTCAACTCACTGTACGAAAACATCGTCCGGGGCGACTCCCAGGTAACCGTTATTGACACTTGGACACTCTTTGCAAATGCGGAAGGCAACGCCACCGGCACCTGGTTTCCCGATCTCCTCCATCTCAACGCCGAGGGCTACGCCCGCTGGGCTGCCGGGCTCCGACCCGTCTTCGCCACACTTGGCTTTCTCGACAACACGGTCGACTCCTTTGAACCCGAAGCCGGCTTCCTGAGCCTCTTCAATGGCCGCGACCTGACCGGCTGGGGCTTCCGTCCCACACCTCCCCGCAAACAGCCCGCAAATCCGAACCCTAAACCCGACGCTCCGGTGTTTGTCGAAATCAAGGAAGCCGTCACCTTCGACGGCAAAACCGTCAGCAACGACGGCCGTTACCGTGCCATCAACGGCCGCCTGGTGGTCACCACCCCGGCGGAAGGCCGCCGCATCCAGCAACTTTCCACTATACGCGAGTTTGACACGGACTTCATTCTCAAGCTGGAGTTCCGCGCCACGCCCAACGCCGACAGCGGCGTGTTCATCCGGCAGCCACAACTCCAGTGCCGAGACTACTCGCTGGCAGGGCCGTACAAGGACCTCAAGAACTATAAGCCACAGGAATGGAACGAGCTGGTGGTCACCGTGAGGGACGGAGTCGCCCGCGCGGAGTGCAACGGTGAACTGCTGACCGGGGACATGAAGGTCCCGGCCACCGGCCCAATCGGTCTGGAGGGAGACCGCGGCCAGATGGAGTACCGGCGCATCCGGCTCAAGCCTCTGGAGCGGTGAAGCAGTCGGAGACCGCAGGCGGCCCGTCTAAAAACCCACCAACTAACGCAAACTGGGTTGCTGGACCAGTCCAGAGGCGGCCTGAGGCGAGCACCCCAGTCCCAACGAGCCTGCAAACCCAGTCCCACCTCACAGTCCCCCCTCAACGCATCGCGCTGCTTACGCGCACCAATGCTGGACTGGTGGGGTTCCCTCACCATTTTAAGGGTGGAGCAAAGAATCCTCACCATCCAGACACCATCCCGCTTGCTCCGAGGCCAACTCCTTCGCAATCTCTTGCGCTTATGAAACTCAAAACTCTTTTCCTCGGTGTCCTTGCTCTCTCTCCCTGTGTCGCGTTTGCCCACCCTGGACTCTCAACATCGCCGCTCCACCTCCACGTCGGCCTTCCCAACGCCCTGAACGCCATCAATCCGGCAGTCGTTGCCGCTGGTCTTTTTGTCGGCTCCCTGCTGGTCGCTTCCCGCTTGTTCAAAAGCCGGTAACGGCAACCTCCACACACGTTGATTCGGTCCGTCAAGAGCTTGCCCGATTCCTGCTCTCGGCGTAGGGATTTGAACCTACATACACCGTGCACTCGGACCTCGGGGATGACTGATTAGCTGCAGCCGGGGTTCCGCTACGTTTAGCCAAACCAATACAGGTTTTCAGCTCCCTAACTCAATTCCCAGTTCGGCACGCAATCCTGCCATGTCTGCGGCCAAGCGTTTGACCAGTTCCTCCAGTTCGGTCACGCGCCTTTCCAGATCAGACGGCACCGGCCGTACAACAGTATCCGGCTCCGAT
>JBIKSY010000231.1:0-6315 GCA_044348365.1 Chthoniobacteraceae bacterium
AGCAACCCTGTGCCGCGCCCTGTTTAACTCCAACGAATTCCTGTTCCTTCCCTAACCCTTTCTCCCCAAAAGAGCCATGAACCTACTGGATCCCGAACGCCTTTCCCTGCCCGGACGCGTCCTGCTCAACCGCCGCCAGTTCCTTTCCAACTCCGCAACCGCACTCGGCTCCATCGCCCTGACCGACCTTCTCGGGGCGGACCGTTTGCTGGCGGCCCACCCGGCCCCCGCCATTGATCCCGCCCGGCCCTACTCCCCGCGCCCCACACACTTCCCGGCCCGCGCAAAAAACGTGGTCGTCATCTTTTGTGCCGGCGCTGTCAGCCAGCTTGAAACATGGGACTACAAGCCGGAGCTGATCAAATGGGATGACAAGCCACTCCCCGGCGGACCGGCGGTGACGTTTCAAGGGCCCGCTGGCAATCTGGCTCGCCCCCAGTACGCCTTCCGCCCGCGCGGAAAATCGGGCAAATGGGTGTCCGACCTGATCCCCCACCTTGCGGAACTCACCGACGACATCGCGTTTGTGCAGTCGCTCACGAGCAAGAGCAACACGCACGGGCCCGCCGAAAACTTTCTTTCCACCGGGTTCAACCTCGACGGCTTTCCCAGCCTCGGTTCCTGGGCCACCTACGCGCTGGGAAGCGAAAACCAAAACCTGCCGGCCTACGTCGCCATCCCCGACCCTCGCGGCGTCCCGCAAAACGGTGCGAACAACTGGGGGCCGGGCTTTCTTCCGGCGGCCTTTCAAGGGACGACCATGAGTTCGCTCGCACCGATCCGCCACCTTTCGGCCACCGGGGTTTCCCCCGAGGCGGACACTGCGGCCAAGTCGCTCCTGCAACGGCTCAACGCCCGGCACATGGAACTCAACCCGGGCAACGCCAAGCTGGCGGCCCGGATCGCAAGCTACGAACTGGCGGCTCGGATGCAGTTGAGCGTGCCCGAGCTCAGCGACCTGAGCACCGAACCGGAGCACGTCCTCAAGGCCTACGGAGCGGACGACACCCAAAACACCGACAAGGCCGCTTTTGCAAAGAACTGCATCCTCGCGCGGCGACTCATTGAGAAGGGGGTCCGTTTCGTCCAGTTGTTCAACGGCGCCTATGCCAGCGGCGGCAAGCTGAACTGGGACGGACACAACGCCCTGAAGGCGCAGTACGACGTCCACGCCAGCGTCCTTGACCAGCCGGCCGCCGCCCTGATCCGGGACCTCAAACAGCGCGGGTTGCTGGAGGAAACCTTGGTGGTGTGGTGCACCGAATTCGGCCGGATGCCCTTTTTTCAAAAAGGCGCGAAGGGCCGGGACCACAATCCCGACGGCTTTACCTGCTGGCTGACCGGCGCGGGCGTCCGGTCCGGGGTGAGCCACGGGGAAACCGACGAGCTCGGCCGCAAGGCCGTCAAGGACGTGCACCCGCTTTACGACTTCAACGCGACGATCCTGCACCTCCTGGGACTAGACCATGAAAAACTGACCTTCGAACACAACGGGGTGCAGCGGCGCCTGACCAGCGTCGAGGGCAATGTAATCCACGAGGTCTTGAGCTGAGAACCGCCCCCGCTTCAAGCCCCGCTGCGGTGCGCACCACTGCGCCGCTGCGGGCGACTGACTGGAGAGCGCAGGCTCCAGGGAGCCCTCGTGCATCCGGACGCTCATCCGATTTGAGGTTGAAGCCCTCCTGAGGTGCGGCGAGGTGGGGCAAGCGCCAAAGGGGGGGCTCCAGAACGATTCGACGGCGCCTTGGGAAAAGCGTGAAGGGAAGTTGCGAATCGTGTCGGTGCCCGGAAACCGAGGAATACCCAGCACTGCATGCAGGGCTTTGTCTGCACGTAGCCAGTCGGAGTGGGCAAAGCGACTCGCGCCGAACATTACCGAGAAGAAAAACGCCGTCAGGGTATGGGCGGGAGCAATGGCGTTAGGGCTGTTTAGTTTGAACGGCATGCACAGCCATCCCACAGCCTAAGGAAACCAAGGTTCTGAAGGGACTTTTACAGGGAGAGGGCGGCGAAACTTGAGGGGAGGCAATTGCAGCTTTTGCGAAGGGGATTTTCTTTCTCGGGTGGATGCTGTCCCCTGAGGGCCAAGCCTCATGAAGCGCCCCGATAAATCGTATTCGCCCCGCTGCTGTTCCATAGCTTTTTAAGAGCTCAAGCAGGTCGAGCCGTTACCAAACCGCTGAGCGCACCACGGCAAAGAGCCGCGTGAGGCTGTGCGCCCAGGCTGACAAAAATCCCCGGAACCGCAGCAGCACGTAAACCAGCAGGGCCGTGTACACCTGCAAGCGCACTGCGTTGGCGCTGTGGCCCAAAAAATTGCTCAGCTTCAAGGTCTGTTTGACCTGCTTAAAAAGCACCTCAATGTCCCAGTGCCTGCGGTAGAAGTCGCTCCCAGAAATCGTAATCGAACCGCGCCACCACCGCACCAGTCGCGTCCAACACCTCACGCACGCTCCCAAAATGGTCCTTCGCGTACACGTACGTACGCCCGCCCGCCTCATAGCCGTTGCCGTAATACCCGCGCACCAAAAGGGTTAGCAGCGTCACGCTCCTGCACCAGACTCGCCCCCTCCCACACGAACCGCTTCTGCACCGTTCCGCTCCGCTTTTCCAACACACGGCGGCTCAACCCGTCGTACTCCCACTCATACAGGGTCCCGTCCACGCTCACGCCCCGCAACCGGTTCGCGGCGTCCCACTGGTAGGCGCAGCCCCGCCCGACAACGTGTTCCCGTTCGCGTCGTAGCCCAATGCTCGGGTGTTACTGCTCATTTTCTTTCTCGGTTAGGCAAGTGAGATGGCGGAACGGAGCGTTTGCATCTGATTCGCAGGCGTGGATCGCCGAGCGGATGTGCATAAACAATGCGGCAAATGTGAGTCGGATCGTTAACCGCATGAATCCATCGCCGCTCGAAAAGGAGGTTTCAGAGGAGGCCTGTCGGTTTATCCTAGAAGAAAATGAACACTGACCCCTAGTTTCCGCGCCTTGAACGCACCGCCAATACCCACTGCTGACTAGCACATTGCTTAGTCGACAGATCTTGCGCCTCGAGGCTAACCGATGGATGAGGTAGTTCTTATGAAAGCCCTAAGCAACCTCTGTTTCATTCTGGGTCTCGCCTCAGTTCTCGGATCCATCGCCATCTGGTATTATGCCGGCGGCAAAAACGCGGGTTTCGAGGCCCGCACCCATGGAGAACTCTTTGGGATTTTCGTCGGCCTCTGGGCCCCGACCTTCCTGATCCTCTCCAACCGCATCTCGCGGTACCTTGAGGAAAAAAGTAGGTCTTAACTCCTCCTCTCTGCAGCAGCAGCGCACGAACCGGCCAGGACATTGACTCGGCCGTTTTTCTTCCTGAGAGTGCCCCTTAGATCCAAGGAACTATCAGCGCATCCGTCTCTGAGCAGGCATTGCATCAATTGGTGCCACTCGTGGGCTGGTCTCGGTGGGGAAAGGGGGAAAGGGGTCAGAAGACAGCGTAAAACCCTTCAAAAAGTGCAATGGCTTGTCGAGTGTCGTGCTTTCTATCTGTTTCGCCCCATTTCGACCGCACACACGAGTCGAGGCGCTTCATCAGACGAAAATGACACCTGCAACCTGTAGCTGAAAGAAAATGAACACTGACCCCAGTTCCCCCAGCAGTCCTCTGGGATCCGAGCTTAGACGCTCATACGCCTTTGCCCACAGGGCTTCTGCAGCCTCGTCCCGCCGCATGAGCCCCTGTTTGCGGCCAAGCACGAGCGCCTCCCGCAGTGAATGGATCTCCTCATTGAGGTACCCTTCGGGTAGCGGCACACTTTGGGGGATGAACTTGCTTCGCGCCGCATAGCACCACAGAAACCCGTTGGCAAAGCCGTTGAACATCTCCGCTGTGTCCCGGATCTCGCGCTGCAACTCCCCGTTGGTAATGTGCGCCACAACCGAGACGTGCGCGCCGGTGGCCTTGAGCGGTCTTTGTTTGGTCATGTTCCCCAAGGGTCGCCCGTCCCATGCGTTGCGCAAGATGCTGGAAAGCGTGTTGCCATCCCTTCGCATCACCCGCAACACTTGGACAAACTCACCTTCGAAGGCCGGCGTGCCGCTATTCCACCCGATCGAGAGGAAGCAAACCCAAGGTCAGTCTGCCAGCGAAGGGGCGCGCTAGCGATCGGAATGGACTCTCAAGGAAATGCTGAGTCGCTTGTCTCGGCTGTGCTATCAATGCGTATGGCAGCAGATCTCCTCGCCACTTTGAAAAAGCACTTTGGCCACGCTGCCTTTCGCCCGGGGCAAGAGCAGGTGATGCAGGCGCTGCTGGCGGGGCGGAGTGCATTGGCCCTGTTCCCGACGAGTGCGGGAAAGTCGCTGTGTTACCAGCTCCCCGCGCTGCTGATCGACGGGGTGACTCTAGTGATTTCGCCCCTGATCGCGCTGATGAAAGACCAAGTGGAAGCGCTGCGCGCGCGCGACATTGCGGCGGCGCGGCTGGATTCGTCCCTGTCGCTTGAGGAGTCGCAGCGGGTGTTTGACGGCATGAACTCAGGCGCTTTGAAGCTGCTCTACATCGCGCCCGAGCGGCTGATGAATGAGAACTTCATCGAGCGACTCAAGCGCGTGAAGATCGCGATGATGGCGGTGGATGAGGCGCACTGCATCTCGGAGTGGGGGCATAATTTTCGCCCCGAATATCTGCGGCTGGCCTTGGTGGCGCGCGAGCTGGGGATTCATCCCGTGCTGGCCCTGACCGCGACCGCCACTCCGGATGTGGGGCGGGATATCCGCAAGGCGTTCAATATTGCAGATTCCGACCATGTGCAGACGTCGTTTCACCGGGCCAATCTGCACTACCGGATCACTCCCTGCCCTGCACAGAAACGGAAGGAGTATCTGACCAAGGTGCTGCTGAAAAGGAAGGGTGCCGCCATCGTCTACGTGACGCTGCAAAACACCGCGGAGGAGGTGGCGACACATCTGCAGCGTAATGGTGTGAATGCGCGGGCCTATCATGCGGGGCTGCAGGACGAACACCGCCATGCGGCGCAGGATTCCTTCATGAAGGACAGCCTCGATGTGATCGTGGCCACGATTGCTTTCGGCATGGGGATCGACAAGCCCAACATCCGTGCGGTGTACCACTATAATCTGCCGAAGACGTTAGAGAACTACATGCAGGAAACAGGCCGGGCAGGCCGCGATGGAAAACCGTCCGTTTGTGAAATGCTGGCCTGTGGCGATGACTGCATTGTGCTGGAGAACTTTACCTTTGGCGATACCCCGACCGCCCAGGCGCTGCGGCAGTTGGTAGACCATTTGTTACGCCTGGGGCAGGAGTTTGACTTCTCACTGTATGAACTGTCGCAGTCCACGGACATCCGTCCGCTCGTGATCGAGACGGTGCTCACGAACCTGGAGCTCAATGGCGTGATGCGTCCGCTGGGGTCATTTTATTCGAGCTACCAATTCCGCCTTCTTGAACCCGAGGCACGAGTCCTTTCGGGGCATCCTTCGGACCGTCAGGCATTTTTGCGGCGGCTTTTTTCAGCGGGCAAACGCGGCACGAAGTGGACGACACTGAATCCGGATGAAGCCGCCGTCGAGATGGAGGAGCCGCGTGACAGGATCCTGAGAGCACTCACCTGGTTGCAGGAGGCGGGAGAGATCGAGCTGAAACCCAGCGGCGCGCGCCAGCGCTACCGCCTGTGCGATGACCGGGACAAACGGGACCCGTCGCAGATCAGCGAGCAGATGCAGCAGCTCTTCACCAAGCGCGAAGCGCGTGACGTGGAGCGCCTCGCCCAGGTGCTGGAACTGGCGGCGCACCGCGGGTGTCTCACGCGCTGGCTGCTGCGCTATTTCGGCGAGGAAATGCCCGATGACTGCGGCACCTGTACCAGTTGCGTCGAGCGCGCGAAAAAAGTCCCGACGGAGGCTTCTCGCGAGCTGCCGCAGTCTCAGGTACCCGCGATCAGTCTGGAAGATGTGGCGGCGATTCAAGGACTGATGGACGCACGGCATGCCTCCCTGCGTACGCCGCGCCAGCTTGCGCGATTTCTCTGCGGCATCACCAGTCCCGCCACGTCACGCGAGCGGCTGACGCGCACCGGTGCCTTTGGCATGCTGGACAAGGTGCCGTTTGCGGATGTGCTGGCGCAAACGGAGTCGATGCGTTAGCCGCGCGTCGCCGGAATGGGAAGACCGCGAGAGTCGCCTTCATGAACGGCAGGACTGTGGAATAGCGCCTGTTGCCGCGGGCCCTACCGCTCCGTTGAGTCTCTGCCGGTACGGGATACGAGATTCCACCTTTGCCTGAGTCTGATTCGACCCAGTCCCGCGAC
>JBIKSY010000439.1:0-6313 GCA_044348365.1 Chthoniobacteraceae bacterium
AGACGCAATGGTTTATCTACGGGAATAACCTTCAAGCTTCTGCTTCCTTGCTAAATCATACTGCAAATTGCGAAAAAAATGCATGACATAATACTTGCGGAGGGAAAACCATGCCAATGATTGAAGAATATGTACTTATTTCCTGATCACCATGCATTTTGCAATGCCTGATTGATCTTGATTGCCGGATTGTGCCACAATGAGATATACTCCGGAGCCAACCAATTCTCCTTGATCATTTTTTCCATCCCAAATGATGCGACCACTTTGTGTGGTAATGGTGCGAATAGGCATGCCGGAAGGAGTGACGATGGATATTCCGCTTTGCTCGCCAAGACCTTCTATCGTAACATGTGAATGAATTCCCGGAATGAATGGCTGAGGGAAACATCTGATATTGGAATAGTCCACTGTTGGTGTAACAATGGTTGTGATACCACGATATAGTCCTTCATCAGTACCCACATATACCAGGCCTTGTTGTTTGTCAATCGCAATTGTCTTGATTGCAGTGCTTTGAAAGATGGTATTGCGTGCTGTGAATGTTGCAAGAATTTCCGATCCATCATCACTCAAAACAAAGAGTCCATTATCCGTTGCAATCCATTTATTATTCACGGCATCGATTGCGATATCATTGACGACTTGTCCTTTGAGTCCTGCAATGGAAATAATATTGGGCTGTCTGCCAGTCAAAATACTTCCCGGTGAATACATCACATGTAAACCGGTGCCTGTGCCAAACCACATGAAACCGGATGCATCTCTTCGAATTACGCGAATATCGGAGAGTGTAGTGAGAGGACCGCGAATATCATCTGTTTCATCATTTGGCGTATTTTTTTGATTGAAATAGTAAATATTTCCATCGCCTGTATTGGAAGTTGGCGCGCCGAGCCAAACGGTTTTATTATTGTCTATTTCAGCAATGGTGAATTTCTTTCCGGAGATGCTTCCTTGATATGGAATATATGATCCATCGGGATTCTTCTTCACGATCAATGCTCCATCATTGCCTGTGGTGAGGCGTGGAATCCAAACCGATCCATCTCTTTCTTCGGTTACTTTTCCGGATACGGTATAGTCTCCGGCATTGATTGCTAAGTTCTTTCGAGCATCATCATCCATCTGCATGAATTTGACTTCATTGCTTTCAGCCGAACCGATAGCAAAGCCATTTCCGAAGCTTCCGATCCACATTGTACCATTGCTCATGGCTTGCAATGCATTGAATCGAGTATTGCCGAGTGCTTTGGCTCCAAAAACTTCTGCTCTATTGAAATTCTTCCAATCATTTCCGTTGAGAACTCCTACATATCCTTCATCCATATTTACCCAAAGATTGGAGGCATTATCCACCGCAAGAGCCCCATATTTACTACCGGCCGGAGTATTTGGAAGGATTGCTTGATAGCTTCCATTATTGAGATGTCCTATTCCTCCTGTATTCTGAATCACTGCAATGGAGCCATTTTCCAAATGATGAAATCCATTATTGGTGATTGCAGGCAAGCCGGGTAGAATTGCATTTGATGGATATTGGAAGATGCCATTTGGATTACCATAATAAATCATTCCATTATGGACTGAGATATGATTCAATTGAGAAGCAAAACCGATATTCAATGTTTCAACTGCTCCCGAACGAATGCGTTTGAGAGCATCATATTCTGCGAAGATGATTGCATCACCATCTGAAATCATGTCATAGATCGTTTCTGCACTAAGCACTTTCCATGAAGTGATTTCCTGCAATGTTGCATTGATGCTAGCTTTTGCCAGCCCTTTTGCCGTTCCAACCCAAATAGTGTCTTGAAGAATTGCCAAACTACCTATCGATGTTCCGCTTGGAATCGTACCTATGAATTTGATCCAATCACCTGGAATGGTGCCTTGAAATTTCATGATGCCGAAATCACCGGCGCAATAGGTTATGCCTTTATGAAAAGCGAAAGTGCGTATGCGTTTGGAAGCAATACCTTGCGGTTGAGCTGTTAGAATTGCAGTGATACTTGTCCAAGACTTGTTTTGAATGTCAAATATGACAATAGCTCCATTTTCAGCACCTGCCCATATAGTGTGCATGGAAGAATCATAAGCGATTGCCGTTATAGTGGAAGTGAGCAAAGTGGAATCACTCACGCGCCAATATTCGGTTGAACCATTCTTAGTATCATAGGAAAAAATACCCCCTTTTGTGCCTGCATAAACAATGTCTTTAGCGCTTGTGATTTCATTCACGGAATACATGGATGACATATTCTGCCATTGATTGACAAGTTGTGCCGATAGTGACAGTGTGCTGATTATGAATATGACAATGATTGAGTATACATTGCGATGAAATGATTGAAGCATAATAATCTGTGATGATACTGAAAAGGATTCCCCATAGACTTTTTGGCAATATACCATGTGCTTGAAATTCCTCCAAGTGCAAAAAAAAAGCGACCACCGAAGTGGTCGCTTTAAGAGACTTATCAAATTCTGGATTAGTTAGAAGTTTGATACCATACACCGCTAATTCTTACAAAAGTAGAAACACTATTGATTTCAATGTCAGCTTCTACAGATTGTGCAGCATTAACGCGAACAAAAATGATTTGTCCATCTACCCCTGCACCACCCCATGTGGCTGGATTCAAGTCATCCAAACCTGAAGTGTAGTCAATGACAGATGTACCTGTGTTAATCGCGGTTGCAACAGCAGTATTGTTAAGGCATGTAGCAGGAGCCGATACCAATCTACCAAATGTTAATCTACCGGTTACAGTCGCATCACCTGAAATAGTAGCATCATCTGCAACAGTCAAGTCGTCATTTGATACGAGATCTCCAGTTCCAGTAGTTGAAATGTTACCGTTTACAGTACTGATGTTACCTGAAGTTGATATGGTAATATTACCTGTGGAAGTAGTAAATCCATTATCTGCAGTGATAAGACCATCAGCAAAAACATTTCCTGTACCACCATCAACTTCAAATTTGAGATCAAGAGGATCTACAACAGCTCCTGAATACAATCTTACATCTGCACCGTTCATTTCAACCAATCCGCCGGTTGTGATTGTAACTTGAGCATTTGAAGTCATACCGGCTGTTGAAGTGATCAAACCTGTAACACCAAGAGTACCACCGATTTGAGTAGTTGAACCTGCACCTGTACTATTACCAATTGTAGTAGTATTAGTACCTGTTGTATTGATGCTTGTAACACCTGTAATTCCTGTTGTACCAGTCAATACTGTCTCGCCAGTAACTGCCAATTCATTTGTACCGATAGTTGCACCACCGAGAGCAAGAGTTGAGGCTGTAGTTGCAGCGAGCGTTGTGGCACCACTTGCACTCAAGGTTGTGAATGCACCAGTACTTGGTGCTGTACTACCAATTGGAGTATTATTGATTGATGTTGCACTTGTTGCACCAAGGGTTGTTGTTCCACTTGATGTCAATGTTGTGAATGCACCTGTACTTGTTGATGATACACCGATAGCTGTACCATCAATATTACCACCATTAATGTCAACTGAAGCGAGCGTTGAAAGACCAGAAACATTCAATGTACTTGTCAATGTTGTTGCACCGTTTGCAGCCAATGTAGTGAATGCACCAGTATTTCTTGTTGTTGCACCGATTGGTGTATTGTCAATTGAACCACCATTAATATCAACACTTGAAGTGGTGAAGGTCCCTGCAGTTTGATTGATATTATTGGTAAATGTTGAAATACCATTTACTGTCAAAGCACCATCTACTACAGTTGTGCTTAAGCCATTACCTATAGTTGTTGTTGCAGCACCGCCTGTGTTAATGTTTGTAGCACCTGTTACATCTAGTGTGCTTGTCAATGTTGTTGCACCATTTGCAGCCAATGTTGTGAATGCACCTGAGCTTCTTGTTGATGCACCGATTGGTGTATTGTTGATAGATGTTGCACTTGTTGCACCAAGGGTTGTTGTTCCACTTGATGTCAATGTTGTGAATGCACCTGTGCTTGCAGATGTTGCACCGATTGTTGTTCCATTGATTGCTGCACCATCAATTGTTCCACCATTGATGTCTGCTGTTGCTGCAGTTAATGATGTTGTGGCTTCCAAAGTAGTGAATCTACCAGTTGATGCTGTAGTTGCACCAATTGTTGTTCCATTGATTGCCGCACCATCGATTGTTCCGCCATTAATATCAGCTGTTGCTGCTACTAATGAAGTGTTTGCAGTAAGTGTTGTAAATGTACCAGCTGCTGGCGTTGCTCCACCAATTACAGTTGCATCAATTGTTCCGCCATCGATATTAACTGTAGTTGCGTTCATTGCGGTAAATGTACCTGCTGCAGGAACAGTTGCACCAATTGTTGAACCATCAATTGTTCCACCATTGATATCTGCAGTTGCTGCTACCAATGATGTTGTTGCTTCCAATGTAGTGAATCTACCTGTTGATGCTGTTGTTGCACCGATTGGCGTTGAATTAATTGATGTTGCACTTGTTGCGCCAAGTGTTGTTGTACCACTTGATGTCAATGTTGTGAAAGCACCTGTGCTTGCTGTTGTTGCACCAATTGTTGTTCCATTGATTGCCGCACCATCGATTGTTCCACCATTAATGTCTGCATTAGAAGTAATGAAACCACCTGTAAGTGTCGACAAGCCTGTTACACCGAGTGTGCCTTGTATTGTTGTAGCTGAACCTGCGCCTGTTGAGTTACCAATGACAGTTGCAGATGTTCCTGTTGTATTGATATTGGTTACACCAGTAATTCCTGTTGTACCTGTGATGCTTGCACCACCAGTTGTAACTGTCAATCCATTACCTGCTGTGATACCTTGTGCAGCGCTTATAGAACCGCTTGCACCATTTGCAGTAATAGAACCATCGGTTGTTGAGATACTACCTGTTGATACAGTCAAACCACCTGCTACATCTGCTCCTGCATTTACATCAAGGATAGCACCATTGACTGTTGCACCTGCGCTAAGTGTGGTTGCTCCTGTTACACCGAGTGTACCAGCAACTGTAGTTGCACTTCCACCATTACCAATTGTGGTATTTGATGTACCTGTCGTATTGATGAGTGTGGTACCCAAAATTGTTGATGCACCTGAGTTCAATGTGCCAGTTGTGGTATTGCCTGTTACAGCAAGATCATTGTTGACTGTCAACTCTGCACCGGCTGCTCCCACACCACCACCAATTACTGCTGAAGGTGCTGCCCAAGGACCTGTTGTAAATGTACCTGTTACTGTGAGATTACCTGTGATATTGACATCATCAGCTACATCAAGACCAATACCGGTTCCATTTGCTCCGATTGATACAGAAGGTGCTGCTGAATTATTGACTACAGATGTTTGACCATTGACTGTCAATTCTGCACCAGCTACAGCGGATCCACCACCGACAACAGTATTGCTAGTAGAACTACCAAGTGTTGTTTGTGTATTACCTGTTGTATTGATATTGGTTGCACCAAGAACTGTAGTTGTACTTGCTGAGTTACCAATATTTGTACCTGTTGCACTTGCACCGGTATTGATATTGGTTATACCAGCAATTCCTGTTGTACCGGCGATGCTTGCACCACCTGCAGAAACTGTAAGACCACCTGTTGTTGCTACCAATCCGCTACTTGCTGTAATTGTACCGGCTGTTGTTGAGATATTACCTGTTGATACAGTCAAACCACCTGCTACATCTGCTCCTGCATTTACATCAAGGATAGCACCATTGACTGTTGCACCTGCGCTAAGTGTGGTTGCTCCTGTTACGCCGAGTGTACCAGCAACTGTAGTTGCACTTCCACCATTACCAATTGTGGTATTTGATGTACCTGTCGTATTGATGAGTGTGGTACCCAAAATTGTTGATGCACCTGAGTTCAATGTGCCAGTTGTGGTATTGCCTGTTACAGCAAGATCATTGTTGACTGTCAACTCTGCACCGGCTGCTCCCACACCACCACCAATCACTGCTGAAGGTGCTGCCCAAGGACCTGTTGTAAATGTACCGGTTACTGTGAGATTACCTGTGATATTGACATCATCAGCTACATCAAGACCAATTCCTGCTGGATTTGTTCCAATTGCTACAGAAGGTGCTGCTGAGCTATTGAATACATATGTTTGACCATTGACTGTCAATTCTGCACCAGCTACAGCGGATCCACCACCGACAACAGTATTGCTAGTAGAACTACCAAGTGTTGTTTGTGTATTACCTGTTGTATTGATATTTGTTGCACCAAGAACTGTAGTTGTACTTGCTGAGTTACCAATATTTGTACCTGTTGCACTTGCACCGGTATTGATATTGGTTA
>JBIKSY010000465.1:0-6288 GCA_044348365.1 Chthoniobacteraceae bacterium
CCTGAGAGCAAGAAGCGGCTCCGTCATGACCCGGCGGAAGGCATTTATATCTACGAGTTGCGCAAGTTCATGCGTTCCAATGCCGGAACCTGCGTCAACCAGCGGCCGATCGTCGCCAAGGGCGCCATAATCGAGAAGGGGATGGTTATTGCCGACGGTCCCAACTGTGACAACGGGGAACTGGCCCTTGGCAGAAACGTGCTCGTGGCGTTCATGCCTTGGAATGGCTACAACTTCGAAGATGCGATCACGATCTCCGAGCGCGTGGTCAAAGAGGACATCTACACTTCAATTCACATCGACGAGTTTGAGTGTGGCGCCCGTGACACCAAGCTCGGCCCGGAGGAAATCACCCGGGACATTCCGAACGTTTCCGAGGAGGCCCTGCGCAACCTCGGTCCGGACGGCGTGGTGCGCGTAGGTGCTGAGATACGGCCCGGCGACATCCTGGTCGGTAAGATCACTCCCAAGAGTGAGACCGAGTTGGCTCCTGAAGAACGTCTGCTGCGTGCAATCTTCGGTGAAAAAGCCGCCGATGTGAAGGACACCTCCCTGACCGTGCCCTCTGGTACCTACGGCATCGTCATGGACGTCAAGGTTTCGAGCCGCAAGGAGATTGCCAAGGTCAAGCTGAGCCCGGGCGAGAGCAAGCGCCAGCAGAAGGAGGCCGAAGAGCATTACCTCAAGAAAAAAGAGGAATTGCACGAGGAACTCACCGAGTCGCTCTCCAACGTGCTGCTTGGCGAGAAGATCCCTCTGGACGTGGTCAACGCTCAGACCGGTGAGATCATTATCCCGGCCAACCGCAAGATCACCAAGACCCTCCTGCGCAAACTGGCGGGTGTCTATGATCACGTGGACATCGATCCGTCGCCGATCCGCAACCGCATCCGAGAAATCATCGGCCAGTTCGAACCCCGTTTTCAGGAACTCGAGCAGGAGCACGAGTCTTCGATGGACAAACTCGAAAGCGGCGATGACATCGATCCGGGCATCATCAAGCAGGTCAAGGTCTACATCGCCTCCAAGCGCAAGCTGTCGGTCGGCGACAAGATGGCAGGTCGCCACGGAAACAAGGGCGTTGTCGCCCGTATCGTTCCCGAAGAAGATCTTCCGTTCCTCGCGGACGGCCGTCCGGTGGACATTGTGCTCAACCCGCTGGGGGTGCCTTCCCGTATGAACGTCGGACAGGTTTTGGAAACCCACCTTGGTGTGGCGGCCAAGGCTCTCGGCTTCAAGGTGGCGACCCCTGTGTTTGACGGCATCAAGGAGGAGCGGATTTTCGAGTACCTCAAGGAGGCTCAGAAGGTCGAAGGCTTTACCTGGATCACGGACACCGGGAAGACCACCGTGTACGATGGGCGCACTGGCGAGTCGTTCGACCAACCCATCGTCGTCGGCTACATCTACATGTTAAAGCTCGGCCATTTGGTGGCCGACAAGATTCACGCCCGCGCCGTCGGTCCCTACTCGCTTGTCACCCAGCAACCGCTGGGCGGGAAGGCACAGTACGGGGGCCAGCGTTTCGGGGAGATGGAAGTCTGGGCCCTCGAGGCCTATGGCGCCGCTTACACGCTCCAGGAACTGCTCACCGTCAAATCTGACGATGTGCAGGGCAGGACGCGGATCTACGAGGCCATTGTAAAGGGTGACAACGCTTTGGAAGCCGGTACGCCGGAGTCCTTCAACGTGCTCATCAAGGAAATGCAGTCGCTCGGCCTTGACGTCAAGGTCGGTGGGCGCGCGGTGCAACACGCTCCCGTGCTGCCTCCGGTTTCCTTCTAGTCCGCTCCTTAATCACCATTTGAGTCCGTCCGGTGGTGCGCCACGCCGGACGGCTTGTTTTCAGGCGCAGCTTGTTTTTTCCGTATGATTGAAACACCTTCTTTCCGCGAACTCGTTGTTGAAGAGCGTCCGCAGGGTTTTGACAGTGTCGGTATCACCGTAGCCTCTCCGGAGAACATCCGTCTTTGGAGCAGCGGCGAGGTGAAGAACCCGGAGACCATCAACTACCGGACCTTCAAGCCCGAAAAGGGCGGCTTGTTCTGCGAGCGGATCTTCGGTCCCACCAGGGACTGGGAGTGCTCCTGCGGTAAGTACAAGCGTATCAAGCACAAGGGCGTCATCTGTGACCGTTGCGGCGTGGAGGTTACCCTTGCCCGTGTGCGTCGCGAGCGGATGGGCCACATTGAGCTGGCTGTTCCAGTCACCCACATCTGGTTCTACAAGTGCATGCCATCGCGCATCGGCCTCATGTTGGACATGTCCGGCAGGCAGCTCGAGCGCATCATCTACTACGAAGACTACCTTGTGATCGACCCCGGCCACACCGGCATGGTCAAGGGCCAGCTCCTCACTGAGACCGAATACCGCCTCGCGGTGGATTCTTTCGGAGAGACGTCCTTCGAGGCGGGCATGGGCGCGGAGGCGATTCGCAAGCTTCTTTCCCACGTCGATCTCGCTGCGCAGCAGGTGGAGTTGGAGGAGCAGATGGGGGCTACCCGTTCCAAGCAGATTCGCAAAAAGCTCGCGAAGCGTTTGAAGTTGGTACAGGGCTTTGCCTTCAGCAAGACCCGTCCAGAGTGGATGGTGCTTGAGGTTCTGCCGGTGATTCCCCCGGACCTGCGTCCTCTAGTACCGCTGGAAGGCGGCCGGTTTGCGACCTCTGACTTGAACGATTTGTACCGTCGCGTCATCAACCGGAACAACCGGTTGCGCAATCTCTTGCAGCTCAAGACGCCGGATGTGATCATTCGGAATGAAAAGCGGATGCTTCAGGAGGCGGTGGACGCTCTCTTCGACAACGGACGCCATGGGCGGGCGGTGACGGGTGCGGGCAACCGGCCCCTCAAGTCGCTCTCGGACATGCTCAAGGGCAAGGGTGGAAGGTTCCGCCAGAACCTGCTGGGCAAGCGCGTCGATTACTCGGGCCGTTCGGTCATCGTTATCGGGCCGGAACTCAAACTGCACCAGTGCGGCCTCCCCAAGAAGATGGCCCTCGTGCTCTTCGAACCCTTCATCATCCGTGTGCTCAAGGAGCGCGGGTACGTGCACACCGTGCGCAGTGCCAAGAAGATGATCGACCGCCAGACTCCCGAGGTTTGGGATATTCTCGAGCAGGTGACCAAGGGCCATCCCGTGCTTCTCAACCGTGCTCCGACCCTGCACCGTCTTTCGATCCAGGCTTTCGAGCCTTTGCTGATTGAAGGCGAGGCGATCCGGATTCATCCGCTGGTGTGTACCGCGTACAACGCCGACTTCGACGGCGACCAGATGGCTGTTCACGTGCCCCTTTCGGTGGAGGCCCAGATGGAGGCGCGCATGCTGATGCTCGCTTCAAACAACATCTTCTCGCCCTCCAGCGGAAAGCCGGTGACCACGCCTTCGCAGGACATTATTTTGGGCTGTTACTACCTGACCCAGAACCCGCGCAAGCACGCAGACAGCGACAAGGAGCGGCTCCCGCTCTTTGACAATGCTGCTGAGGTTGAATTCGCACTCTCCGACCGTTCGGTCAAGGTCCATGACCGCATCCGTTTCCGCAATCCGAACCGCGGCCAGGCTACGGTGTTTGGCGATGCGACAGCGAATGTGATCGAGACGACTGTGGGCCGCGTGATGTTTAATGAAATCTGGCCGCCTGCGGTGGGCTTTTTCAACAAGGCTGCCGGCAAGAAGCAGATTTCCGACATCATTTTCCGCACCTACCAGTCCTCCGGCCATCAGGCGACTGTGGACATGCTCGACCGCCTCAAGAGCCTCGGCTTCCTGTGGGCGATGCGCGCCGGTGTTTCCATCGGGATCAAGGACATGATCATCCCCAAGGAAAAGCGCATCGAACTGGAGAACGCACACAAGCAGGTTGCCGTGGTGCTTCAACAGTACAAGCGCGGGATCATCACCGACGGCGAGCGCTACGCGAAGGTCGTCGACGTTTGGACGCATGCAGGCGAAGAAATCGCGAACGTGATGTTCAGGACCCTCGAGCACAACGAAGGGCGCAAGGAGTTGAATCCTGTGTTCCTCATGGTGGATTCGGGCGCGCGAGGCAACCGGCAGCAGGTCAAGCAGCTCGCAGGGATGCGTGGTTTGATGGCCAAGCCGGACGGCTCGATCATCGAACAACCGATCACCGCGAACTTCCGTGAAGGGTTGACCGTTTTGGAGTACTTCATCTCCACCCACGGCGCGCGTAAGGGCCTCGCGGACACGGCGCTCAAGACGGCGGACTCCGGTTACCTGACTCGTAAGCTGGTGGACTGTGCGCAGGACGTAATCATTTCCCTCGAGGACTGTGGCACTGCGAGCGGCATCGTGGTTCGGTCGATCTACGAAGGTGACGAAGAGGTTGTTGACCTCCGCACCCGACTGATCGGGCGTACGAGCTGCGAAACGATCAAGGATCCTGTCACTCAGAACGTGCTGGTGAAGCGTGGCGTCATCATTGACGAAGCGACGGCGACGGCGATCGACGCGATCGGGGTGGAGCAACTGCGGATTCGCTCTGTGCTCACGTGTGAGTCCAAGCGCGGCGTCTGTGCCCTGTGCTACGGCCGCAACCTGGCGACGGGTCAGCGCGTGCGCCTTGGCGAGGCTGTCGGCATCATTGCCGCCCAGTCGATCGGCGAACCCGGAACACAGTTGACGATGCGTACCTTCCACATCGGTGGTGTTGCGTCCCAGACGTTCAAGCAACCGGTGGTGAAGGCGAAGAACGACGCCACGGTCCGCTTCAACGATTTGCGCGTCGTGAAGAGCATTGACGGCGACTACATCGTCCTCAACCGTAACGGGTCCGTCAGTTTGCATGCCGACGACGGCCGCGAACTCGAGCGTTACAACATGGTGCTGGGAACCGTCATCGCCGTCCCGGACGGCGGCGCGGTGACAAAGGGCCAGTCTTTTGCCCAGTGGGATCCGCACAACGTGCCGATCTTGACGGAGCGCTCCGGAAAGATCCGGTTTGTGGACATGGTCCAGGGCGTCACGGTGAAGCGCGAGGTCGATGAAGCCACGGGTGTCATGGGCACGGTCATCATCGAGCACAAGGAAGACCAGCATCCGCAGATCGTGATCGTGGATGACAAGACCGAAGAGGTGCTCATGAGCTACTCCATCCCGGCCGGTGCCGTGGTTGTGGTGAGTGAGGGCAAGAAGGTTCAGGCCGGACAGTTACTGGCGAAGACACCTCGTAAGGTTGCCAAGACCAAGGACATCACCGGGGGTCTGCCGCGGGTCGCCGAGTTGTTCGAGGCACGCCGTCCGAAGGACGCTGCGGAAATTGCCAAGATCGACGGCGTGGTCGAGATCGGAACCAACGTGCGAGGTAAGCGCCGCGTGCTGGTGATCGATCCGGAAACTGGAGCCGAAGAAGAACACTTGGTGCCGCTTAACAAGCACCTCATCGTGCTCCAGGGTGACTCGGTCAAGAAGGGTCAGCAACTCACAGAGGGGCCGATTCCTCCGCATGACATCCTCGAGGTCCTAGGGCCACAGGCGCTCCAAGAGCATCTGGTAAACGAAGTGCAGGAAGTTTACCGCCTCCAAGGCGTGGAGATTTCCGACAAGCACATCGAGATCATCATCCGCCAGATGCTGCGCAAGGTGAAGGTCAACGAACCCGGAGACACTTCCTTGTTGTGGGGGGATCAACTCGATCGCCTTACCTTCGAAGAGGAGAACCGCCGCGTGGAAGAGAAAGGCGGCAAGCCGGCCGAGGCTTCACCCGTGTTGTTGGGGATCACGAAGGCCTCGCTGGAGACCGAATCGTTTATCTCTGCAGCCTCCTTCCAAGACACAACCCGCGTCCTTACCGAGGCGGCAACTCTTGGACGGGTCGACAAGCTGCGCGGTTTCAAGGAGAACGTCATCATGGGCCATCTCATCCCTGCGGGGACAGGCTTCCCTGTCCATCGGGATGTGCAGGTTTCCGGTGACCGTAGCTTTGGCGAGGACGAACCCTCGGAAACCGAGGTAGCCGAGGCGTAGTCCTGAAGGGGCCTCTATGGTCCCGTCAGATCAAAGTTGGGCGGACCCTGTTGCCACGAGCGTGGCCGGGTCCGCCCCTTTGTTTTTTGGGGAGGGCGGTGGTTTCCATTTTTGTGGTGGATTAAGTGGCTTTGTGTGGGGAAAAGGTTTGAACGGCGGTTTTTAGGCTGCGTTGGGCACTTGGGTTCCATTATTTAGACGAAGTCCGGAACAAGGACCGAGCTCATCCACCCCCAAACCAATGAAACCCAAAATCCACCCCCCCTTACTCTCCGCGGTTCTTTATTTCGCCGCGGCAAC
>JBIKSY010000233.1:0-6266 GCA_044348365.1 Chthoniobacteraceae bacterium
GCCCCCTTCACCCTCCAGGAGCGGATCCTTGCAATGATCCACGCAGAGACCGAGGCGGCCCGGCAGGGAAAACCCGCGCGCATCATCGCGAAAATGAACGGACTCGTAGACAGGGACCTCATCGAGGAGATGTATGCGGCCTCCACCGCCGGAGTGGAGATCGACCTGATCGTGCGCGGGATGTGCTGCCTTCGCCCGGGACTCCCCGGGGTGAGCGAACGCATCCGCGTGCGCTCCATCATCGGCCGTTTTCTGGAACACAGCCGGGTGTACTATTTTGAGAATCAGGGCAAGCCGCTCGTGTACGTAGGAAGCGCCGACTGGATGCCCCGCAACCTGCACAATCGCGTGGAGGTGGTCTTTCCCATCGAGGACCCTTCGCTCAAAAACCACCTCATCAACGACATCCTTCTGCGCTTTCTAGAGGACAACACTAGGTCTTGGCGGCTTCTCCCGGACGCCTCCTACGAGCGTATTGTTGCCGCCGGAGATGCGGAACCCAGGTCAGCTCAAGCGGAATTTATGGAGGCGGCCCTTCACCCCAACCGCAAGCGGTCCGCCCGCGGCACGCCTCGTGCGAGGATGATTTCAAGCACCTCGGCAAAGTCCACCGGCAAGGCCGCGGTGGGGCCGGCAGTCGAACCGAAAAAGCGCGCCAAAGAGGCGTCGCCCAAGCGCTAAACCTTCCTGCCGAGGGCCAACTGGACGAGGGTACGAACGCCAAAGCCGGTGGCGCCGACGGCCAGACCGTCTTGGTCCTTGGTGCGATGGGAGGTGTAGGCGATGTCCAAGTGCACCCAGGGGGTCTGTCCCACGAACTCCCTGAGGAAAGCCGCGGCCGTGCAGGCGCCAGCCAGGCGGCCGCCACTGTTTTTGATCGCGGCAACCTGGCTTTTGATCTGCCGGGTGTGCTCGGGAAAGAGGGGCATCGGCCAGAGGCGCTCGCCCGCGTCCTTTGCAGCCTGCGCTACCTGGGCCTGGAAAGCATCGTGGTTGGTCCACATGCCGGCTGCTGCCTCGCCCAAGGCTACCCCGCAGGCGCCCGTCAGAGTCGCAAGGTTGACCACGTGCGCAGCTTTGTACTCGTTGCAGGCCCACCAGAGCGCGTCCCCCAAAACCATCCGACCCTCGGCATCCGTATTTACCACCTCCACCGTGGTTCCGGAGCGCATCGTCACAATGTCGCCGGGCCGGTAGGCCGTGCCGCTGGGCATGTTCTCGGCCGCCGCCAAAATCCCGACCACGTTGCGCTTCAACCCAAGGTTGGCAATCGCCTGCATTGCTCCAAACACGGCGGTTCCGCCGCACTTGTCGAAAATCATCTCCTCCATGCTTGAGGCCGGCTTGATGGAAATGCCGCCCGAATCAAAAGTGATGGCCTTGCCCACCAGCACCAAGGGCGCCTCACCCCTCGCTCCGCCCATGTGCTCCAGCGCTATGAGACGCGGCGCGCACGGGCTTCCGCACCCGACCGCCAGAATCCCGCCAAACTTGCCCGCCTTCAGCGCGCGCTCGTCCAGGACGCGGCACTTCAAACCGGTCTCGAGGGCCATTTCCACTGCCTTTTTTGCAAGGATTTCAGGATTAAGAAGGTTTCCCGGCAGGTTTGCCACCTCGCGCGACGCGTTGATTGCCTCGGCCAGAATCCGGCCACGCGCTGCGGCCTTTCTCGCGACGGGGAGGTCGTTTTTGGAAACCAGCACCACCAACTCCGAAAGCGCCGTACTCCTCTTCGGGGCAAAGGCCTCGAAACGGTACCCGCCCAAGAAAAGCCCCTCGACAGCCGCCTCCACAAACTCCGGACGTTTCTCCATCCGCAACAACACCCTCCCCTGCCCGCGCTTGCGCAAAGCCAGCGCTGCGCCGCTTGCCGAACGCCTCACAGCAGAGGCGTCCAGCGAGGCATTATCTCCAACGCCGGCGTACAGCGTGGAGGAGGCTCGGTCCGGAAGCAGCGCCCCCACCTCGCCGGAAAACTCGCCGTCGCCCGGGGGGGGAACAAGTCGGCCCTTCTCCTCCTTGGAGATCAGGCAGAGTTGTGTCCAAGCCCCGGAGGGCGCTTCGGAGGCGATGCGTACTTTCATGGGGCGGTTTAGTTGCCGAGATTCACCGTCTGGCAGGAATAGATGTCCGGATTGGAGAGCAATTCCTTGACCAGGGCGGGCCCGGGCACCGAATCCAGATTGAGCACCGTCAGGGCGCGGCCGCCGACTTCGTTGCGGGACAAAGACATGCTGGCGATGTTGACCCCGTGTTTTCCAAACAGCGTGCCCACCTCCCCCACGATGCCCGGCCGGTCCTTGTTTTCAAAGATGCACAGGACCCCCTCCGGACGGGCCTCCACATGACGGCCGTTGATCTTTACAATGCGCGGCGTGCTGCCGAAAAAGGTGCCGGCAACCGAAACCCAGCCCCCCTCCCCAGTGGCCGTCAGTTCAATGAGTTCCGCGAAATCAGGGGAAACCGATTCGCTGGACTCGCTCACCTTGAGCCCTAGGTGCTGGGCGAACCCAGGGACGTTGACGATGTTGACCTCGGCCCCGCCGGCCTGCCGAAGGAAGCCAAGCAACACGGCCCTGGAAACGGGTTTTGTATTTAATTCGTTGATCCTGCCCTGAAAATTGACGTTCAAGGCGCTGCAGCGCTTGGCAGCGATCTGGGCAAGAAACACCCCCATCCGCTGCCCCAACTCCGCATAGGGGGCCACCTCGGCCATCGTCTTGGCGTCCACGCTGGGCATGTTCACGGCATTGCGGATCTCCCCCTGCAAGAGCGCGGCGCGGATCTGCTGGGCCACCTCGATGCCCACGCTTTCCTGAGCCTCCGCCGTCGAGGCGCCCAAGTGCGGGGTGAAGACCACATTGGGCAGTTCACGCAGTTTGAAATCGGCTGGAGGCGGTTCCACTTCAAACACGTCCAAGGCGGCAGCCGCCACATGGCGACTCTTGAGCGCGTCGTAAAGTGCGGCTTCGTCGATCAACCCGCCCCGGGCGCAGTTGATGATTCGCACTCCCTTGCGCGCCTTCTGCAGACGCTCCGCGTTGAGCATGTGCTTGGTTTCGGGAGTCAACGGCATGTGCACCGTGATGTAGTCGGCCTGGGGCACGATCTCATCCAGGCGCTCCACCAACTCCACATGGAGCGACTTTGCGCGGGCCGCTGAAAGGTATGGGTCATACGCAAGAACCCGCATCCCGAAAGCCTGAGCACGGGAGGCCACCTCGGTGCCAATGCGGCCCATGCCCAGAATGGCCAGCGTCTTGCCGTAGAGTTCGACCCCTTCAAAACTTTTGCGGTCCCACTTGCCGGACTTAACGGAAGCATCGGCCTGAGCGATGTTGCGGGAGATGGCCATCATCAGCGAAAAGGTGTGCTCCGCTGTGGAAACGGTGTTTCCGCCCGGAGTGTTCATGACGATCACCCCCTTCTTGGTAGCCGCCTCCACATCCACGTTGTCCACGCCGACACCGGCGCGCCCCACGGCCTTAAGCTGGGTGGCGGCCTCCAGCAGGCGGGCGGTCACCTTGGTTTGGCTGCGCACGACAAGTCCCTGGTAGTTGCCGATGATCTCCAGCAATTCTGCCTCGGTTTTGCCGGTCAACACGTCGACCTCAAGCAGTTTGCCTTCCAGTAACTCAGCGATGCCGCGTTCGGAGATGGGGTCGGCTACAAGAACTTTGGGTGTACTCATTTTAAAGAAAAAGATGGGACGGGATTCTTGGACACCGACACCAAAGCGCAAAGGCAAAAGCGCCCTTTCTCTAAGGATTCCCCCTAAAACAGCCCTTCCCAAGCCCGCTCGCACCTGCTCCCCAAACCGGCCTGACCCGGGTGCGTTTTGCTTTGCACTCGGAAAGCCCTCCCCCCTACATTTGGCGTCTTTGCCCCGAGCCGGGCACCCCTGTACGGTTGCCCTCCCAGCTGATTTCCATCCAGACCCACCCGTTTTCCAGTTATGTCCAACACGATTCTTGTAGGCGCCCAATGGGGCGATGAAGGCAAAGGTAAGATCATCGATTTCCTCACTGAAAGCGCACAGATTGTGGTGCGCAGTCAGGGTGGCAACAACGCCGGACACACCGTGATTGTGGGCGGCACCAAATATGTGCTCCACCTGATTCCCTCAGGAATCCTGCGACCTGGCACCCTGTGCGTGATTGGAAACGGGGTCGTCCTCGATCCCGTTGCAGTGTCAGTGGAAATCGAAGGACTCCGATCCAAGGGCATCGAGGTGACGCCCGCGAATCTGATGATCAGCGACGCCGCCCATCTGGTGCTGCCCTACCACCGCCTGCTGGATGAGGCCCGTGAAACCAGCCGCGGCGCAGGCAAGATCGGCACCACCAAGCGCGGGATCGGGCCCGCCTACGGCGACAAGATCGCTCGGGTTGGCCTGCGCGTGGCGGACCTGCTCCACCCGGAATCCTTCGAGCAGAAGCTCTCGACGCGGGTTGAGGAAAACAACGCCGTTCTGGCCGCCCAGGGACTTCCGGGCCTCGTGCTCGCGGAGATTCTCCCCGCGCTGCAGGCTGCGGCCGAGGCGTTGCGCCCCTTTATCGCCAACACCGTCGTGTACCTCCATGAAGCGGTGGCGGCCGGGAAGGAGATCCTGTTTGAAGGCGCTCAGGGGACATTTCTCGACATCGACCATGGGACCTACCCGTATGTGACCTCTTCGAATACGACGGCTGGCGGGGCCTGTACGGGGTCGGGTGTGCCTCCGCACAAAATCGACAAGGTGCTGGGAGTCATCAAGGCCTACACCACGCGGGTGGGCGAAGGTCCCTTCCCCACCGAGAACGAGGGCCTCAGTGACATGCTGCACGGGATGGGCCGGGAGTTTGGCTCCACAACAGGCCGGGCCCGGCGCTGCGGGTGGTTTGACGCCGTGGCGGTGCGCTACGCGGGCATCATTAACGGGATTGACGAATTGGCGGTGACAAACTTGGACGGTCTGGACACGCTGGATTCGGTCAAGGTTTGCACCCACTACGAGCTGAGGGGAAAACGGGTTGATTATCCGCCCATGGACTACGCCGACTTGGCTGCGTGCGTACCCGTGTACATCGACCTCCCCGGATGGCTCACCCCCACCGATGCCATCCGCGAGTGGAAAGCCCTGCCGGAGAACGCCCGCCAATATTTGGAAAAAATCGCAGCCCTTTGCGGTGCAAAACTCAAGATCGCCAGCGTGGGCCCAAACAGGGAACAGACCATCCTGCTCTGAGGCCCTGCTCAAATGCGGGCATGCAAAAGCTCGACAACGTGCTAGGCTGACGGGGCGCAGCATGACCGCCCAGAGTACCTCCCTCACGCCCCTTCCGTCTTCCTCGGTGTTCAACCTTCCCCCTCCCAAGCACATTGCCATCATCATGGATGGCAACGGGCGCTGGGCCAAACAGCGCGGGCTGCCAAGGGTCACCGGGCACGAGAACGGCGCACAGGCGTTGCGCGCTGTCACAGAAACCTGCTGTGAAATCGGAGTGGGCTGCCTGACCGTGTACGCCTTCTCCACGGAAAACTGGAAGCGACCGGCCGCGGAGGTCAGCGCGCTGTTCGGCCTGCTTGAGCATTTTCTCGAGGCGGAGCTTCCCACGCTGCTCGCCAACAACATCCGCCTCAGGGCGATCGGCCGCCTGCAAGAGCTCCCTCCCTCGGCACTGCAGGCACTGGAACGGACCATCAAACGCACCTCCGCAAATACTGGGATGAATCTGGTGCTGGCCATCAATTACAGCGGCCGGGCTGAACTGGTTGACGCGGTGCGGTTGGTTTGCGAGGAGGTGGCTCAGGGACGTCTGCTGCCCGAAGATTTTACTCAGGAAGACCTTCAGAAGCACCTCTACACAAAAGACTGGCCGGATCCGGACCTGCTGATACGCACCTCGGGTGAAATGCGCCTTTCCAACTTCCTCCTTTGGCAACTCAGCTACACGGAACTCTACGTGACGCCGAAGTGCTGGCCGGATTTCGGGCGGGAAGACCTCTTTGAAGCCGTTCGGGATTTTCACCGCCGCCAACGCCGCTTCGGAGGCGTTTAAGTACGCTTTTTAGTTTGGGATTTGTGGTCAAGGACGTCCCAGATAGACAAGCCCAGCAGGCGTTCTCACCGAGGGGTGGCTGGGAAATGTCTTTGAAACAGGGAACTTAAAAGGAAGCAGGTGCGCCGCTTAACTCTCTCTTGCCCGCGAATCTGGGCGATTCGCAGTTACTCTGGATCTGGCTCCTTGGCCACGATCAGGGATCGTGTACATTGAAGTTTGGGC
>JBIKSY010000232.1:0-6266 GCA_044348365.1 Chthoniobacteraceae bacterium
GACATGAGCGAGGTCAACATCGACTCGGCGCTCCTATCGAACGGCGGTGCAGGGTTGTCACGAACGGAGGAGAAACTGGTGGAAATGAGCAACGGCTGTATCTGTTGCACGCTGAGGGAAGACCTGTTGCACGAGGTCAGGAAGCTCGCGGAGGCCGGACGTTTTGATTATCTTCTCATCGAGAGCACCGGCATTTCAGAGCCGTTGCCGGTAGCGGAGACGTTCGAATTCGAGGAAGAGGACGGCACCTCTCTGGCTCACATCACGCGACTCGACACAATGGTCACGGTTGTGGATGCGTTTAATTTTGCGCGGGACTTTGCGGACGCCGACTTCCTCAACGACAGGGGAGTCGGCCTCGGCGACGAGGACGAGCGCACGGTGGTGGATTTACTCACCGACCAGATTGAGTTTGCGGATGTCATCGTCCTCAACAAGTGCGATCTTGCGGAACCCGAGGCGCTGGAATTCGCCGCCGGGGCGATTCGCAAACTGAATCCCATGGCGAGGGTGATCCACGCCACTCGCGCCGAGGTGCCACTGGATGAGGTGCTCAACACCGCGCGCTTTGACTTCGAGGAAGCCCGCAAGTCACCCGGATGGATGAAGGTACTTCGAGGCAACGAGATAAGTGAGGCGGACGAGTATGGCTTTTCCTCCTTTGTCTACAGGGCTCGGCGCCCCTTCCACCCAGAGCGCTTCTTTGAAACCATTCAGCGCGAGTGGACTGGCGTGGTACGTTCCAAAGGATTTTTCTGGCTCGCCACAAGGCCGCGGTTCGTTGGGGTTTGGAGTCAGGCTGGCGGGGCGTGTCAGTATCAGGCAGGCGGCATCTGGTGGGCTGCCGTACCCAAGGAACGGTGGCCAGATGAGACATCGGAGTCGCTTAAGGAGCAATGGCAAGAGCCTTTCGGAGACCGGAGACAGGAACTCGTCATCATCGGGCGAAACCTCGACCAAGCCGCGCTGACCGCAATGCTCGACTCGGCACTTGTCACAGACTTGGAACTGGAAGTGGGGCAGGCCGGCTGGGACCGTTTCACTGATCCCTTCGCCGAGTGGAGGACGACAGAAGAACTGGCCGCTGCGGGCGCTCCGCTGCTCGGGGAAGAGCACGCACACTCCTGAACCGGCGCGACGCCTTCAAAGAAGATCTCAGCCCCGTGAAGGGGACAACACGACTTTTCCAGCCGCACCGAGCCTGCCGCCGAGACAGGTATTCTGCGGTGATGCGCCACCAATAAAGGAAACCGGCGATGAACCTGTTTGAATCCGCTCCCAAGCCCGATCCCGCAGCAACGCGGCGCCTGAAAGACTGGACGCGCGAATTACTCGCGCTCGACGAGGACGTGGCGGTGACTGTCAACGAGCTACGCTGTGCGGACGAGGATTGTCCGGATGTGGAAACGGTCATCGGTGCGTTGTACGGCCAAGGCCGGCAGGGGCTCTGGACAATTGACGCACCCGCAGCAGAGGTCACCCGCGAGCAGCTCGCAGCCGCCTTTGCCGGGAGTCCGCCCGCCCCTTTGGTTTTCCAACGGCCAACAAAAAACAACACCCACCCACGCACATGAACACCACAGACCGCGTCCCCGTCACCGTTCTTACAGGCTTCCTTGGCTCTGGAAAAACGACGCTTCTCAACCACATCCTCACCGCTCAACACGGAAAGCGCATCGCCGTGATTGAAAACGAGTACGGCGAGGTCGGTATTGACCACGAACTTGTGGTCAATGCAGACGAGGAGATTTTTGAGATGAACAACGGCTGCATCTGCTGCACCGTCCGTGGCGATCTCATACGCATTCTCGGCAACCTGATGAAGCGGAGGAACAGGTTTGACTCCATCATCATCGAGACAACGGGCCTCGCCGATCCCGCTCCTGTGGCTCAAACCTTCTTTGTTGATGACGAGATGAAGGAAAGCTTCTCCCTCGACGCCATCGTCACCCTTGTGGATGCAAAGCACGTGTGGCAGCACATCGAGGACAGCGAAGAGTGCAAGGAGCAGATTGCCTTTGCTGATGTGCTGCTGCTGAACAAGACAGATCTCGTTTCAGACGAGGAACTTGAAAAGCTCGAAGCGCGCATCCGCTCCATGAACCGCAGTTGCAAAATCCTGCGAACCGTCCGTGCAGAGACAGATCTCAATGCAATTCTGGGTGTTCGCGCTTTCGATCTGGATGCGAAGCTGGAGTTCAACGAGCACTTTCTTGTGGAGGAAGTTCCCTTTGAGTGGGGCGGAGTTTTTTCGCTGGAGACGGGCAATTACCAGCTCACCCTCGACGCGGGCCCAGACCCGGAGATCGACGTTCTTTTCGTGCCGCTGGGGACAAACACCGCCGAGGCATACGACGCCGCGAAGAGGGAGGCGATCGTCACGTTTGCCGCAGAGGCCACCGTGCAGGAGAGCGGCGCGACGGTGCGGCCTGACCGCCGGCTCACGACGCTGCTCCTTGGGAAGGATGGAACAAATTACACGGTTCACGTCGAGACCGACGGCCCCTGCGCATTGTTCACCCAGCACGGGCCGGATGAGTTTAACCTGCGCCTGCTCCGCGACGGCGTCCCCGTTGAACCGGTGCACGAGGTGGAGTATCCGCACAGTCACACACACGACCAGAGCGTGACCAGCGTGGGAATCACCATAGAAGAGCCGCTCGATCTGGAGCGCTTTAACACGTGGATTGGAACCCTTCTCCGGACCGAGGGCGCCAATATTTTCCGCATGAAAGGCATCCTTAACTTCAAGGATGTGGACAGACGCTTTGTTTTTCAAGGCGTCCACATGCTCTTCGATGGAAAGGCTGACCGACTCTGGGCGTCCAATGAAGTGCGCCGCAGTCAGGTTGTCTTTATTGGACGGAACCTCGACCGGTCGGCGCTCAACATGGGCTTCCACGACTGCCTCGCATGAAGCTTCCCTCACCCACCGACAGACCGGCGCCGAAGAGCAATCCAAGCGAGGTAGAACGATGAGTCTCGGCAAGAAATGGGCCTTTTCCACTGGGGAATACATCACGGCTATGGAGTGGCTCAGAGACGGCAGCGCGGTTGTGGCTGCCCCGGGGACGGGCGGTCTCCTGCTCTTGGATCCGGCCAATGGATACGTCCGCGCACGGTTGCGTGGACATACGCCAGGCAACTGCGCTGTGGCGGCTGGAAACGGCCTGCTCGCCACTGCGGGCCAGGATGGTCTGGCCTGCTTATGGAGACCTGACACGCACGAACTTCTCACCGAACTGAGGACGGCGAAAATCGGCAGGGAGTGGTGCGAGAACGCGAAGTTCTCGCCCAATGGGGAACTGTTGGGAACGAGTGCGGGGCGGACCCTGCGGATCTGGAACCGAATTGGAGAGTGTGTGTTTGAAGCCCACGCGCATTGTGCGACCATCGCGGCGCTTGCATGGAGGCCGGACGGAGCCGGCATTGCCACGGGGACCTACCAGGGGGTGCAACTCTTCCGGTCGAGACACGGCGCTTGGGAGTCGCGCCCTTACGAAGAGTTGCGTTGGAAGGGGAGCATCATTTCTTTGCAGTGGAGCCCGAACGGGCGCTATGTGGCGGGGGGCTCGCAGGAAAACACCGTACAGTTTTGGAGACTCCCGCACAGCCCGGGTCAGGAGCTGTTCATGTCGGGCTATGCGAGAAAAGTGCGTGAGCTTGCGTGGGATTGTTCATCGCGTTTTCTAGCCACGAGTGGAGGCGATTTGGTGACCGTGTGGGATGTGAGTGGCAAAGGGCCTGCAGGCACCAAGCCAAAGGAACTGGAGGGCCACGATGCCCCCGTAAGCCAGTTGGCGTTCCAGCATCGCGGGGCACTTCTGGCCAGCGGAGGCAATGATGGCCGCGTGTTCCTATGGAATCCCGCACAAAAGCAGCGCTGGCAGCTTGAACCGCCACAAACTGCTCCGATTACCGTTCTTCGTTGGTCGCCGGATGACACGACGCTGGCGGTCGGCTCGGCTAACGGGGAGGTGTCCGTTTGGAATGTGCAAGAGCGGGCTGGTGCCTCTCAATGTTAGGCGCTGAGTTTCAACACCGCGCGCTGCTGGGCGGAACGCTCGTTGGCTTCGCGTGTGGCTACGTGGGCGCGTGGGTCGGCTTGCGTAGGATGGCCCTCACGACTGAAGCGCTTTCGCATGCGATATTTCCAGGGGTTGCGATCGCGGCTGCATGGGGGTGCATCTCGACGCTCGGGCTTTTTTTCGGGGGTCTGGCTTCGGCGCTTCTTGTTGCCGGTGGAGCGGACGCCGTCGCACGCAGTTCCCGGCTTAAACAGGATGCCGCACTGGGGATCCTGTACGCCTGCTCCTACGCTGCCGGCGTCACGGTCCTGTCTGCCAGCGGCAAACTTCTGGTCGTAGAGCACCTGCTGTTGGGAGACTTGTTCGCGCTGAGTAACGTGGATCTGTGGCAGCTCTGGGCGGTTGTCGTGGGCATCGTGCCGCTCCTTGTGCTGCTTGAACGCCCACTGGCCATCGTACTCTTCAACGCCGACGTGGCGCGCAGCATGGGTATTCGAGCGGGTGCAGTGAACGCACTCCTAACCATCTCACTGGTATTTATTTCCGTGGTCTCATTCAAGAGCTCCGGTGTTGTTCCGGTGGTCGCATTGCTTCTCGCCCCGGGTGCAACCATGCGAATGCTCTCCGACCGTCTTTCGATCATTCTGTGGGGAGGAGCGATTCTTGGCTCCTTGGGTGCCTTCGTGGGAATCTGCATATCCTGCGCCCTCAACATTGTGTCAGGGGGAGTTTGTATTGCGCTCGTTCTCGGCTTCTCCTTTCTTCTGGTGTACCGGCTTGCACCGTCCCGGCGCATGCACAACGCCCGCGGCACAGGAGTCCCTTTCCGCGAAGATGTGCTCAGTTTCAGACAATCCCCGCTTTTGCCGGGGCATTGTGCGCAATCGAGGATGCTGCCGGCCGTCCCTCCCCCGCTATCACCGGTCGGGTTGACAGCCGCTCAGGCGGCTGCACTCAAGGAGGCTCGATAGGAACCCGACAAAGGCTTCCTTTGTCGCGAGTGTTTGTCTCCAGCCCGGGAGTCGCGCAATACTTCACGCGCACGGGGAGTGGTCTCAGGTGAGGCGAGAAACCTTTCGAGCCATGCTCGGGCCTGGGTCGGCGAAAGCCAAGGCTTGCTGTGTTTCTGTCTGCGATAGAGGCGGTAGCAGCGGGATCGGTATGCCACTCCCTTTTCCAGTTCAACGCGGCGCTCGTACTCCACAATCCATGTGAGCAACGGGCGCAACAGTGCCTGAATTTCTACGTTGTTAGCGTACAAAAAACGGCTTTCGAAATATTTTCCGGGCTCCACGGGCTCGCCGCCTTTGCAGTCAAAGAATCTCTTGTATCCGCGAATGTAAACGATGCCGGCCGCGCTCTCGTCGTCCGGATACCACCCTGCGCAAAAGCTATGCAGTTCAACGGTCCCGCTGTGCCACCGCCACCGGTAGCGACTGCTCCCTTCTCCGCAGGACACCTCACGGGCAATCCGCTCGCCTCCAAGCCGATTCAAAAGGTTCCGGTCCACCTTTGCATCGCAGCCCCAAAAATACATCTGCTGCTGGAAGAGGGCTGCAAGGTCCCGCACAAACACCCGCGTGCGGGGGGAGACTGTAAGTGCTGTGTATGGGGCGACGGGTGTCATCATTGAAGTCAAAATGGGAGCAGCCGGGGCGTTCGTCGGGTGGGACCCGCCGGATCTCGTGTTGCGGAGCCAGCCACCGGTCGACGGGTGGACTCCCCCGTGGATCCGTTTTGCAATGAGGTTGCAATAAAGGACGGGTCCGTGTCAACTCCTGCCACGGGTTTCCTAGCCTCGACTATGAAAGGCCACCCGGTTCCCGCTGGAAACTAGACGGTTACACCAGAGGACGCCGCCGCACATCACTCACGCAAGCCATGAATTTCTCGCTTAGCAATCTGCTTCCGATTCTGCTCGTTTTTGGAATTTGCGCCCACGCCGCAGCTGGGGAGGCTTTGCGTGTTTCGAGTTTCTCAACTGTCCTGAGCGAAATCGCCACAGCGGTCGGAGGGACCCAGGTGAAGGTTCATCCGCATGTGAAGCCCGGGGTGGATCCTCACGTGTTTCAACCGAAGCCAGCAGACCTCCGAACCGTGTCTTCCGCCCAATTGGTGCTGCTGTCGGGAAAACACATGGAGCCATACATCGGCAAGTTGAAAGAAGCGACCGGCTCGGAAGGGGTCTTTTTAGAGATCGGCGAGCAGCTTCCCTCCCTCTACGGGCCAACTGCTCTA
>JBIKSY010000048.1:0-20204 GCA_044348365.1 Chthoniobacteraceae bacterium
CACACCCGGCCGTGCCGCAACCCCTCTTCGCGCTGCAGACCGCCCTCAACAACGGTGACCAGGTTCCCGCACGGAGCGAGACTCCGGCTCCGGCCCATGTGGATTTCATAGGCCTCCCAAGACTCATTTTCAAAGTGGGCCTCCACCGTGCGCACCTCCTTCTGTGACTCAAACCACGTTTCCATCGGCAGCAGGCCCAGCCCCTGGCATTCACCGCGTTCTCCCGCAACGCCGTGCTCATCCACCAGCCGCTGCCCCAGCATCTGGTAGCCTCCGCAGATCCCGACGACCAAGGCTCCCCGCGCGTGTGCCCGCAGGAGGTGCTCCGCCAGGCCTGTTTCGCGTAGCCACGCCAGATCGGCCAGAGTGTTTTTACTCCCCGGTAGCACGATGACGCGAGCCTCCGCGAGTTGCTGGCCCCGCTCGACCCACTCCACCCGGACACCCTCGTCTAGTTGCCAGGGATTGGTATCCTGTCCGTTGGAAAGGTGCGGAAACCGGATCCAATGGATCGGATCCCCCGACTCCCTCGTCCCGGGCTCTTCGGAAAGGCTGTCCTCGTTCTCCGGTTGCAGTTGGGCACGGTAGGGGAGGGTGCCCAAAAACGGCGCGCCAAAGTGCGGGGCAAAATAGTGTGCCGCATCCGCAAACAACGACAGGTCGCCCCGGAACTTGTTCACCACCAGGCCGCAGCAGCGTTCCCGGTCCCTGGGCTGGAGGAGCGCCCAGGTGCCGGCCGCCTGTGCAAAAACGCCCCCCCGTTCGATGTCCGCCACCAACAGCCAGCGGCCGTCCAGGTGGTGCACCGGGCGCAGGTTGACCAGATCCCGCTGGAGCAGGTTCAGCTCCACCGGGCTGCCCGCCCCCTCCAGTACAAGGGCGTCACAACGGGTTTCCCAGTAGGCGAGGCTTTCGGTCACCGACGGCCAGAGGGTCTCGATCAGTTTGTAATAGTCTGCCGCGTGAATGTGGCCCTCCGCCCTGCCCAGACGCACCAGTTGGGAGCCGGACTTGCCTGTGGGCTTGAGCAGAATGGGGTTCATGCGCACCGAGGGCGCCAGGCCGCACGCCTCCGCCTGCACCGCCTGCGCCCGCCCGATCTCGCCGCCGTCGTGGGTGACGGCCGAGTTGTTGGACATGTTCTGCGCCTTGAATGGGGCGACCCGGACCCCCTTCCGGCGCAACCAAGCGCACAGGGCGGTTGCCATCCAGCTTTTGCCGCTGTTGGAAGAGGTGCCCAGCACACTGAGGGCCTTCATCCGGCGTTTTCTCGCAACCGACCTCGGCGGGGGCACACCCCCGAGCGCTTTGCGGAGCCCGGCGACCAGTTGCTCATTTTCAGCCCCGGTGCGGACCGCCACCCGGAAGTGGCTTTCCGCGTCCAGTCCCTCAAAACCGCGGCAGACCCGAAGCAAGATCCCTTCCCTGCCGAGTGCTTCCTCCAACTGCGGGGCGCTGGCATTGCGGGTGTGGACCAGCAGAAAGTTTGCGTCCGAGGCAAAGGGGCTCAGGCCGGGGAGCGCTTTGAGCGACTCGCTCAGGGCGTGCCGGATCTCGGGCAGCGGTGCAAGGCTGGCCAGCATCGCAGCGTGGTTTTCCGGAGTGAGGCTTTGGAGCGCCCATGCTTCCGCGACACCGTTGAGCGACCAGGGCGCCTGCATCAGACGCATCCGTGCCATCCAGACCTCGTTGGACGTCGCCACAAAGCCGAGGCGCAGGCCGGGTACGGCCCAGCTTTTGGTCTGCGCGCGCAGGAGCAGGACGTTCGGGTGTCGTGCAAGGCGGCCCAGCAGCGACACGCTTTCGTGCCCAGGCACAAACTCGATGAAGGCCTCGTCCAAGATCCACGCCAACCGGGAAAGGCGCGGATCGAGGATCAGCTCTTCGAGGCCGCGGAGCAGGTTCCCGCAGGGATTGTTGGGATGTCCCAAAACCACGACGTCGACGCCAGCGAGGGTTTCCGGGGCCAGACGCAAGGGCGTCTCTTTCCCGAGTCGGTGGAGTCCGGTGGTTGCGACGTCCGCCGCCGCACATGCCCGCCGGTAGTCGGCAAAGCACGGATCCAGGAGCAGCGCGCGCCTGCCGCTGAAAAGGCGGGCGGCCAGATAGAGCCCCTCGATTGCGCCCGCCGTCGGGAGCAGGTGCTCCTCGCGCACGCGGTAAAGCGCTGCGAGCCGTGCGGCCAGAGAAGCGCCGTCGGCCTCCGGATACGCAGCCACGGCGGCTGAGAGCGCGACCGCGCCGGGCAGGGCGGGAGGGGCCCAGAAGGCGTTTGTGTTGACGCTGAAGTCGAGCCGGACCGGCGTCCCAAAGCGCTCCTGCGCCTCACGTCGGCGCCCACCGTGAAAAGCCTGGCTCATGGGCGGCGTTCTCCTTTGAGATGGAGCGGCAACCCTGCCACCTGAAATTCCACGTCCTCCGCGAGCGAGGCCGCCAACTGGTTGGCCCTTCCGCTTAAATCCCGAAACGCCCGCCCTACGGGGCTGGAGGGAACAAGTCCCATCCCCAGTTCGTTGCTCACGATGTAGAGCTCCAAACCGTTCAGGCGCGCTGCTTCCAGCGACTCCCGCAGCCGGTCTAGCAGCTCGGCTTCGGAGAGAGTTTCGCAGTGGTAGGAAAGCCAGAGGGTGAGGCAGTCCAGGACCACGGTCCGCCCCCGCAACTCCCCGAAGAGGGTGGCAAGGTCAAACCGGTTTTCCACCGTCTGCCAATCGGCGGGGCGTCTGACGCGGTGCGCTTCGATCCGCTCGGACATCTCGCCATCCGCAGGTCCCGAGGCATAGGTGGCCACGTAGGTAACCGGCTTTCCTGAAAGACGGGCCAGCGACTCGGCTCTCCTGCTTTTGCCGCTGCGCGCCCCGCCCAGAATAAGAGTGATCCGAGCACTCATGCGCGGGAGCAGGCAATCGCCAGCACGGCCAGTTCGGTGATTTGGACCGTCGCCCCCAGGCAGTCGCCCGTGATGCCGCCGATCCGTCTTTGGAAGAACCCGGCCGCCACAAACACCACCAGTGTCACCCAGGCGAGGATGGGGACGGCATTCAGAGGAAACAGCAGCAGGCAAGCCGCCGCAGGCGGGAGCAGCGCCGCGACAAGCCTTGGCTTTGGGAGGCGCTCGCAAAAGGGGCGCGCCCGACCGAGATCATTTCCCACATGAGGCTGCAGGTGCAGCATTCCCACCGCGGCCGCGCGTCCCAGAAAATGCGCAATGAAGACGGCGCGACAGGCCGGAAAGAGGCCTCCGGCGAGCAGTTCGCACAACAGGATCCACTTCGAGGAAAGCGCGAACCAGAGGGCCAGCGCGCCAAAGCTGCCCAGGCGGCTGTCCTTCATGATCTCAAGCCGGCGGGCAGGAGTCGTCCCCCCGAGGAGACCGTCCGCGCTGTCGGCCAGACCGTCCTCGTGGATGCCGCCGGTCAGCAACACGCTGGAGAGCATGCACAGGAGCGCGGCGATTTTTGCCGGAAAGCCCAGCGTTCCCAACGCCAGAGCCGCCGCCGCCACCAACCCGACGAGTGCGCCCACCACCGGAAAAAATGCAACCGAAGCCGCCACCGCCTCCTGGGAGTGGACGCACCAACGCCCCACCGGCACGCGGGTTAGGAGCATTAGGGCCGTGAGAAACTCGTTGAGCGCGCGCTTCATCGCGGAGTCTCCCCTGGTTTTGAGTGGGCTTCGCTCACTCCGGCCGAATCAAAGGTCGCCATCTCAGAAAGCAGCCGCGCCGCCGCCCGCAGCAGCGGGAATGCGAGGGCTGCGCCCGTGCCCTCCCCAAGGCGGAGTCCCAAATGGAGTAGGGGGGTGACGCCCAGTTTCTCGAGCAACAAGCCGTGACCGGCTTCGGCAGACTGGTGTGCAAAAAAGCAGCATTTCAACGCGGCGGGGGCCATGCGCGCCGCGACAAGAGCCGCGGCCGAGGCAATGAAGCCGTCCACCAGCAGCGGCAGGCCGGCCTCGGACGCGGCCAGAATGCAGCCGGTCATTGCGGCGATTTCGTAGCCGCCGACGCACTCCAGCCAGTGGCGCTCGGGGGTTGTATCGTGTATATTCACGGCGTATGTCTCCAGCGCCTCGCCAATCACCTGAATCTTCCGTGCAAGACCCGCTGCATCCACGCCAGTCCCGAGCCCGGCCACCGCCGCGGCGGGAGCCGGCAGCAACGCGGCACAGAGGGCGGCGGCCGAGGTGGTGTTGCCTATGCCCATTTCACCGATGGCCAGGACGTCAACGCCGTCCGCGAGCGCAAGGCACACCTGTTCGCGCCCCGCCTCCATGGCGTTGTCGCACTCCTCCGCGCTCATGGCGCGTTCCCGGCTGAAGCAACGGGTGCCCTTGCGGGCCGCGCGCTGGAAAAAGGTCGCTCCCTGCCCGGGCCATTTTGCATCAGGCGTGTCCACTCCGGTGTCGACCACATGCAGCGAGGCGCCTGCCGCACGCGCCAGCACGCAGATGGCGGCACCTCCGGCTAGAAAGTTGTCCACCATCTGGGAGGTGACCTCCGCCGGATAGGCGCTCACACCGCGAGCTGCGATCCCGTGGCTGGCTGCGAACACGCAAACCCGGAAGGTTTCCGCCCTGGGGAAGACGGTGTTTTGGAGCAGGCCGAGCCGTACACCGGTGCTCTCGAGAAGGCCTAGGGAACCCGGGGGCTTTGTCTGGGCGCTCAGCCTCAGCAAAAGGGCGCGCTCGAGGGCGGCGCGCCCGGTTGGGTTGCGCTCAAACTGCGACGGGCCCGCGGCGGGCTCTGGATGGGTGGGCATGGTTCGTCCTAAAAAGGAGAGACCCGCGGCCGTTCCGCACAGCAGGGCCCGGCGTGTTTCAACACCGGTCCGGCTTAGAGGCGGGCACACCGATCCCTCATTCCTCTTTTTCGCGAAGAAGGTTTTGGCGCCAGACGATCAGGCCCATGACGGGCCCTGTCCTCCGGCGAATGAGTTGTGGGTACCTTGAATGTTCTGGCTCCCGGTTCCGACTGGCGGGCGGCCTAGCAGCCAGCCCTCCAATCACCTCGCTCCCGCCTTCACCCCGGCCGAAGCAAGGATTGGCATTTTGGGAGTCTGTCCCCAGTTACAGCAGCGCGACTGCCTCCGGTTTGCACGGAGTTCCTCGCAGCACCAACACCTCGTGATGTTCGACCCTCGGCCCCAGCGCGGCAAGGGAATTGCGGTCCCAAATGCGGCCAACGCCGGGTTGGCATCCGATGCGGGAATTCCTCCCTGCAAACCGGTCCCCGGGGGCAGGCTTTCGGCCTTGGACCGGTCCCAGAGGGTGGGGGAGGGGTCCGTTTCTTGCGGGACGGTGTCGGGGTCCCGGGACCTGTTGCACTGGAATTTGGGTGAGAATCGTGGGAACGTCAGGTGTGAACAGGCGCAGCAAAAAAACACCCTCAAGAGGAGCAGCCAAAAAGGGAGTCTTGGGTCCCGTATGCACGGAGATCGTGCTGTTGGACCAGGAGCCCCTGAAGAAAAAGGCTGCAGCCGAGTGTGCGAAGGAAATGGCGCGGCTCGAGCGGTTGCGGGCGGAGTGGGCGCGGTTTGAGAAGGAGGACCAGCCGTTGTTTTCGCGGTGGATGGCGCACACGTTTGGGTCGTCCCTGACCAAGCTGCGCGAGGGGCAACAGGCGGCCGATGAAAAAATGCAGATCATTGAGGAGGTGGAATTTGTCGTGCTTCTTGGCGGTGCGCGCAACCACCGTGAGGCCTACAAAATGGTCCTCGAGCGGCGGGCCGCCCCGCCCGAAGGGGCTGGAAACGGGGATGCGGGCGGGTGGGACGAGGAACCCGACCCTTTCGACGGCTTCACGGCGGCGGGGGGGGACGGGGAGGACGAAGAGCTCCTGTTTAACGAATTTCTTGAAATCCACATGGGGCTCTTCGCCGAAGACCTCAGCAAGTCCGAGTACAAAAGACTCTTTGCAAAGTTCAAGAGGGAGGTGCTTGGACAGGTACCTCCGCCCCCCAAAAAGAAAGAGGGCAAGCGGGCGGCTGCCGCCAAGGCCGCCGCAGCCGAAAGCCCCGGGGTTTCGCGGCTCAAGGACATTTACCGGCAGTTGGTGCGCCGCCTGCATCCGGACGCCCGGACCGACGCCAAGGACGGAGTCGGGGCGATCTGGCACGAGGTGCAGGAGGCTTACGCCAAGGGAGATTTGGACCGGTTGGAGCGGCTTTTTGCGCTGTCCGAAGTGACCGGAGGCGGGGCGGGTGCCGCCCCCTCCACCTCCCTGTCCCAGATGGGGGCCGCGCTGCAGGAGTTACGGCGGTCCATTCAGGCCATGCTGCGGAGTTTGAGCGGGGCAAAGAAAGACATCGCCTGGAAGTTTAGCGAGACCTCCGACCATTCGGTCCTTGAAGCCCGGGTAGGCAGGGACCTTGGCGCAGATCTGGCCCGCCAGATGGCCGCCCTGGCGCAGATGGACGCCAAGCTGGCCAGTTGGGCGCCCCGGGAGCGACGCCCGGGCCCAAGGCGCCGCTCCCGTTGAAAGCGCCGTGATCAGGCGAGGTTTTTAGTCGGCAAGACGATTTTGGTGCAGGCGAGCCGGGTTCCGGGGGGCTGGTGCGGCCCACGGGAAAACTTTTCGTACAAACATTTTTTGCAAAACCCGTCGCCCTGATTGATCTTGTTCTTGGGAGGGGCGATGAAACTGGGGTGGAACGGAAACAGCGGCTTAAACGGGTGGGGTGCTAGAAAAACGGGGACTGCCGGGACTGCCGGGACTGCTGGGACTGCTGGGGAGACTGCTTGGCACGCGATGCCTGCGGCCGCGGTGCTTGAGCGCCTCGACGCTTGCGCTGCCGGGCTTTCGTCTGTGGAGGCGGAGCGCCGACTTGCCGAGGGCGGGCCCAATGTGCTCTGTCGCGAAGAGCGTGGGATGGCGCTGCGGTTGGCCGCCGCACAGTTCTTCAACCCACTCACCGGCATCCTGTTGCTGGCGGCCGTTCTTGCTTTCGGCCTTGGGGACCGTGCGGACGGCTGGGTGATTCTGTCCATTGTACTGCTAAACGCTACTTTTGGGTTTTCGCTCGAATACCGGGCAAGCAACGCGGTGCGTGGCCTGGCGGCCCTGCATCCGCCGCGGGCTGTTGCGCTCCGCGACGGCCTGCGGTGCGTGGTGGAGGCGCGGGCGGTCGTGCCGGGGGACCTGCTTTTGTTGGAAGCCGGAGATGCGGTGTCCGCGGATGTCAGGCTGTTGGAGTGCTTTGGGTTGTATTGTGCAGAGGCTGTTTTGACTGGGGAACCTGCTCCAGTCCAGAAGGATGCTGCAGGTGTTTTGCTGGAGGATGTGGCGCTTGCCGAGCGGGTGACAATGGCCTTTGCAGGCACCAGTGTGGCGGCCGGCCGGGCGCGCGCCGTGGTGGTTGCCACCGGGATGGCTACGGAGGTGGGAAAGATCGCGCATCTTCTAGAATCCACCCCAGAGGAGCGTTCTCCGGGGCTGACGGAGGTGGGCGAGTTGAGTCGGGTGATGTTGTTCGCCGCCGGCGCCCTGGTGCCTGTGCTTCTTGGCATGGGGTGGGCCCGGGGTCAGGCAGACCTGTACGGCTCGCTGTGGATGGGGGTGAGCCTCGCTGTGGCCGCCCTGCCGGAGGGGCTCCAGACGGTGCTCATGGCGGCGCTGGCCTTCGGGGCGCACCGTCTCGCCCTTCAAAAGGCAGTGGTGCGCCGGTTGGGCGCGCTCGAGACGCTGGGTTGCGTGGATTTGGTGTGCACCGATAAGACGGGCACGCTCACCGAAGGCACGATGAGTGTTTCCAGCATCCGCACCGCTCGGGTGGATTTGATGAGCGTTGTTGCAGAGGGCGTCTCCGCCGCTGGCCGGCTGGAGGTGGCCAGGGCGCTCGCGGGGGCGTGCACGAGCGAGGAGTCGCTGGAGGAGGGGCCTCCGCGCTGGGGACGGGATCCTACGGAGGCGGCGCTGCTTGTGGCCGCCCGCCTTGTGTTGCCAGAGGAGGCGAGACGGCAGCCGTTGGCTCTGGGCTGGATCCAGCGGGAGATTCCCTTTGATTCGGTACGCCGGCGCCGCACGGTATTGCGCCGCACCGGGGAGGGGGCGAGCGTGTATGTGACCGGCGCGCCGGAGGAAGTTGTTGGGCGGTGCGTCTACGAATGGCTGCCCGAGGGGGTTCGCGCGATGGATGCTGCGCGGCGGCGCTGGTGGCTTGAAGAAAACACACGTCTTGCCGGAGGCGCCCTGCGTGTGGTGGCCTCGGCCTACAGGGCGTTTGAGGGAAGCGCTGGGGTAGAGGAGGGGGAGCTCGAGGGCAACCTTGTGTTTGTGGGACTGGTGGGGCTGCGGGACGCGGTCAGGCCAGATGCGGTGGCCGCTCTCAGGCGGGCGGCTGCGCTTGGGGTGCGGGTGGTGATGCTCACGGGGGACCAGCCGCAGACGGCGGCAGCCGTGGCGCGGGAACTGGGTTTTGACGTGGCAAGCGGGGTGGCAAGCGGGGTGGAGTTGGGTCATTGGGGCAGGGAAGAGCTGGAGGCAAAAGTTTCAGGGGTATCTATTTATGCAAGGGTTACCCCAAGGGACAAACTCCGGATCGTGGAGGCGTGGAAGGAGCGGGGGGCGGTGGTGGCCATGCTCGGCGACGGGGTCAACGACGCGCCTGCCCTGCGGGCTGCGGATGTGGGGGTTGCCATGGGCGGCGGTGGCACGCACGTAACCAAGGAGGCCGGGGATCTGGTGCTGCTCGACGACCGGCTTGGCACGCTGATGGAGGCTGTGGCTCAGGGCCGCCTGGTGCGTGCTTCGGTGGGGCGTGCGTTGGAATACCTGCTCACAGGAAACATGGGGGAGGTGCTCCTGATTGGAGTGGGCATGGCGGTGGCGGGCGTGGCTGCGCTCACCCCGTTGCAGTTGCTCTGGATCAATCTGGTAACTGACGGTCTGCCTGCTCTGTTTCTGGCGTTGCCAGCCATGGGGTGCAGCTCGGCTCCGGCCGAAGGGGAGCCAAAGCTTGTGGAGCTGACCAGCCGGCGGTTCTGGTTCAGGGTGGTGGTGTTCGGGTGTTGTGCCGCGGGTTGTGCCGGTTTGGCCTATGGCAGGGGAAGCGCCTTGGGTGGAACTTCCATGGGAAAGGCTTATGCTTTCGGAGCGGTGGTTTGCGAGGAGTTGCTCCGTTCGGTGGTCATGGGGCTCCGTGGCCGGTTGGCGTCCCAAGGACGTGGCTGGCCGCTGTGGGGCGTGTTGGCGACGGCGGTTGCGGGCGGCGTGCTGCAGCTGGCGCTTTTGCGCAATGCCTGGGCGGCGAGTCTGCTAGGGGGGGCGGCGCTGGGCGTGGCTCAAATCGGGGAGGCGTTTCTGTTCGGTGTTGGCGCAGTTTGCCTCGGCCAAGCTTTCCTGTGGCTACAGCCCGCCCACAAACACTCACGCGGCCCGGAGTGAGAAGTTTCTGTTCGCCCCGGCCGCACTCGGTGGGGCCACGGATTTCAATCGTTTTCGAAAGCTGCGCGGGCGGTTCGCTCGGGCGCATGCGGCGCTTGGCTCCAAAGGACGGGCCGGAAGGGGGCGATTGGACCGCTGCGGGCTTTCTCGTTCCGGAAGGCCGGATTCTTTGCACCCGAACGCCGGAGCACGAAAGAAAAGATGACTCCGCAAAGGAGCGATGGGCAGGACCAAGGTTTCCTGAAGCCATCCAAGCACGGGTGTTGATTCCACTGGGCGCGACCGCGCGAGGTTCTGGTTTTGGGCTGAACGGTCCGAAAGCAACGCCGGAACGCCGCCTTGCGCTGTTCTGGAAGGGAGCGCGGCTGCGCGGGCACGCCAAAAGCCCCCGGGGTTTGCACACCAAAAAGCGCGGAGGCGGGAAGGTTTTGTGTGGAAATTGTGAGGTGGAATTTGACCTGTTTTTCCAGACACCTTCCCGCGGCTCCGCGCGGGCTGGCGGGTTTGGCTTGAACTAAGCGCTGTTAGCCAAAGATTTGAGCGTTGAGGATGTTCTCAAGCATTTCCTGGCGTCCGCTGGGAAGCGTTGGGGGTTGGATCCCGTGAGCATAAGCGTCCAACTCGTCCAGCGAAGTGCTGCGTGACTCGACTTTGGCACCGATTCCGGAGTCGAAGCCGGCGTAGCGGTCCGCGACAAAACGGTCGATTTTGCCGCTTGTGATGATGCGGTGCGCGGCCTTGAGGCCGTAGGCGAAGGCGTCCATGCCTCCGATGTGCGCGTGGAAGAGGTCGGAGGTTTCGTGGGATTCGCGGCGGCGCTTTGCATCGAAGTTCAGCCCGCCGGTGGTGAGGCCGCCCATTTTGAGGACGCGCAGCATGATGTTGGTGGTCAGGTAGAGGTCGCTGGGGAACTGGTCGGTGTCCCAGCCCAGCAAGGTGTCGCCGCGGTTGGCGTCGATGGAACCCAGCGCGTTGGCGGCGATGGCCACCTCCATCTCGTGCTCCATCGTGTGGCCGGCGAGTGTGGCATGGTTGGTTTCGAGGTTGAGCTTGAAGTGCCCGAGGAGGTCGTACTCCCGCAGAAAATTCAGGCACGCGGCCGCGTCGGAGTCGTACTGGTGGGTGGAGGGTTCGCGGGGCTTGGGCTCGATGTAAAACTGGCCGGTGAACCCAATCTTTTTGGCATGGTCAACTGCCATGTGCAGGAGTGTGGCGAGGTGGTTCAACTCCCGCTTCATGTTCGTATTCAACAGCGTGGCGTAGCCCTCGCGCCCCCCCCAGAACACATAGCCAGCGCCGCCCAGCCTGTGGGTGGCTTCCAGAGCGTGTTTGACCTGCGAGGCGGCGTAGGCAAAGACATCAGCCGACGGCGAGGTCCCTGCGCCGTGGGCGTACCGCGGGTGCGCAAACAAACAGGCGGTGCCCCAAAGTAGCTTCCGGCCTGTTTCCTTCTGCTGGGCTTCCAGTGCGTCCACGACTTTGTCCAGATTCTTGTGGGTCTCCGCCAGCGTCGCCCCCTCGGGAGCCACGTCCCGGTCGTGGAAGCAGTAAAAGGGAATGGAGGTTTTGTGAAGAAACTCAAAGAAGACCGGCACTCGCGCCAGCGCGTTGGACAGTGAGTCGGAGCCGTCATCCCAGGGCATCAGGGCCGTGGGGGCGCCGAAAGGATCGGAGAGACCGTTGCGCATCACGTGCCAGTAGGCGGCTGCAAAGCGCAGGTGCTCGGCCATGGTTTTGGTGCCGACTTTTTCGGAGGCGTTGTAGTGGCGGAAGGCCAGCGGATTGTCGCTGGAGGTGCCTTCGTAAGCGATGACGGGGATTTCGGGGAAGTGGCTCATGTGCGGGTAGGTTTTGAGGAACTGGTGTCGCCCAGTGGGGGCGCTTGGGAAGACAATGGGGGAAGCGCCCAGCCTTGCCTAACAGACTTTTGTAGGACAGTAATACGTGCCATGGCGCGTCCCTCCATGACTCAGGTTGCCCTAATCGCCGGCGTTTCAAAAAACACGGTCAGTCTTGCGCTGCGGGGCAGTGCGCGAATCTCGGAAGCCACCCGTGCGAAGGTGGAGGCGGCCGCAGCGCTTGTCGGTTACCGGCGCAACGCAGCCGTCGGGTGTCTGATGGCAGAGCTGCGCCGCACCGGATCGGGCCGCTTTGAGGCGTCTCTGGCGCTGCTCAACGCCAACGAGGACCGGGAAGCCTTTGTCAGGCACCCCACCCTGCCGGTCTATCTTGAGGGCGTTCGGAGGCGGGCCGGGAAACTTGGTTACAGTCTGGATGAGTTTTGGTTGCACGATCCACTCCTCGGGGGCAAACGGCTTGCCTCGATCCTGCGCGCCCGAGGGATTCGCGGCGCGTTGGTGGTGGGGTTGCTCAAGACGAACCAACTACCGGAGCGGATGCGCGAGGTTTGGGAGGAGTTTCCATCAGTGGTGACCGGGGTGCGCACGCGCAACCCAGCCCTTTCCTTCGCCGGGGCGGACCAATATGGACTGGCACTCCAAGCCTATGAACAGGCTTGGGAACTCGGCTACCGCAGGCCTGCGCTGGTGCTTGATCCGGTGATTGATTCTCTCATCGACGGGCGCTTTACCGGAGGCTTTGTCATTGGCGAGCAAAGACTCAGGGGCAACGAGCCCCCGATTTCTCCGTTTACGCTGATCGAAGAGGCGCGCCTCGACCTTGGGTGTTTTTCGGAATGGCTGCGGCAGGAGCGGCCGGATGTTCTCTTCACGCTCTACCACGAGGTGGAGCGCTGGCTGCACCAGTGCGGTTTGCGCGTGCCGTCGGATGTGGGCCTCATTCAGTACGAGTGGCGTGCGCAGCGTCCCCACTGGGCAGGCATGGACCAGCGCAACGATCTGGTGGGCGAGGCAGCGGTGGACTTGCTTGTTTCGATGATCCACAACGGCCAGCGCGGTGTTCCCGAGCAGCCCCTTGCCACCTTGGTCACCAGCCAGTGGATGAGGGGCAGCACAGTGAAGGCGACACCAAGAGTCGCTCCCAAAACCGGGCGCAAGCCCCCCGCGTCTGGATGAAGTCGTGCTGGATTAAGAGCTGGTCTGGGACATCCTTCCCTGCGCTACACGGGGGCGTTCTCCTGCGTTTCCCTGCACCTCCCACCCCCCCAAAAAATGAACCGAGCCGTTTTCCTGCACCTGTTCCTGCTGGCAGCACCCCTTTTCAGCGCGGAACCCTTTCTTGTGAGGGACGGGCGCCCGCTGGCCGAAATTGTCCTCTCTGAAAAGCCGCAGCGTTCCGCCCGTCTGGCAGCGCAGGAGTTGCAGCACTACGTCGAGAAAATCTCGGGCGCCCATCTCCCGATTGTGACGGGGCCGGGGACTCTTGGTTTGACCAAGGTCTTTGTGGGCACGGGCGAGCACACCCGGGGGCTTGCGCTTGATTCACGAGGGCTCACGGAAGGGGCGTACCGCATCGTTTCCCGGGATGGCTGGCTTGCGCTTTTTGGGGAGGACACCGAGTTCAGCCCCATTGAGCCGTGGGCCAAAAACAACGCCGAGATTGTCAGTCGCAAGGCGCAGGGTGCCTGGAACCTGCTGACGGGGGCGCACTGGGGCGTTCCCAACCTCCTTCTTTACAAGGACCGGTTTACGCTTCCCGGCGAGACTGGCTTGCCTGATGCGTTGCGCACCCCCGGTGCAAAACTGCCGCCCCTCGAGTTGTGGGGCCATGATGAGCGCGGCTCCTTCAATGCCGTGTGCGGCTTTTTGCAAAAGCTTGGAGTCCGCTGGTACGCCCCGGGCGAGCTTGGGGAGGTGGTTCCCTCGCTCCAGACCATTGCCTTGCCCCAGGCCGATGAGACCGTGCGGCCGGATTTTGCGGTCCGACGGGTGAACATCCGGCCCGGGGTGCACGGGACAAATCTTGCGATGTGGGCTATGCGGCTGGGGTCCCGCGACCCCTATGGAATCCAGGCCGCACACGGCATGGACGACATGACACAGACGCCGGAAATTCTGGCGGCTCATCCCGACTGGTTTGCCTTGTACGGTGGCAGGCGTCAGAACCAACCGGGCCAGAGGCTCAACCAGTTGTGCTACTCCAGTGAGGAGCTGTTTCAGGAGACGGTCCGCAACGTCCGCTGGCAGTTTGACCACTTTAAGATTGAGATGGCCTCGGTGATGCCGCCCGACGGTTACACTGCGGTCTGCCAGTGTTCCCTTTGCGCGGACAAAGCCACACCCAGCCGCGACAGCCGGGGACTGGCCTCCGACTACGTCTGGGGGTTTGTCGACAGGGTGGCACGGGAGGTTCGTAAGACGCATCCGGACAAAAAAATCATCAACTGCGCCTACGGCATCTATTCGCTGCCGCCGCTTTCCATCGCGAAGCTGGAGCCCAATGTGGTGGTTTCCATCGTAGGTGCCCGCCGGCCGGTGAACAATCGTGCGGAGGAAATGGAGGAGGTGCGCAAACTGCGCGAGAGCTGGCTCACCAAGACCGCCAACCCCATCATCAACTTTGAGAACTACCCTTTTACGGACCGGGGGTGGTACCTTCCCTCTTTTACGCCGCACTCCATGGGCGAGGGCATCAACGCGCTCAAGGGCGTTTCGCAGGGCGAGGACGTTTGGCTGAGCATCCGGCAGGACTTTGAAAAGACCGGGATGGGGTTCAACCACTTTCTGGTGTACTTCACGCAGAGCATGTATTGGGGCGGCAGAGAGCGGGACGTGGAGGCGCTCTTTGGCGAGTACTGCACGCTTTTTTACGGGCCCGCTGCCGCCCGGATGCGGGCTTTCTTCGACTACTGCGAGGGAAACTGGCAGGCTATGGAGAAGGACAAGGAAAAGGCGGACACAGCCCTCTTGCTTTTTGATCAGGCGCTGGCGCAGGCCAACCCGTCCAGTGTCTACGGTATGCGCCTTGCGTTGGTGGCGGATTATCTCAAGGGACTTCGCAACAAAAGTACCCAGCTCGGGCGCAAACGCGGACCTGTTCCCGTTTTGAGGATGGTCGGTGAAGCCCGCGAGAAGATCACCATCGACGGGCAGTTCGAGGAGGAGCCGTGGGTGAAATCTTTTCCCTCCGCCACAGGAAAGCTCCGCGAGCTCCAGACCGGACGCGTCCCTCTTTTCGGCACCACGGTCAAAACTCTTTGGAGGGGCAACGACTTTTACGTGGCGGTGCATTGTGAGGAAAAACCTGGAGAACGGCCTAAAAGCACAGCGGACAAACACGACGACCCGGCGATCTGGTACGGCGATGCGGTGGAGGTGTTGCTCGAAACCGAGTCGCATTCGTATTACCAGATCGCGGTGAGCCCCTCGGGGGCTGTGGTGGATCTGGACCGCTCCGCACAGCGCTCTGCCTGGTTGAGCTGGGACTCCCAGGCCGAGGTGGCCACGCGGGTGGGCGACGGCTATTGGGACGTGGAAATCCGGCTGCCCATTACGGCGGATGAAAACGACCCCCTACACCAGGTCATTGGTCGAAAGCCGACGCGCAGCCTTCCCTGGCACATCAACGTCTGCAGGCAGCGCGTGCGGGAGGACGGCAGCGAATACTCTGCGTTCTCGCCCACTGGCGCAGAGCACTTTCATAAGCCGCTGAAGTTCGCCACCCTTTACGATGGAAACAGCTTCGAATTTGAGCACGACGAACCCGAGGCCGACTTTCTGGAAGCGCAGCGAGTTGCCTCGGACCTAGCCCGCAAAGGCAGGAGGGAGGAGGCGCTTGCTGCATTCGGAGTGGCGGCGGAGGGACCGTTTACGACGCTGCAAAAATCGGCGGCGCTCGAACAGGCAGCCGCTCTGGCCCGGGGCCTGCGCAAGTTTGGGGAGGCGGGAGCACTCGCCGAGAGGATCCCTTTGGAGGCGGTGAGGAAAACGGCACAGATGCAGAACCTTCTGGATCAGGCGCAGGCTGTGGAATTGCTTGTCCGTTTCGCTGGGGAAAACATTTTGGCGTGGGACTTCTGGAAGAGGGGAGAGGGCTTCTTTGCGCGCGGTCGCGCACACTTGAGCGTCAAGGACGGCGCCAAGGCCGAGGCGGATCTGCTGTCTGCTTTGGAATGGTCCTCGGAGGCCCGGGCGCGCGAGGCGACTCTGCTCGCGTTGGCGCAGAACCGCGAAACAAACCTCAATGACGAGGACGGTGCGTTGGTGCACTACCGGGCGATTGTTGACGCCAACGCCTTTCTCGGGACTTCCGACCAGTATTACGCGTTACACGGCATGGCGCGTTTGCTGGCAAAGCGCGGACTTTTTGAGGAGGCGCTGGCGGCGTTGCAACGGGTGGAGATTGAAAAGCTGCAGGGAGTCTGGCGCAGCCAGTTTCAACTGTGGACTGGGGACACCCTGGCTGCCGCCGGTCGACATGCGGCGGCGCGGGCGGGCTATCAGCGGATTCTTGCTGAAACCACTGCGGAGGAGCGTTTTAAAAAGATGGCCTCGGAAAAAATCTCAAAGCTCCCGCAATAGCTCGGCAGCACCTGCTGTTTCTTCCGCGCGGGTGAGAGCGATCCGCATTGTGGGCGATGGGATTGGAGGAGGTGTGGCATCCTTCCGTGCCTTTTAAAAACAGCGTGACAGGCTCTGCCTACGCGCGCTTCTGTCGCCGAGGTTTTTGCCGGAATTGGCTTGTGACCAAGCAGATGATGTTAGCTCGCGTAAAACCGCTTTGAAACCATTCGGCTCACTGGCCAGAGGCAGATCAAACCCGTCGCGCAGGCGGGGCCAATACTTTGCGAGGCGCCAAACCAGCATGTGGCCGCCTGTAACGGGAGCAGCAGGCGGATGTGGGCTCCGATGAGCGGCGGCAGAGGAAACGGTTTGACGAGCAGGCGACGGCATAGGAGGACGCCCGCGGCCAGAGTGAGAGCGAAAAGCAGGGCGGCCGGCATCTTGTCCGGGGAGTAGAGCGCGTTTTGCAAGCCAATGAACACCCCGGGAAGGAGGGCGAGCACGGGAAAGAAGCGGGCGGAACCCGGCATGGTCGTGTGCGTTTCAAACCGGGCGAGGTGTGTCACCGCGGCGATGTAGAGGGTGACGCTCACCGCGATTAGGGCGGCAATCGGAACGGCGTGTGGGCTCGGGCCGGCCAGCGCCCCCGTGAGCATGCTCAAACCGCGACAGGCGCCCATCGTCAAGGCGCCCCAGACCGGCCGGTGCTTTGCCACGCAGTTGTACAGGCAGACGGCGGCCACCGTCGCCATTCCGCAGGCCACCGCGGCCGGGCTTCCGCTGAAGCAGAGGAAAGCCAGGCCAAGGGCGTTTAGCAGCCAGAGCACCAACCGCACAGTGGCAGGCTTGGCCAGGCCGGCGGGCAGGGGCCGCGAGGGACGCTCCCGCAGGTCTTCGGAGAGGTCGACAAGGTCGTTGAGCAACAGACCCGCTCCGTAGAAACAAAGGCCAGCCGCTGCCACCAGAAAAATGGAGCCGTCGGTGAAGCCGTCGTTGGAAACCAGATAGCCGGCCACCGGATCCCCGGGCACGGTGAAAAGGTTCGGAGCCCGCAGCAACTGCAGCCAAACGCGCGTACGACTGGGGGCAGCTTTCTCGAGGGTTGCAGGCATTGGAGTGCCGACGGGGGCAGGGGAGGCGGGGCAGGCCTGGACCTAACCTTTGGCGTGCAGGTAGCGCTCGCCGATGAAGTCCCAGTTTAGGATCTGGACCAGGGCCTTCAGATAGTCTGCCCGACGGTTCTGGTACTTCAGGTAGTAAGCGTGTTCCCAGACATCCACTCCTAAGAGGGGGTAGCCTCCCGAGCTCAGGGGGCAGTCCTGGTTAGGGGTCGCCTCGATCAAGAGCTTTCCCTCGCGCAACACCAGCCACGCCCAGCCGCTCCCAAACTGTTTGAGCCCTGCTGCCTGCAACTGTTCGAGGAAGGCGGGAACACCGCCAAAGCCAGCTTCGAGTGCCTTTGCCAGCTCACCCGAGGGGGCGCCGTTCTCCTTTTTGCGAAGGGTCTGCCAAAAGAGGGTGTGGTTGTAGTGGCCCCCGCCATGGTTGCGGATGTCCAGTCGCACGGATTCGGGCAGGGCGGCCAGGTTGCGCAACAGGTCCTCGAGCGGACGGGGCGCCAGCGAGGGCTCCTTTTCGAGGGCCAAATTCAGCTTTGCGACATAGGCGGCGTGGTGCTTGTCGTGGTGGAGCTTCATCGTTTCGGCGTCGATGAAGGGTTCCAGCGCATCGTAATCGTATTCCAGAGGCGGGAGTTTGTGCACTTCTCCCGGGGTTTGTCCGAGGGCGGCTGGGGGTTGGGTCGAGCCAAGGGCAAAAGCGCCCGTGGTGAGCGCCAGAGTTTTGAAAGCGTCGCGGCGGCTGATCATAAGGTGGGAAAGGTTAGCGGGTTTGGGAGGAAGAAACAGCAGAGGATTCAGGGGGGGAGCGGAACTTAAGCGCCGAATCCCTCCAAAGAATACCACAAATCCCCAGCAGCAGCACATCTTCAAAGAGTCTGCGAATGGCAGGAACATGTGCGTCCGTCGTGCCGAAGCAACCGCAGCTGATGTCCAGATGGCGCGCAAGTGCCGCTGCCAGTGCGCTGCAAAACACCAAAAGCAGTCCACTGCAGAGCGCGAGCCCGCCCAGTCGCAAGCGGGGGACTACGAGACCGAGCGCCGCACTCAGTTCCAGCATGGGAATCAGGGTTGCGAGCCATTCCGCGGCTTCCCAGGAAACGAGTTTGTACTGAAAGATCGCCATGTGTGTGGCGTCCGGCGACTGGAGTTTGAGCACACCCGTCCAGACAAAAATCGAGGCCAGCCCAAAACGCAGCAGAGGCGGCAAAAACAAAGCAGCATTGTGTCTGAGCTTCGGCATGGAAAAGGGGGAACCGCTGTGGCTGGGGCAGGCGGGGCTCAGGGACGGGGCCACGCCGCCCAGCCCCCTTCCAAAAGGTATACTTCCCGGGTGCCGAGGGCGGCTTTGAGCGACTTGGCCACCCGCTCGGCCCTGTCGCTGCCGATCCCCTCGCCGTACACAGCCAGCTTGCGGCCGGGCTTCCACACCTTTCGTACCGCTTCCAGACCCGCCTCGCTTTCGGCCTCGCTGAAATGGACGGCGCCGGGGATGTGGGCGCCTTCAAAACGCTCGGGGTTGCGGACATCCACCCACACAAATTCGGTTTGTTTCGAGCGGGCCTCCTTGACGGTCAGGTCACCCACCGGCTTCGGCGGGCGCCACTTGAGCTCGAGGGCGATACTGGCGTAAGACAACACGCAGGCACCCACCACCAGACAGAATGTCTGACGCAACGCCGCCCGCGCCAGAGCGGTCGCCTGGCTCGGCGACTGAGGCGCCTGCCCTGAAGCGGTGGACTCCATACGCTTGCGTTGCTCGAGCGAAGGGCGGGGAGTTAGAGCACCTCGACGATCCGGCCGGTCCTTGCACTCTCATAACAGGCTAGCACCAGCGATACTGCACGGCGTGCCTCTTCTCCGGGGATCATCGGCGCGCGCTTTTCCTGGAGCGCCCGGGCAAGGTCTTCTACCAACCTGCGGTGGCCTTCCACGCTGATGGCCTTCGGGTCGGCCGTGCCGCCGCCGATCTGGCCGGAGTGAGAGTTGCGGAGGACTTCCTCATCGCCAGGCAAGGGCTCGGCAAAATCCCAGCGGACAATCTTGTCGTTGACCAGGGCGGCCGAACCCTTGTCGCCCGTGATTTCAATCCGCAGATCTGAGCCGGGAAAACTGGAGGTGGCGGCCTCGATCACTCCGAGGGAGCCGTCGGGAAACTGGAGAGTCGCGGAAAGGGTGTCCTCTGTTTCGATCATCGGATGGGCGCGTGTTGCGGAGAAGGCAGCCACGCGTTTGGGCAGGCCGACGAGCCATTGGAGGAGGTCGACTGCGTGGATGCCTTGGTTCATCATAGCACCGCCGCCGTCGAGTGCCCAGGTGCCCTTCCAACTGGAGGAGGTGTAGTAGGCGTCGGAGCGCCACCACTTGATGTAGGCACTGCTCAGGCTGAGCCGCCCGAATCTTCCTGCGTTGACCGCCTCCCTGAGATGTTGTGCCGCCCGGCCGAGGCGGTTTTGGAAAACGCCTGCAAGAACGCCGCCACCCTCACGGGCCGCCGCAAGAATGCTGTCCACGGCTTCAAGCGTCACGTCCATGGGCTTCTCGCAAAGCACCGCCTTACCCGCCTTCAAAAGGGGCACCGCCGACTCGGCATGCGCCCCGCTCGGAGTAGTGATGCAGACTGCCTGAACCGACGGATCCTGCACGAGTTCCTCGATGCTGGCGGCGGCCTTAATCCCCCATTTTTTGGCAAACTCAGCGCTTTGCTCCGGCCTGCGCGAGTACACCGCGACCAACCGGGCTTCGGGGACTTGGGCGATGGCGGTGGCGTGGAACTCGGCGATCATGCCGGCTCCCACAATGGCGAATCCGATGGGCTGGTGCATAGTAGGGGGCAGTCTTCTCCGGGAAACGTGCCCGAGGCAAACCTTCAGTGCGGCAGGACGCTTCGAGCGAGGCGTGCGTCGAGTCCGATTTGCTCCTGCAAAAGCGCGAGCGAGGCAAAGCGTTTTTCCGCCCGCAAAAAGGACACAAACTCGACCTCCAACCGCCTCCCGTAGAGGTCGCCTTCAAAATCAAAGATGTGCACCTCAAGCGAGGCTGTTTCCTCGCCTCCCTCCACCGTCGGGCGGACCCCGAGATTCGCAACCCCGCGGTGGGTCTGTTGCCCACCGTCCTCGGTAAGGAGGGCAACCCGGACGGCGTACACGCCGTTGGGGGGAAGTTGCTCGTTAAAAAGCGCGAGATTGGCGGTGGGAAACCCGATGGTCCGGCCGAGGGCACGGCCATGGCGCACCTCCCCCAGCACGGTGTAGGCGCGCCCCAACAACCGGCCGGCGAGGG
>JBIKSY010000234.1:0-6253 GCA_044348365.1 Chthoniobacteraceae bacterium
CTAACCAGGCGACGAGGCAACCGTTGAGCGCGCCCATTGCGGCGCCTGCCATGGCTGCCACCGGCAGGGCCAGAGGCAGCGAAAGGCCGCCTGCCAGAAGGTTGCCTGCCAGTACGGCGCACAGTCCAAACTGGGAACCGACGGAGATGTCGATCTGGCGGGTGACCATCACCATGGCGATGCCGATGGTCAGCACCAATGTGGGAACCTGCGCCGTCAGACGGGAGAGGAGGGGCTGGGCCTCGAAAAACTGAGGGGCGACAAACCCCAGTAGCGCCAGAAGCAGTACAAGCGCGCCGGCCACGGAGAGTTCCCGGAAGTAGCGGTTCATGGGAAGTTTAGTTGGCGGAGAAGGCGGTTTGCTCCGTTTGGTCGCGGAGGGCAGCGGCCATCACCGCGTCGGCGCTCGCTTCGGCCCCGGCAAGGGTTTGGACCAACCGGCCTCCGCGAAGGACCGCAATGCGGTCGCTCATCCCCAGAATCTCGGGCAGGTCGCTGGAAATCATAACCACGGCGAGTCCCCGTGCGGCCAGCGAGCGGATGATCCGGTGAATCTCGCTTTTTGCGCCCACGTCCACGCCCTGTGTGGGCTCGTCCAAAATCAGCAGCCGCGGCTTGGTCGCCAGCCAACGGGCAAGCGCCACCTTCTGTTGGTTGCCGCCGCTGAGGCTGCCGCCGGGCGCCTCGGGTCCGTACGCCTTGATGCCCAGACTCTCCATGTATTCAAGCGCCAGCGCCCGCTCGGCACCATAGCGCAGCACGCCTCCGGGAAACAGCCGAGGATGCACTGCCATCGTCATGTTTTCCGCAATCGCCATCTGTAAAATAACCCCGTGGCGGCGGCGGTCCTCCGGCACGTAGGCAATCCCCAGCTCCACTGCCTGTCGCGGCGAAGCAATCCGCACCTCGGTGCCTTCGATTCGAATCCTTCCGGAATCTGCGGGGGTGAGACCGAACAGAATGCGCGCCAGTTCGGTCCGTCCTGCACCGACGAGTCCCGCTAGACCGAGGATTTCTCCAGCCCGCACGCTCAGGCTGATTCCGCTCACGCCGGCAGCGGCACAGCCCACAGTGTCCAACTCCAGAACCGTGGCCCCGGGGGTTCCCTCGCGGGGTGGGTAAATCGCCGCTACTGGGCGGCCGACCATCAACCGGATCAGCTCCTCTTCCGAGAGTTGCATCTGCCCGTCCGCACCTCGGACCGGTCGCGTGGCAATGCTTTCGCCGTCCCGCAGGACGGTGACTCGGTCGGCAAGGGTGAAGATTTCTTCGAGCCTGTGGGAAATGTAAATAACGCCAGCTCCAGATGCGCGGAGTTCCCGGACCACGCCGAAGAGTAGCTCCTGTTCGGAGCGTGTCAGCGATGCCGTGGGCTCGTCCATGATGACGGTGCGCGCGCCAGCCCCAAGGGCGCAGGCGATTTCCACGAGCTGCTGCTCGGGCATGGAGAGGGATTTGACGGCCGCATCTGGATTTACCGCTGCGCCTATGCGCTTGAGCAAGGCCGATGCATTCCGGCGGCGTGCCTTCCAGTCAACACGCTGAAAGGGACCGAGCCTCTCCAGCCGCAGGCCGATATTCTCCGAAACGGACAATTCCGGGAAGAGGGCGGGCTGCTGGTAAATGCAGGCCACTCCCAGGTCGCGGGCGCGCTCTGGGGTGAGGTTTTCCACGGCATTGCCGCCGATCTCAAGCAACCCGCCATCCGGTGTGTGGGCGCCGGTGATCACTTTGATGAGGGTGGACTTGCCCGCACCGTTTTCCCCCAAAAGGGCGTGCACCTCCCCGGGTTGTAATTCAAACGAGACACCCTTGAGCGCCCGCACGGCGCCGAAAGACTTGGTGACTCCCGAGAGCTTGAGGAGAACGTCTTGCATTGCGGCGCGAAAAATTGCCTCCCCGGCTAGGCTCTTTTGGACAAAACCGATTCCTCGTAGGCGCGCACCTCGCCGATCCAGTCCAAACCGGCCGGGACCCCCTGCCGTGCACAGAACTCCTCCCAAACCGCGCCGAAGGGCAGCGTTTTGAGCTCCTCCTGAAGGGCGAGGCGGCTGGTGAAATCGCCGTCAACCTCCGTCTCGCGCAGCGCGCGGGTCGGCTCCAGGAGCGCCACCAGAAGGGCGCGTTGGAGGGCGCGGGTGCCAATCACCCAGGCGGCGACGCGGTTGATGCTCGCGTCAAAGTAGTCCAGTCCGAGGCGGACCCGTTTCAGAAAACCGTTGGCGACGATTTCACGGGCGATGGACTGGAGTTCGTCGTTGTAAACCACCACGTGATCGCTGTCCCAGCGCACCCCGCGGCTCACGTGCAGGAGCACCTCCGGCAGAAATTGGAGGACGCTTGAAATTTTGTCCGCAACGTTCTCGGTCGGATGAAAGTGCCCTGAATCGAGGCAGAGCATTTTTTTGCGGGACACGGCGTAGGCGAGGTAGAACTCGGTCGAGCCGACCACATAGCTTTCGGACCCGATACCGAAGAGCTTTGGCTCCACCGCGTCGGCGCTGCCCTTAAGCGGCGTCTTGAAGATCTCATCGAGCGACTCGGCCAGGCGCTCGCGCGGGGCGGACCGGTCGGCGGGGGTGTCCTTGAATCCGTCGGGAACCCAGAAGTTGGTGACGGTCGAGGAACCCAGTGCCCTGCCCATGGATGCGCCGATTTCACGGCTACGTTTGCCATGCTCAATCCAAAAGTTGCGGACGTCCTTGGATTGGTGCGCGAGGGTGAACCCGTCGGAGGCATTGGGGTGGGAAAAGAACGTCGGGTTGAAATCCAGTCCCAGCCCGTGGGACTTGGCCCAGCTGATCCAGCCTTTAAAGTGGGCCGGTTCAACCGCGTCACGGTCCACAGGTTTTTCCCCGAATTCTCCGTAGCAGGCGTGCAGGTTGACCCTGTGTTTTCCGGGAATGAGAGACAGAGCCTTTTCCAAATCGGCTCTGAGTTCGTCCGGGGTACGGGCCTTGCCGGGGTAGTTGCCGGTGACCGCGATTCCGCCCCCAAGGGAATGGGTGCCGTGCTCGAACCCGCTCACATCGTCCCCCTGCCAGCAGTGGATCGAAACGGGGAGGGTGGCAAGGGAAGCAAGCGCCGCTTCGGTGTCCACCCCAAGGCTCGCATAGCGCTCGAGGGAGAGGCTGTAGGCGCCGGGAGGTTTGCCAGCGGAAGGTTCGGAGGTAAGGGCGGCCCTCGGGGCTTTCGGCGTTTTCAGGGATTTTGCGGGTGCGGACATAAAAGAAACGGCGTCAGACTGTGGCGCGGGGCTCGCTCCCGCGAGCAAAGGGTTGCGATAACTTCAAGTCCCTCCCTCCCGGTCGCGACCCGGCACCGATCAAATCGGGCGGCGCAGCCCACTGCAATTGGTATATTGAAAGAAGCTAGGGGGAGAACACCGCCAGTCTGTCCAGAACTTTGCCCGGGACGTCCTGCTTGTTAGGAGTTCTCTCCCAGCGGACCTTTCAAACCGCGCCTGCTGGGAATAAACGCCGTCCGAATACAGTTTTTGTCCCGTGCGACTCGGGCACGGCAGCCCTTTGGGTGCTGCCTTCTGACTCGGGGACAGTCGCTCTTGCCCCGACAGTCTGCGGTACCCGCGCTAAAAAAGCGGGAACTGACTTCCACGAGCTAGAGCCCGCGGAAGGGTTGCATCTTTTAGCAGGTAGGGAAGCCCAGGCTCCCTTGGTAGCTCGCGGGCATCGGATCTGCTTTCACCCTGTGAGGGTGAACGGCTCTAACTGGGGATCATTCCGCTCTGGCGCGCGAAATTAAAGATGCCCCCTGCCTCAATGACCGGACGGACTTCCCCGAGCGGTTTGAGCGAGTAGGTGACCCCGTTGGCGGTGAGGGTGTCGTGATCGAAGTCGAGGGTGGCGATGTCCCCGGTTTTGAGCACGTCGCAAAGCCGCACGGGAGAGTCATAGGGATAGCATTCGCCCGTCGCCACGCAATTGCGGAAGAAAATCCGCGCGAAACTGTCGGCTACAACCGCCTCCACACCAGCGGCGCCCAACGCAATGGGGGCGTGTTCCCGAGAGGAACCGCAGCCGAAATTGCGGCCGCCAATGACAATCTTGTAGGGGCTTTTAACCTGCCCTTCCTCCACAAAGCGCTGCGGGTAAAGTGCGTCGGGCAGGCCGATCAGGGCAAAGGAGCCCAGTTTGTCGTACTCGTCCGGGATCGTCGGAACCAGCGTGAGGTACTGGGCCGGAATGATTTGGTCGGTGTCAATGTTGTCCTGAACCACGTAAACGGGGGAGGTGACTGTGTGCGCCATAGGTGCGGAGTGGAGTAGAGAGATTGTTGACTCGGTGCGGGCCCAAGGCGGCCCGCCTGCATTTGTCGGTTTCCCAAGCGGTAGTGCTGGAACCCCGGGGGCCGAAGGTTTCTAGGAAATAAAGGTGCGAGGATCCGTGATGTGCCCGGTCAGCGCGCTTGCGGCGACCGTGTAGGGGCTCGCCAGATAAACCTCCGACTCCTTGTTGCCCATGCGGCCGGGGAAGTTGCGGTTGGTTGCGGAGATGCACTTCATCGGCTTGTTCAAGCGACCGAAGGTGTCCACCGGCCCGCCAAGGCAGGCAGCGCACGATGCGTTTTCAGTCAGTCGCACGCCGGCGCTTTCCAGAACCTGCCAGACTGACTGGTCGCCCCAAAGGGTGTCCTTCAGTTCCTGCACGACCTTCGTAGTGGCGGGTACTCCGAAGGTGTCGATTTTGACCGTTTTGCCCCGCACCACCTCGGCGAAGGCCAGAAAGTCACTCGTTTTTCCACCCGTGCACGAACCGATGTAAGCCCTGTCCAGGGTGACGTGCTCCAGTTCCTTGGCGGTCTTGCGATTACCTGGATCGGGATGACAGGCCACGGTCGGCTCCAGCTTGGAGAGGTCAAACGCCTTGTCGTAGATGAAGGACTGTTCCCGGTCTATCTCCGCGGGTTCAAAGGCGCTCTTGGTGCCGTTCTCCTCGACCCGCTCCCTAACGTAATCCAGCGTTTTCTGGTCGCACGGAAAGATTCCGTTCTTGCCCCCGGCTTCGATGGCCATGTTGGCAATGGTCATCCGGTCGTCAATACTCATGCCGTGGACACCGGGTCCCTCCCACTGCATTGCACGGTAGGTCGCCCCGTCGAAGCCGATCTCGCCGATGACGTGCAGAATCACATCCTTGGCCATCACCCCCGGGGGCAGGTTGCCCTCCAGATAAAAGCGCATGGATTCGGGCACCTTGATGAGCAGCTTTCCCGTGCCAAGGATAAAGCCGGCGTCGGTGTTGCCGATCCCGGTGGCAAACTGGTTGAACGCCCCGGCCATGCAGGTGTGGGAGTCGGTTCCAAAGAGAACCTCGCCCGGACGCGTGTGGCCCTTCCACGGGAGCGTCGTGTGGCAGACCCCAGTGTAGCGGGAGCCATACTGCTTTGAGAGCTGGCCTTGGGAAGCGTCAAACTTCCAATGCCCCGACGGATCGTCGATCACATCGTAAAAGTAGGGCAATTCCTGTTCCCGCACGAAGTCGCGAAGAATGTCCACGTTCCGATTGGACATGCTGTCGGCGGTGAAAATGTAGTGATCTGGGATGATGACCACCCGGTTGCGGTCCCAAACCTTCGCATCCTTGCCAAATTCCCGCTTGAAAACGCCGATCGTGCCGGGACCGCAGACATCGTGAGTCATTAGGACGTCGACGTTGACCCAGACGTTGTCGCCGGGTTGCACGTGGGTCTTTCCGGAGGCTCGGGCCAGGACTTTTTCCGTGAGTGTCATAGGGCTGTAGAGCATGCAGCCATTGGGGGGGCTCCGCAAGACGGGGCTTGTCCACTCAGCGTTTTTCGGGGTTTTGATCGTTTTTTACTTCGTCCCAACGCAGGTGGGGCGTCGTGCCGCAATTAGCCGCCAAGCATTGCAGCAGGGCGGCGCGACTGCGGGACTACCCACCGTTGGCTTTTTTATTGGGCAGTGGCGCCTGATACGAAGGCGCGCCGTGGGTGCGCAGCCTGCGCTTGTAAAGCTTGTCGCCGCAGGCCGCGTACAGGAGGTCGCCTTGGGGGCCACCGAATGCGAGGTTGGCGGCCTTGCCGTTGGGGGTCGGCAGAATGCATGCGACGCGACCGGCCGGATCACAGACCTGCACGCCAAGGCGGGTCGCCACAAAGAGGCGGCCCTCGTGGTCGACTTCGAGACCGTCAGCGCCGGCGTCGTCGGCGGTGTCCGGGGCGAGGATATGAAAGAAGCGCTGCTTGTGGTCGAGACGCCCATCGGCCTGGATTT
>JBIKSY010000049.1:0-20168 GCA_044348365.1 Chthoniobacteraceae bacterium
ATATGGCCGTGGTCGAGCGCCACGGCGGCAAACGGAAAATCCCCCGCCGCAACCACAGGAGAAGGCTTTCCAACAGGCGCGTAATTCATTCCGTCAGACTTCTGCATAGGCCTCAAAGACTGCCTGCCGGAGGCGGGTGGTGTCACGCCAGCACCCGCCAAAACGGCGGAAATCTTCAGATTTTTCAAACCTTCCCCCGCCCAGATCCGCAGCAAGGGGTGTTCCTTTCCGCACCTTTCAACGCACCCGGCCGCCTAAACCGCACCGCAAATCCATGCCTTCAGCAGATGAAAACGCGCACCCAGCCCTTTGAAGACCGTCAGGACGCGGCCCTTTGTCTGGCCGACACCCTTTCGGACCTGGCCCGCTCCCCGTCGCCGGCCCGCTCCCCGTCGCCGGCCCGCTCCCCGTCGCCGGCCAGGGAGCCGGACTCCGCCAAAACAGGCGGCCCGCACACCCTCATTCTTGGACTCACTCGGGGGGGCGCGCCTCTGGCCCACACTCTGGCACGGCAGCTCAACCTTCCCTTCGACGTTCTGGTGGTGCGCAAACTCCCCGCACCGGGCAACCCGGAACTTGCCATTGGCGCCATCGCCGAACACGGCGCCGAAGTCCTAAACGAAGACGTCCTCCGCTGGATTGTCGATGCGGAGGAAACACTCGCCAGCGTCTGCGCCCGGGAGGAAAAGGAACTCGAGCGCAGGGTGCGTCTTTACCGGGGCGGCCGGAGAAACCACCCCCTGGCCGGAAACCATGCCGTGCTCGTCGACGACGGGGCGGCCACCGGGGCCACCATGCGGGCGGCCATCGCCGCGGCACGTAAGGCCGGCGCGGCGCGCGTGACGGTGGCCCTTCCTGTCGCCCCAAAGGAAACCTGCGAGGAGCTTGCGGCAGAGGCGGACGAGGTCCGCTGCCTTTGGCAGCCGGACTGGTTTCAATCCGTGGGCGCCTACTACCGGCACTTTCCGCAGGTCAGCGACGCGCAGGTGCAGGAGGCTCTGGGCGTCCCCCGGGACCGTGCACTGCCCGCCCATACCGCAGACTCCCCAACGCGGATCCCAGCCTCAGAGGCCCGGAGGCCCCTCCCGTTTTAGACAAACTCCACACGCTGCCGCCCGCGGGGCACGTGTCCGCCCTGCTCCAGTTCCGATGAAAACCTCTCCATTCCAGCCTCCCCGGCCGCATCCAGCCCGAAGCGGATGTTTTGGGTCAGGTACCGGAGCGCGAGCTCCGGAGGGTAGTCACGCTGTCCCGCGGCAATGTCGCCGACCCTGGCCAACCCGAGGGCCGCAGCCTCCCGGAAGGCCTGCGCGACCCACTCAGCGCGCGGCAACTCCCTGCGCAGCACCCAGACGGCGTAGACAAACGGCAACCCGGTCCACGCGGTCCACGCCTCCCCTAGGTCCCAGAACCGGACCCCCTCCGGTTGGTTGCGCAGCCGGAAATCAATGGCCTGGTTTCCAATCAAGAGCCGCCCCCGGAACCGCATGGCTTCAGCGTCCTGAGGCACCTCCCCCGGGGCCAGCAGCGGCAGGGAACGCCGCAGAGTGCCGGCGGCGAGGACCTGAAAAAGGTGTACGGAGGTCAGCGAGGCGGGGTCCGCCAGCACGGCGTCCAGGCGGTCCAACGGTTCGGTGTGGGCCACATAGACACTGTACACGGGGCCCTCGCTGGCAATGGCGACCCCCCGGACCACCCGGTAGCGTTCGGGCGAGCGGAGCACTTCAAAGACGGGCACCAGGGCGGCGTCGAGCGCGCCCTCGCGGAGCTTGGCGGCAAGCGTGCCCGGGTGGGCCAGGTAAATTTCGCTGGGGCCGGAGCCCGCCCCTTCAGAGGGACGGAGACAGTGGATGAGGGGGCGGCTGTTGAGGTACTGCACGCAACCGATGCGCAGGCCCTCGAGGGCGGGGAACGGGCTCATGGTGTGGCCGCGGGTACGGCCGCGGCCGCAGGGGGCGCGGGCTGCAGCTGGCGGTACCAGGTGTCGCGGGCAACCGGGGTGCGGCCCGCCTCCCGGATGGCCTTCTCAAAGGCGTCCTGCGTCTGGCCCAGAGGGGTTTTGGCGCCGGCCATGTGGAAAATCTTCTCCTCCATGATGGTGCCGTGCAGGTCGTCGACCCCGTAGTTGAGGGAGAGCGCGGCCAGCGGCAGGCCAAAGCTGATCCAGTAGGCGGTGATATGATCGAAGTTATCCAGATAAATGCGGCTCACCGCAAGGGTGCGCAGCTCCTCCACGGCTGTGGCGGGGGCAATGTGGGCCATGTCGGTGGTCTCCGGGACAAAGGCGAAGGGGATGAAGGCGGTGAAGCCCGCAGTACGGTCCTGGAGTGCGCGCAACCGGCTCAAATGGTCGACACGCTGCTCGAGCGTTTCGACGTGCCCGAACAGCATCGTCGCCGTGCTGCGCATGCCCATCCCGTGCCAGGTTTCATGGACTTCCAGCCATTCCTCGGCGCTTTCCTTTCCCCGGCAAATCCGGTCCCGGACGGTCGGGTCAAATATCTCGGCCCCTCCGCCGGTGATGGCGCCGAGGCCCGCGGACCGGAGGATCTCCAGGGTTTCGGCAACGGTCTTCTTGAAGATGCGCTCGGCAAGGTGGCGGATTTCTATGGCGGTGAATGCTTTGAGGAAAAGGTTTGGGTCCAGTGCGCGCAACGTCTGGAGCAACTCGATGTACCAGCCAGCGGCAAGCGTGGGGTGCAGCCCTCCGACCATGTGCACCTCGGTGATCCCGCGCTCGAGGCCGTGACGGACTTTCTCGGCCATCTCCTGAATGGACAGTTCGAAGGCGTGGGGCTCCCGTTTTTTGGCGCCGAAGGCGCAAAACTGGCAGGAGAGAATGCAGACGTTGGAGTAGTTGACGTAAAGGTTCCGAATGTAGGTCGCGAAATTGCCGTTTTTCCGCTCCCGCAACACGTTGGCGATGGTGCCAAGTGCGTTGAGATCCCGGTGCCTGAAAAGAAGGAGTGCCTCGTCGTCCCCGATACGCTCGCCTGCGAGCACCTTTTCATAGATGGGTCTGAGATCGCCCGGAAGAAGACGCGCTGCTTGAGGATTAGATTGCACGGCGCAATCCTAGGCCGCGGGGGAAACCTTTTCAACGTAGGAGCGGCGCTCGGTTGGCCGCACCCCGCCCAAGCGGCCCCGTCCTCCCCCGGCCTGTGTCCGCGCCACAACCGGAGGGCTCTGTGTGGTTGAGGCACGCCATGCAATTGGGGCCCTGGGGGCCAGACCGCGCCTCAGGGGGCTGGATTTTTTGATTCTAGCCGCCGTGGCCTGCCTGCTCTGGGGCCTTCGGGATCTGGGAACCGGCATGCTCGCACCCCTTGAGGTTTCCCAAGCGCCCCTGGATCATAGTCCGGCACGCCTCCCCTACTACGCTGCCAGAACGGTCCTGCGCATGTGGCTTGCCTTCGGCTTTTCACTCGCCTTTGCCTTGTCCACCGGTTACGCGGCGGCACGCAACCGCTGGGCCCGGATGATTCTTTTGCCACTGCTCGACGTCCTCCAGTCGGTGCCCGTTCTCGGCTTCCTTTCCGCCACCGCACCGTTCTTTCTGCGGCTCTTTCCCCACAGCCTGCTCGGAATGGAGTGCGCCAGTATTTTTGCCATTTTCACGGGGCAGACCTGGAACCTGTGCTTCGCTTTTTATCAGTCGCTCCGCAGCCTGCCCGTGGACTTGCAGGAGGCCACGCACATCTGCCACCTCAACAGATGGCAGCGTTTCACCATTCTCGAGCTTCCAGCCGCAGCAAACAACCTTGTGTGGAATGCGATGCTCTCCTTTGGCGGAGGCTGGTTTTTTGTGGTCCAAAGCGAGGCAGTCACCGTCCTGCAGCAACGGATCCAACTGCCCGGACTGGGCTCCCTAATGGCTGCCTCGCTGGACTCTGCCGACACATCGGGCGCGCTGCAGGCAATCGCGGCCATGCTGTTGGTCATCTTCCTCACCGACCAGTTGGTGTGGCGGCCGCTTTTGGACTGGTCGGAAAAGTTTAAGCTGGAGCTTTCAGCCGGCCCCTACACGCCGAGATCCCTGGTGTTTCGCCTGCTGCGGGCCTCTCGCCTTCCCGCCTGGTACGCCGCCAACATCTCCGCCCCCATAGGGAGTTGGAACTGGGAGGGGCTCCGCAAAATGCTCCGCCGCCCCGGTCTCGTACGCGCCTGCAAAACCCTGTGGAAGCTGTGTCGGATCAGCGCGGCTTGCTGCCTCGCCGCCCTCGTTTTCATGGTAGTGAAAACCAGCGCCGGCGCCGTCCCGCCCCTTTTGGACGAAATGAGAACCGTGCACCTTCCCAGACTGTTGTGGATGTCCGCGCTCACGCTGCTTCGCGTGCTGGTCATGACCGTGCTTGCCTCGGTGGTCTGGGTTCCGGTGGCCGTGGTCCTCGGGCAGTCGCGGCGTGCAACCCGCCTGCTTCAACCCGTTTTTGAGATGGCAGCTTCTTTTCCCGTGAACATGACCTTTCCCTTTCTTGTGGGCTTCTTTGTCGCCCACCACATCCCGATGGACTGGGGAAGCATCCTGCTGCTCGCCCTCGGCCCGCAGTGGTACATCCTGTTCAACGTCACCGGTGGAGCAGCCTCGGTTCCGGGCGATCTGCGCGAAGCCGCACAGTGCTACAATCTGCGCGGGATCGCCCGCTGGAGGTTCCTGCTGCTTCCCGCTGTTTTTCCCGCGTGGATAACGGGCGCCTGCACGGCTGCCGGAGCGGCCTGGAATGCCAGCATCGTGGCGGAATTGGCCACCTGGGGGAGCAGCACACTCAGGGCCGAGGGGTTGGGCAGCATGATCGCCGAGGCGGCACAAATGGACAAGGGCGGGGAGCTTGCTGCCGGCGTCGGCATGATGGCGTTTCTTGTCGTGCTGATGAACAAACTGCTGTGGAGGCCACTCTATGCGAGAGCTGAACGACGGTTTGGTCTGGGCACCTAGCCTTGCCAAGGGCATCGCTCCGAGCCGCTTCCTGCTCATTTTAATGAAACCGCTCCGGCGTATCAGAGTCGAAAAGAGGGAGTCGCCGGAACGGCCAACACCTCCACGGCGCCGAAGCATCCCGCACACACGTTCTTGATGAACCCTCCGATCGCCGAGGTCTTGCACCTCACCAAAACGTTTCCCGACGCCGCGGGCCGGGAGGTCATTGCGGTGACCGACTTCAGCCTCCGCATCAACGAGGGAGAGTGGGTGGCTCTCTTGGGGCAGTCCGGGTCGGGAAAGTCCACAATTTTGCGGTGCTTGATCGGCCTTACGCCGCCCACCAGCGGGGAAGTTCGTTGCAGGGGCAGGCCGTTTCGTGGCGTGCATCCGGAGGCCTCCATGGTGTTTCAAACCTTTGCGCTGTTTCCCTGGCTGACCGTCGAACAAAACGTCGCCGTGCCGCTACTTTCGGGCGGACTTTCCGCCCGGGAGCGGAAGGATGCGGTGCACTCGGTCATCGAACTCATCGGCCTCACCCACTACCACGAAGCTTATCCACGCGAGCTTTCGGGAGGGATGCGGCAGCGTGTCGCCATTGCGCGGGCGCTGGTGTCCAATCCGGGGCTGCTCTGCCTCGACGAGGCCTTCAGCGGTCTGGACGTCCTGACCGGTGAAAACCTACGGCAGGAAATGCTCAGCCTCTGGCACCGGAAAGACACCAGTCTCAAGAGCGTCTTCATGGTCACCCATAACATTGAGGAAGCCGTGGAAACGGCGACCCGGATTGGCGTTCTTTTCCCAAACCCGGGCCGCCTGGGTCTGGTTTTAGAAAACCCGCTGCCCTACCCGCGGGACCCACAATCCCCGGAGTTCAGAAAACTGGTGGCAACCATCCACGAGAGCATCACCAGACAATGCCTGCCGGACGCTCCCGCGCTTGAGCCAAGCGGTATGCAACCGGCAACCCCTCCTGTGGCGGCAGAACCGGCGATTCAGGCAATCCCACAAGTTCCACCGGGGCAGATTTTGGGACTGCTCAGCATTCTGGAAGACGCAGTACCCGGCGCCTCCGTGTACACGCTTTCAAGAGCCATCGGGCGGGAATTTGGGGAGGTTATCGCACTGGTCACGGCGGCGGAACTCCTCGGGTTTGTGGAAACGCCCGGCAACGAGGTGCGCCTCACCGCACTGGGTCTCCGCTTCCACGCAGCACACCGAGAGGAGAGACGGGCGCTTTTTGCCGTCCAGCTCCAAGGGCTCGGGTTGTTCCGGCATATCCTGGAACTGCTGCAAGGCAGCGGTCCACTCGCCGAGACCCGGGCTCTGGAGGAGCTCTCAGCCGCCCTTCCGTACGACAATCCACAGCAGCTCCTACACACGCTGGTGGCTTGGGGGCGTTATGCGGGCCTGCTGGATTACGATTTTACGGGCAAACGCCTTCTACTGCTCGCGGCTGGCGGCTCGCAACAGGCGTGAAAACGCCCCTTCAGAGGCTCCCAAGCCATGGGCCCCACGCGGTCACCGGCGCGAAAGGAATCGCAATTGGAACAGGGGTGTGCGACAAGGAACGATGCAATCTGCTTCCTTTCGTGACCTCGGCCTTTCGCCAGAACTGTTGAAAGCCGTCGAACAAATGGGTTTCGAACAGGCTTCCGCCATCCAAACAGCCACCATTCCCGCCCTCCTTTCCGGCAAGGACGTCGCAGGACTTTCGCGCACCGGCTCCGGCAAGACCGCCGCTTTCGCCATTCCTGCGGTCGAGTGCGTGGATGCACGCGTGCGCGCTCCCCAGGTTTTGATCCTCTGTCCGACCCGTGAACTGGCCATGCAGGTGGCCGGGGAAGTCGCAAAACTGAGCGCGTTCAAACAGGGCGTCAGGGAACTGGCGGTTTACGGAGGGGCCTCTTACGGTGCGCAGTTCCGCGGGCTCGAGGACGGGGCGCAAATCATCGCGGGTACTCCCGGCCGCGTCATGGACCATCTTGAAAGGGGCTCGCTCCGGCTGGGCTCGTTAAAAATGATCATTCTCGACGAAGCCGACCGGATGCTCGACATGGGCTTTCGCGACGACATCGCCACCATCCTGCAGCAGGCGCCGGAAAAGCGCCAGACCGCCTTCTTCTCGGCCACGATGCCGATCGACGTGGAAAAACTGATCAAGCGCTACACGAGCGATCCGACCTGGGTGCGGCTCGAGACCCGCGCTGAGGCGGCTCCCGACATTGACCAGACCTACTACGAGGTGGGGCATGGCTCCCGCGTCGGGGCGCTGTGCCGGGTGCTTGAGGCGACCCAACTGCGCTTTGGAATCATTTTCTGCTCCACCAAAAACGCGGTGGACGGCGTGGCCGAGCACCTCGCGGCGGAGGGCTACCAGGTCGACCGCCTCCATGGAGACATCTCCCAGGCTCAGCGCGAGCGCGTCATGAAGAAGTTCCGCGAGCGCAAGATCGAATTCCTTATCGCCACAGACGTCGCCGCACGCGGAATTGACGTGGACGACATCGAGGTTGTCCTCAACTACGACCTCCCGAGGGATCCGGAGGACTACGTGCACCGGATCGGCCGGACGGGTCGCGCAGGACGCAGCGGACTGGCCATCTCTTTCACAACGCCCCGGGAGGTCTTCATGCTCGAGCGCATCGCCCGGCTCACCCGGATCAGGGTCCGGCGGGAAAAACTGCCGACGGCGGCCGAGGCGGCCCTCAAGCGCACGGAAGTGCTGGTCAACCGCGTGAAGCTGCTCATCGCAGAGGGTAGCTTCCCCGCACACAAGGCGGCGACCCAGTCCCTCCTTGAAAGCGGAACCCCTCCAGACCAGGTGATCTCCGCCCTGCTCCACCTGCTCACTCCCAAAAAGTCGAACAACACAACAGGCCAGGGTGCCGGAGACGAGGAAGGCGGCCGCTCCCACCAGCGCTCCTACTCCAGCGACGGCGGCGGCCGCGGGCGCCGGGAAGGCGGCGGCTACGGCGGGGACAGGCGCGGTAAGTCCAGCCCCCCCCAGCCCGTCTCGCGACAGGTGCGCGACCCCCTCCCCGCCGGAGGGGAACCGGAAGCGCCGCACTACCGGAAGCCGAGCTTTAACAAATCGCGCCCCTGGACCGCGAAGTCGGAGCCGGCAGCGGCGGCCCCCAGCCGGGCGCCACGCCGCAGCGGCCCGAGGCCTTGACTTGCCCGAGGGGAGGAAGTAGCCCCTTAAGCGGATCTTATGGACCGGCGCACCTTCCTCCTCCAGACCGCGGCGCTCCCCCTCCTCCTGCTCGCGGGCGAGGCTGTGGGCGCGCCAGAATATGTAGACCTGCCCCTCCGTGATATCGAGGGCCGGACAGGTACGCTGGGTGCCTTTGCCGGCAAGGTGGTGCTGATAGTCAACGTTGCCAGCCGGTGCGGCTACACGCGGCAGTACGAGGGGTTGGAGAGCCTGTATCAGGCCTACAAGGAGCAGGGTCTTGTTGTTTTAGGCTTTCCATGCAACGACTTTGGTTCACAGGAACCCGACCGGGAAAAAGACATTCAGAAGTTTTGCAAAAGCGAGTACGGCGTGACTTTTCCAATGTTTAGCAAAGTCGGCATCCGCACCAAAGCGCACCCCCTCTTCACCGCCCTCACTGACGCCTCCTCCCCGCTGCCTGGCCCGGTGCAATGGAATTTCAACAAGTTCCTCCTGGGCAGGGATGGGGTCCTGAAAGCCCGCTTTGATTCCACCGACGAGCCAGACGGAGAGCCCCTCAAGGCCGCCATCGAAAAGGCCCTTGAGGCCCCCGTCCCGGAAGAGAAAAAACAGTAACCCTCCACAGCACATTTTCCGAAGGATACGGACCATCCCGAGGGCTTCTGCGAAGATGGCTGGCCCCCAAAGAAACATTGTATGGGGACACGTTTCATCTGGGGACCAGCGGCCTCCGCCGCACGGGCGAAGTAGTTTTTACAGAGAGGCAAGGAAGGCCATGAGCGCGTTGCGCTTTGCCGGCGTAAGCTTTGCGTAGCGGTCACGCGCAATCTTTGCCTCCCCGTCGTGGGCAAGAATTGCCATGTCCAGAGTGGAGGCGCGGCCGTCATGCAGGTAACGATCCCGCACCCTGAGCCCCCACAGTGGAGCGGTGCGCATTTCTGTCATCGTCGCCGGGGGCTCGGCGATCCCGTCCCCCAGCTTGCCCATGTCATGAAGGAGCAAGTCTGAATAGAGACCCACCGTCTTGTTTGCCAACGCCGCAATCGGGCTGGGCCCCGTCCTAAGCGATGGGACGTGGCAGACCACACAGCCCACCTCCCGAAAGACCGCGGCGCCCGGCGTGCTCGCACCCGCCCCGGCAAGCGGAGGGACAGGGGCGAAGAGCCTCATGAAGTCGGCGGCGACGTCCGAGTCCGACTTGGTCACACCGGCAGCCAGCGCATCCTCCGGGTCCAGCACCCTGTCGGAGGCCGCCAGAAGCGCGCTGTCCCCGTTGGGTGCGTTTTCGACGGGAAAGAAGCGGCCAGTGACGCCCATCTCATTAAGATATGCGTCCGCGGAAAACGCCTGCAGCGTGGCCACCTGGGCCTTCCAACCGAAGCGGCCCACGCGCATCGAACCGCTCACCACGTCTTGGACCAGGGCAGCCTTCCCTTTGACCCCGTCGGGCTTTACGAGAGCCGCCCGCGCCGTCAGGGTCGCGTCGGGAATTGCCTCGATCAGACCCGCCCCGAACAACGGGGTGGACATGCGTCTGGCCAACACATTTGCGGCTGCGGGAACCGTTTCAAGAAACGCCGGCGCAATGGCCTGCCTCTGCAAAAGAGGCCCGCCCAACTCGACGAGCGGGTCGAACACGCCGTCTGTGACGCGGCCGAACCGCGTCACCACCACCCGGCTTCCCCCGCCAACGCCCCCCTGAAAATGGCAGGCCACGCAGGAAACATCGTTGAAGATCGGACCTAACCCGCCTTCGGGCGTTTCCACATTCACAAACTCGGCCCTGCCCGTGGCAAAATCCGCCCTCTGGGTGGCACTCAATCCAAGGAGCACCTTCCCATGGGGTCCAGCCTCGCCGATCGCACGCCCGGCAGGCTGCGGCGGAAGGGGCGCCGGCAAAGCAACGGCAGGCGGCCGCGGCGGCGCCGGAGGCGGCGGGAGGGGTCCCGCGGCAAAGACCGCTGCGGGGAAGCTCAAGGCTGCACTCAGGACTGCTTTTGCTGTTTTCATGGAGCTTTAGTGGGGTTGTGGGCGGCCGGCTTGGCAACCTGTGCCGACTAAAGCGGAGGCGTGTTAAGAAAATGTTTCAGCCAAAGCCCTAAATTGTAAGGGCTTTGTAATTGTGTGTTCCAGAGCGCCCGCGGGGCCCCGAACGATGCGCCGGGACATGGCCTGTCTGAGCAGGCAGCTGCGCTGCGTTTTTTGGCTGCAAGCATCAGTGGTTGAACATGAACTCTGTTGAGTTCAGCAGCGCCCAGACCAGGTCTTCGTACGGCAGGACGTTTGCGGGAGGCTCCGGGATGGCCTGTTGAAAACCGGCAAGCTCCTCTCCCGTCGGTCTGCGGGCGAGGCAACGGATGAACAGCTCTTCGATCACCTTGGCGGGCGGGGTCTTGGCTTTGACAAACTCCGGCAGCAGGCCGCCGCAACTGAGCCTCGGCTGGATCGTGTCGCCCACGCTCAGGTGCAGGGCCTGGGAGATGGTGGGCGCGGATTTGGTCTCGCCTGAGGAGACGCTCCCGCGGGGGCTTCGACCAAGGCACTTGAAAACGTCATCGCCGAAGTCAGGACCCACGCCGCCCCCCGAAGAACGCGGGTAGTAGTCGATGGCCCGCGACGCCTCAGGAAAGCCGTTGAAGCGGCGCGGCATGCCCGTGACCGAGACAATGCTGTCGATGAACACGTCCGCCCGCAGGCGCCGTACGTATGCCCGGGAAAACTGGCGCGTGTCGCGTCGGTTTGTCTCGTTGGGTGTGGCGCTCAACTGGTAGGCGCTCGAATTGCAGATGTCCCGCACCAGCGAGCGCAGGCTGAACTGCGAGGACACCAGGTGGGCGGCAAGGTCGGCCAGCAAAGGCTCGTTAACGGGCGGATTCGTGACGCGCACGTCGTCCACCGGGTGCACAATCCCGCGGCCCATGAGCTGGGCCCAGATCCGGTTGGCAAGGTTGCGGCTGAACAGCTCGTTTTCCGGCGAGGTGAGCCACGCTGCAAGTGCGGGGCGCGGATCGCCCTGCGTTTCCAGCGGTTCGACGGCTCCGAGCATTTTGGGCTGCATCGGGCGTTCGTCCACCAGGTGCCTCACGGGCGGGTGGGCATTGTTCCAGAAGATCCGCCGATCGCGCGCCTCTGCCCCCGGCTTACGCTCGATGCCGTTGAAGAAGGCGACAAAGCTGTAGTAGTCGTTCATGTTCCAGCGGTCGAAGGGATGGTTGTGGCACTCGGCGCACTGGAGCTGCACGCCGAGGAAGACCTGCGAAAAGTCGGCCGCAAGCTGCTTGGGATCCACCTTCACGTTGTGCACCAACATTGTGTAAAGATTCACGGGGCCGTTGCTGATGCTGCTCCCGGAGGCCTGCACCATTTCCGCGACGAACTCGTTGAGCGGCCTGTTGTCGCGCATCTGCCGGCGGATCCATTCGTAGTAGGTGGCCGCGGCCTTGATGCTCATGGCGTCGGGGGCGTAGTTCCCGCCGATGACGCGCAGCTGTTCTGCCCAGAGCGTGGTCCAGAGGTCGGCGAAGGCATCGGCCGCCAGGAGTGCGTCAATCTTTGCCGCGCGCTTGTCCTGCCGGTTGTCGGCCATGAAGGCGCGGTACTCCTCGGGGGTGGGCGGGCGGGCGGCGAGGTCCACGGTCACGCGCCGTAGGAAGGTCTCGTCATCGCAGAGTTGGGACGGGGCGATCCTCAGCTTTTGGAGCCTCTCGAAAATATGCGTGTCGATGTAGTTGTGCGCAGGTGTGTTGGGCCACACAAAGTTGTCGGCCTTCAAGACCGTCACACCGGCGCCGATGGCAAACCGGCTGTAGCGGGCAAACACGTGCGTGTCCCCTGCCGCACCCGCACTGACCCGCCCGTTTTCGTCGATGCCGGCCACGGTGGGGTTGTTGGAGTGGTAGCGGGCAAGGTTGGTGACATCCCGCGTGGAGCCGTCGCTCTGCCGGGCGCGGACCCGGAGTTGGGCGTGGATGGTCTTGCCCTCAAAAACGAGGCGTTCCTCGGCGAGTTCCAGTCCGGTGGTGTCGGGGACGTCCTGCGCATCATCGGGCGCGCCCGCCGCAATCCAGTCACGCAGGACGCCGTAGTAGGGGCTGTCGGTTGCAAAGAGGTCGCCCCCCGTGTGGGGGACCTTTCCGATGGCCTTGAGCAAAAACAGGCTGCGTTCGGGCGCGGCCAGGTTGATGCGGCGCCCGGCGATGTCGTTGACGATGCGGTGGTAGTCGCCGGCGGGATCATAGCCGAAGAGTGACAACATGAAGCCGTCCTTGCCCTTGGCGGCGCCGTGGCAGGTCCCCGCATTGCAGCCGGCTCGAAACAGGACCGGCATGACGTCCTGCCGGAAGCTGGGGATCTTTTCCGCGAGAAGCGTTGTGGGCAACAGCAGGATGAGGATTGCGATGAGACGTGTCATGTGGGTCTTAAAGTTTAGGGTCGATGCGCAGGTTGCCTTTGCCGGTGCGCTGGCGGATTTCCTGGCCGGCGGCGCGCACGGTGATCTCGCATTCCAAGCCGGTCGCCGGCCCGAGCAGCGCTTCATCGCTCGCCTCGAGTTCAAAGACCACCTCCTTAGCGAGGGCCGAAATCCGAGGCAGCGGCTCGCGTACGCTGACCCCCTTTGGCAGTCCCAGCAGTTGCACCACGGCCTCCCCCTCGAACGGACTCTTTGGGGTCACGGCCCACCGGTATTCCGCCCTGCCGCTGCGGCGCACGCTGGCAGGCCCACTGCTCAGGGTGAGATAGGGCTCGGCAATGGTGAGGTTCAGCACGGGCGCGGCCACGCGGATCTCGCCGGTGCCGAGGTAGGAATTGGTTTCGCGCAGGGTGGTGGCGATCACCGAAAGTGGTCCGCTGCCGAGTTGGGCGGAGGCCGCCGCTGAAATGCGCAGCACCGCCGTGGTGCCGTCGGCCGGGACGGTTTCCGCGGGTGGAAGAACCACCCCCGAAGCACCAAAATCCGCCTTGAAATCGATCCGCTCATTGAACCCGGGGCGGCGCGTAATTTTTACCGGAATCGCGAGTTCCCCGCCGCGCGCCAGCGGGATGGGCGGCTGCACCAACTCAATGCTGAAGGGAGCCTCATCAGTAACCGCCATGATGAACCGGTCAAGGAGCACCGTCCGCCAGTTGTTCCCGCCGGAGTGGTTGATGAAGGGAACGCGTTGTATCGAAGCCGTTTCGATGGGCGCGGCCGGGTCTGTGGACCGCACCCCGAGGGTGACCACGGCGCCACCCGGCTTGGCGTCCGGCGCGGCAATGAGCTGCACCGGCCAGACGACACTCCCCCCGGGGACGCGTGTATTGGCGAGCGAAACGCCCGGAGGCAGCCCTTCGGCGAACACCTCCAGCTCCCCCTTGAAAAGGGTTCCAAGGCCGGTCGGCAGACTGAGATTAAATGTCCACCGGCCGCCCTGCGCCACGGTGAGGCTGGTGAAGCGACCAGTCTCCGCCCCGTCAAACGCCACACTGCGCAGTTGGGCGAACACCACATCCGGGGGCGTGTCGATTTCGATCCGGTAGACGCCCGTCGGCCCGGCCCCGTCGTTGGCGCGTATCTCAACGAGGTAGTCCCCGTCGGTCTTGGGCTCCCAGACCACTGTCGGATCAAAAATGTCCCTCACACTGCGGTCGGGCAGTTTCAGGTCGGCGTCATCTCCCGTGATTTCGGTGGCCGTTTCATCCGCCTTGCGAATGCTCAAGGCAGGATCCAGCGGCGAACCCAGCCCGGAGGCCAGCACCCGCACCCGGTAGCGCCCGCCCTTTTTGACGGAGACGCGGTACCGGTCCGCCTCACCAACCTGGGAAAGAATGCCGTTAAGCGCCGCTGGGAGCTGGGGGACCAGGGTCTCTGATGTGCCCGGATGCCTGAGCACGTTCGGGGCGGCAAAGGAGCGTAAACGGAGCGAGGAGGGCGCGTCGCCGAGGTAGTCAAAGTCACCTGTTTGCACCGGCACGGTCACCTCGGCTTGCCTTTCACCCAACGGATCCCCGAGGAGTTTCACGGACAGCCGCTCGCCCGGGGGCCCTCCCGCCGGAAACACCGCCAACGGCCGTTCAAAGCTCCCGATGTGCAGCGCGTAATCGACCTCGCCCCCGGTAAATACTGAACGGCTCACCTCGACGAACACATGATCTCCCGTCTCGGGAGGGAGCTTGACGCTCAGCAGCGGGTCCTGCGCATGCAAGGGGTTCTCGTCGTTTGCGCCCAGCTCGCGGCCCGCGGCGTCGAGCACCCGCACGGCGAGGTCAAACTCGGAGTCGCCGTAGTGCACATCGGCGAGGCGCACGCAATCCACCTCGACCGAGAGGCGTTCCCCGGCCTTGGCGGGCACGCGGTAGACGTCCGTGTCACCCCGTGCGCTGCCCACCACCCTGCCGCGCACGGTGACATTGGAGGGGACATTCTGGGCGGTGGCAGGCGTGTCGTTCCCCTCCTTTTCGTCCACGGTGACAAAGGGCGAGACGTGAAAGGTGGCGAGCGAGGAGAGCTGCGTGGCGGTGCGCAGACGGAAACGGTGCTCGCCGGGCGGGCAGTCCGGTGCGATCTCGAAACGGCACCGGAACTCCTGCTCGATCCGTCCGCCGTGCATGAGGCTTCTCGAATGTGGCAGCTTTGCCACCGGCTCGAGCGCGAAGGCGCGAATGCCGGGCCGGTCGAAAATAATCTCCTTGGGCTCATCGAGATGCGCCCCCTGGATGACAACCCCCACCGTCGTGCCGCGCTGCGCGATGCGGGGTGTCACGCGCTCAATGTGCTTGAGCATCGCACCCGCCTGGAGCGGCGAGAAGGCTGCAAACGCAAGAAGCAGGGAAAAGTGGAATGCGAGACGGTTCATCGGGGAATGCGTGGCTGGAGTAGTGGAGGGCAAGATGGCCTCAGAGGGCGGGGTCGATTCGCAGGCTGCCTTTGCCGCTGCGCTGGCGGATTTCCTGACCGTCGGCGTGGACGGTGATCTCACACTCCAAACCGGTGGTGAGGCCGAGCAGCGCTTCGTCGCTGGCGTGAAGTTGAAAAACCACTTCCGTATCGGCGGCCGTGATCTGCGGGGGCTGTCCTTGAGCACGGACTCCTTTGGGCAGCCCAAGGAGGTTGACAACCGCCTCTCCCACAAAGGGACTCTTGGGAGCCACGGTCCAGCGGTACTCCACCGTACCGCCCCTACGGATGCTGGTGGGCCCGCTGCTCAGTGAAAGGTAGGGCTCGGCAACCGTGATTGGAATGAGCGGTGCCGAAATCCGGATTTCCCCAGCGCCCCCGTGGCCGGCATGTGGATTCGTAATCCGGCGCGTGAACGCGACGACTGAAAGCGGGCCGCTACCAAGCCGCGCCAAGGCCCCCGCAGTCACGTGCAAAACGGCCTCGCTCCGGTCGCTGGGGACGGTTTCCGCGGGTTGATAGGTGACGCCGACCGGGGCGTTCTCACACACAAAATCGATAGGTTCAACAAACCCGGGACTGCGGGTAATTTTGACTGGAATGGACAGTTCACCGCCGCGGACAAGCGGTCCTGAAGGCGCCAGCAAGGTGATCGAAAACGGCGCGGGATCTGTCACCGCCATGATGTAGCGCTCCGTTTTCACCGCCCGCCACGCATCGCCCCCGCTTGAGTTCAGAAACGGAAACCACTGCATGGATGCCGTCTCGATTTTCTTCGCGGGATCGGTTGATTGCACGTCCAACGTGATCAGCGCGCAGCACGGTTTGGCATTCGGTGCAGCGATGAATTCAAGCGGCCATTCCGCGAGACTGTAGCTCGAGGCGGCCTGGCGGGCGGCATATTCCTCGCCGGTGATCCGGGTGTTTGCCAAGGAAACGCCCGGGGGCAGGCCGCGCGCCACGATCTCCATGTCGCCGTTGAAGAGCGTACCCTGGCCCGTCGGCAGGCTCACGTTCACCGTCCAGCGATTGCCCTGGGGTACACAGAGGCCGGTGTAGCCGACATGCTCCGACCAGGTGTTTCGGTCCCGGGCCTGCAGCAAGGTGAAAACGGAATCAGGCGGCGGCATAATTTCGATCCGATAAACGGCCGTTGGGCCCGCGCCGTCGTTGGCACCAACCTCGATAAAATACTCCCCGTCCGACTTCGGTTCCCAGATCAGGGAGGGATCGAACGAGTCCTTTAAACACGTCCCCGAGCGCGGGGTGGGGCCGCGGATATCACGGTCGGCCAACCCCCTGCCAAAGGAATCGTCACCGCTTATCTCGGGTTGGGCATCGGCGTCCTTGCGGATGTTTAAGAAAAGGTCCAAAGGCGATCCAAGCGTGGCCGCGTAAGCGCGCACCCGAAAACGTTCGCCCTTTTTGACCTTCACTCGAAACCAATCCAGTTCGCCGGGCTTGGCAAGAATCCCGTTGAGCGCCGCCGGGAGCGGCACCGGGGTCTCAGCCGCGACACGCTCCTCAAGGACATTGGGCGCCGCAAAGGAGCGCATCGGCAAAGCGGAGGGCGCATCTCCGAAATAGTCAAAGGCGCCTTGTTTCGCCGGCGTGGAGATCTCAGTCAACCGGTCTCCCGCTGGATCTCCCAAAAGCTTCACCACAAGCTTTTCACCCGGCGGCCCACCCGCTGGGTAAACGGCGAGCGGTCGCTCGAATCCGCCGATGTGCAGCGCATAGGGGACCTCGTTGCGGTCAAAGATGGACCGGCGGACTTCCACAAACACATGGTCACCGGTTTCGGCAGGCAGCTTGACGCTGAGCAGCGGGTCCTGCACGTGCAGCGGGTTTTCGTCGTTAGCGGCAATTTCGCGACCTGCTGCATCCAGCACCCGCGCAGCGAGATCCCAGTGAGAGCCGCCGCCGGACGCATCAGCCAAACCCACACAGTCCACCTCCACCGAAAGCCGTTCGCCGGCCTTGGCGGGAACCCGGTAGAGATCTACATCGCCGCTTGCGCTGCTGTTGATGACGCCACGGATCGTGACGTTGAGTGGCACGGCCTGCGCAGTGGCAGGCGTGTCGTTGAGCGCCATTTTGCCGCCGGCATGCTCCGCTTCATCCACCACGGCAAAGGGCGTGACGTGAAAAGTAGCCAGGTGCGAGAGTTGGGTGGCGGTACGCAAACGAAACCGGTGCTCGCCCGGCGCGCAGTCTGGCGCGATCTCAAAACGACACTTCACCTCCTGGTTCATCCGGAAACCCGGATATTCCCTTGGGCTGGTGAGTTTTACCATGGGTTCAATGGCGACGACGCGGATGCCCGGTTCGTCAAAGATCACCTCCCTGGGGTCCGCGAGGTCCATCCCCCGGATGGAAACCTCCACAGTGGTCCCACGCTGCCCGATCCGAGGAGTGATGCTCTCCACCAGCTTGAGTGCATGCACCGGCGCGGCGCATGCGAGAGTGACTCCAAGGATGAAAAAAAGGCGGGACATTCAGGGGAGGAAAAAGGGCCGGCGAAGGAAGGTTTCCGGGCAACCGGGCGGCGGCGGGCAGGAACCCCGCCAAGCCGCTTGCGCGCCGCACCGCAAAGCTTAGACCAGCAGGCCCGGGACGAGCTTCCCGGCTTTGACGATCTCGATGGGGCGCGTGCCGAAGGCCAGCAACTCCTTGTCCGCGTCAATGCCCAGCTGGTGGTAGATTGTGAAGAGCAGGTCCTCGAGCGGCAGCGCGTCCGTCATGGGCTCCGCGCCCGTGGAGTCACTCGCGCCGTACACCTGCCCGCGGGTGAAACCGCCGCCGGCGACCAGCATGGAGTAACAACGGGCGAAATGGTCGCGCCCGGAGTCCTTGTTGATCTTGGGCGTGCGGCCGAATTCGGTGGTCACCCAGACGATGGTGCTATCGAGCAGTCCGCGCTGGTCGAGGTCCGTGATGAGCCCGGCGATCGCCGCGTCCAGCGGGCGCATCTGGTCCAGCGTGCTTTTTTTGACGTCCACGTGGCAGTCCCAGGCGCCGTACTGGACGGTCACAAAACGCACTCCCGTCTCCACGAGTTGGCGCGCGACGAGGAGCCTTTCGGCCAACCCTTTCTTATGGTATTTTCCATCCGGCCCCTTGAGCTCTCCCGTAATCTGGCTGCCGTAGAGTTGCCGGTCCGCGTCGGTCACCCGGTCCAGCGTGAAAGCGGCCTGCGCCTTTTCGCTGGTGAGCATGGTGTAGGCCTGCTTGTAGAAGCCGTCCATCGTCCCGAGCAGCTCCGGGTCGGCCTCCAGTGCGCGCAGGCGCTTTTCCACCAGTTGCCGCGCCGTCTGCCGCCTGTCGAAGCGCTCCAGCGAAACGTCCTTTGGAATCGAGAAGTCACGCACCTGGTAGCCATTTTCGGCTCCCGGATCTGCGTTTAATTCAAACGGCCCGTATGCGCTGCTCAGAAAGCCCGTGGAGCCGCCGAAAGCGTTCTTGTTGGGGATCGCCACGTAGGGCGGGAGCTCGCCGCGCTGGCCCAGTTCGTGCGAGACGATGGAGCCCATCTGCGGGTAGTCAATGACAGCCGTGGGAGTGTAGCCAGTGAAGAGGTGGTAATTGGCGATGCCGTGGTCCGGCACCTTGCCCACCACGCTGCGCAGGAGGGTTAGCTTGTCCGTGATCCGCGCCAGTTGCGGGAAGGTGTCGGCGAGGAGTTCGCCGGTTTTGGTCTTGGTCACGCCAAAGGAGCCGCGGATGTCGATGGGCGCCTCGGGCTTCGGATCAAAAGACTCCTGTTGGTGAAAACCGCCGGGCAGGTGAATCTGGATGACACTCTGGGCGCGCGCCTTGAGCTTTTTGCCTGCTTCGATCGTCATCTCAGCCTTGTCAGCCGCCTGCAGGCGAAAGAGGTCGCCCATGGAAAGACCGAGCGCGCCGAGCACGCCCGCCTGAATGGCTTCCCGACGTGGCATGGCGCGGAAACCGGAGCAGCCGGCGGTGTGTGATTTGGAGGGGTTCATGATGGCTTGGTTGATTTTTTACTGTTGGCTTTAAAAGGAAAGAACACGTGCGGCACCGCTTTGGAGAACCTCATTTCTTCGGCTCCACATTCCAGAAGTGCACCCGCCCGGCGGTGTCGCCGCCGATGACTTTTTTGCCGTCGAAGGAAAGCGCCGCGCTCAGGGGTTGGGCCTCGGCCACTGCGAAGGACTGGATCTCCTTCCCCTGGGGATCCCAAAGACGAACGGTCTGGTCCCGGCCCGCGGTGCACAGGCGGCTTTCGTGATCGAAACGCGCCACCAACACGCCGTTGGCGATCCGGCCGTATGTGCCCGGCTTGCGGGCGGGCGGATGCGCGTTTGTTTTTGTGATCGCCGGCCACCCGTCCTTTACATCCCACCAGATGACGGTCCCGTCCTCGGCGGCGGAGGCAAACAGCTTTGAATCGGCCCGCCAGTCGAGCGCACGGATGGAGGCCTTGTGTTCGTTCAAGCTCAGCAACACCCGGCCGCTGGCGGCCTCCCACAGATGCAAACCCCCGGCGCGGTCCGCTGTGGCAAGCGTCTTGCCGTCGGGGCTGAAGGCCACGGCCATGATCCAGTCCGTGTGCTTTTGTATCTTGTAGCGGAGCTTTCCACTGGTTGTGTCGTAAACCTTCACCACCTTGCCGGAGCCGCCAAGCGCCACGCTCTTTTGATCAGGGCTCAGGTCCGCGGCGAGCACCGCGTCCACCTCGTCGCCAATGTTGGAAAGCCGTTTGCCGCTTTTGACATCGAAAAGCACCACCTTGCCCGACTCCACGGGTCGGCCGCCCGCGGCAAGAAGCACCGTGCCGTCCCGGCTGAAGCGCAGCAGATGCGGTTCGCCCTCCGGAAACGCGAGCCGGCCCATTTCCTCCTGCGTTTCTACGTTCATCAACCGCACGTGGTCCTGACCCGCCACCGCCGCAAGCGGAGCCCAAGGACTGGTGTCCAGCGTAAGCACCTGCATCGGACGTTTCACCGGCGGGAGTTTCACCTCCGGTAACGCCCCCGGCATCGCGGGTTCCGCCGGCTTTAGACCTGCCGTCGACACCGGCTTGAAACTCATGTCCCGCTCCGCCACAAGCGACTTGCTGGCCGAGGTTTCTCGCAGGCCGGAATCAATCCAGCGCTGGATCAAGGTAATCTGGGCCTGGGGGATCATGGGCTTCTTGGGCGGCATGCGGGCGCCATCGTCGGGATCGGTGA
>JBIKSY010000235.1:0-6235 GCA_044348365.1 Chthoniobacteraceae bacterium
CGCTTGCTGCACTCCTCCGCGATCGCGGACGCGCCCCTGAGGGTGCCGTCTCCTCCAACGACAAAAAAGATGTCGACCTTCATTTCCTCCAGAAGGTCCACCATTTCACCAATGTCCTGATGGCCGCGGGAGGCCCCTAGGATAGAACCGCCAAAGTTGTGAATCTGGGAAACAGACTCGGGCCTGAGGGTCATTGGCGTGAACCCGTATCTTGAAATCAGCCCCTGATAGCCGTACCGGAACCCGTAGGTGCGGGTGATTCCGTACCGGTTGTGGCACTGCGTGACCAGTCCCCGGATGATGTCGTTGAGGCCGGGGCAAAGACCTCCGCAAGTCACTATGGCAGCGGTGGTTTTGCCCGGATCAAAGTAGAGATTCTCCCGAGGGCCGGCCAGTTCGAAGCTGGTCGGGTTGGGGACAGGCGAATCGGTGGCGGTGTGGTCAAAGAGAATCCGCTCCGAATCGGAACGAAAATTCACTTCAAAGGATACGTGCGTCAGGGGGGAAACGAATTGGCATTCTCCGAGGTTCTGAATCGTCGTTTCCATGGGTATTTCTAAATCAACCCTCATCGGTGGCCTGTCAGACAAGACTAAAGACGGACCGACTCGATATAAGGGGATACTCCGAGGCGATCACAACCCTCGTGAACCGTGGCAAATGGGCGGGGAGTTTGAATCAACATACTTCCACCCGTGGGTAAAACGCGCTCCGATAGTGAACGGTTGCACCTGTGGAAACTAGCAAATCGCTCCCGATTTGGAAGACTGGCCCCGGGGTTCGTTCGGAGGGCGTCACTCAAGGAGGGGCGCTTGCCAAGCCCGCGCGGCTAGGACAGGCTTCCTCGAGCTCCGCGGGGCGACGGCACAGGCAGTGGAAGCACTGATTGCACAGTCTCCGAGCGGTTGCTTAAGATCCCGATCCGATTCTATTCCAACAATCCTATGCATCAACTTCCTGAATTGCCCTACGCAGTTAGCGCTCTCGAGCCCCACATCGACACCCGGACGATGGAGGTCCACCACGGCAAACACCACAAGGCGTACGTGGACAACCTGAACAAGGCGTTGGAATCAGCTCCGGAACTCGCAGGAAAAGCGGCGCTGGAACTCATCAGCGATCTGGCTTCGGTGCCCGAGGGCATCCGCACAGCGGTGCGCAACAATGCGGGCGGACACGTAAACCACACGCTCTTTTGGAGTCTGATGGCGCCGGGCGCCGGCGGAGTTCCCTCTGGCAAGCTTGCCGAGGCGATCGTGGCGACCTTCGGAAGCTTTGAAGCCTTTCAGGAAAAGTTCCAAACCGCAGGTGCCACGCGCTTCGGTTCCGGCTGGGCCTGGCTGGTGCTCAACCACGGGAAGTTGGAGATTGGTTCCACTGCGAATCAGGATTCCCCGTTCATGGGCAAGGCAGTGGCAGGAATCGAGGGGACGCCCATTCTTGCACTGGATGTGTGGGAGCACGCCTACTATCTGCACTACCAGAACCGTCGGCCCGACTACATGAAGGCCTGGTGGAGCGTCGTAAACTGGGCTGAAGCGGAGCGGCTTTTTGTTTCCGCCCACTAAGCGCAGCAAGATGTTTTACTGACGCGCAGGTCTGCGGAGGCCTGCGCGTCTCTTTTTCAAGCACACCCCAAGATTAAGCGCCCATGTCAGGATCCAAACGAGCTTCAAAAACGAAAGCCCCCCTCAAGGGAGTTTGCCACCTTGCGGGAGCGGGGCCCGGGGACCTAGGCCTAGTTACTCTCAGGGTGCGCGAGTTGCTCGAAGTTTCGGACGTGATCGTGTTCGATTACCTCTGCAACCCGGAGATGCTCAAGTGGGCGCGGCCCGGGGTGGAAATCATTTACGCAGGCAAAAAGGCTGGCCAGCACACGCTTCGTCAGGAGGAGATCAACGACTTGTTGGTGGAGAAGACCAAGGCGGGAAACCGGGTGCTCCGACTGAAGGGTGGGGATCCGTTTTTGTTTGGCCGAGGCGGGGAGGAGGCCGAGGCGCTGGCTGAGGCGGGCCTGGATTTTGAGATTGTTCCGGGGGTGACCTCGGCGATCGCGGCTCCGGCCTACGCTGGGATTCCCGTGACGCACAGGGACTTTACCTCGTCGGTGACGATTTTTACGGGACACGAGGATCCTACAAAGCCGGAGACGGCGTTGGATTACAGCAGGCTTGCCGCCCTGCCGGGCACCAAAGTGATGCTGATGGGTGTCGAGCGGATGGGCCCGATCACCGCGGAGTTGCAGAAGCACGGAATGCCCGCGGAGACTCCCATTGCGCTGGTGCGTTGGGGGACAACGGGCCGGCAGGAGACGCTGGCAGGGACGGTTGGGGACATTGCCCAGAAGATTTTGGACACGGGCTTTCAGGCTCCTGCCGTGGCGGTGATGGGGGAGGTGGCCACCTTGCGAAACAAGTTGGGTTGGTTTGAGAAGCGTCCTTTGCGTGGAAAGCGGATCGTCGTGACCCGGACCCGCCAGCAGGCGGGGGTGTTGAGTGCGGAACTCAGGGCGCTGGGGGCCGACGTGTACGAGTTGCCAACCATCCGGATCGAACCGCCCGAGGATTTGCGCTCGTTTGCCGAACTCGTCCAGGACGTCCACAGCTACGATTGGCTCATCTTCACGAGCCCGAACGGGGTGGCTGCGTTTTTCGACATGTTCTTTAAGCTTTATTCGGACGCACGCGAAATGGGCGGAGTGCGCATCGCCGCGATCGGTCCGGCCACGGCAAAGGCCGTGAAGGCGTTCCATCTGGCAGTGGATTTACAGCCCTCTGAATATGTGGCGGAGGCGATCCTCACCGAGTTCCGCGCAAAGGTCGGGGACATCGAAAACCAGCGAATCCTTTTGGCGAGGGCACAGGAGGCGAGAGAGCTTTTACCTCAGGAACTGGTGAAGCTGGGCGCGATTGTGGACGAGGCCGTGGCCTACAGGACGGTTGCGGAGACGGAGGATGTCAGCGGAGGGATTGCGAGGTTCCGGAAGGAAGGGGCCGATCTGATCACCTTTACCAGCAGTTCGACGGCGGAGAATTTCATGGCCTTGAAGCTGCCGCTTCCTGCAGGGCTCAAAACCGCTTCGATCGGTCCTGTTACGTCCAAAACAATGCGCGACCTGGGGCTCTCGGTGGACATGGAGGCCAAACAGTACGACATCCCTGGGTTGGTTGCTGCGATTCGTGCGCACTTTGGGGCGTAACGGGCCGTGCTTGGGGCGCACGCCCCGAACACGGACGGACCGGGTGGCCGCAACCGCGGCGATCAGACCTCGCTGCGGATGAACTGCGCCAGTTCGACGGTGGTTTCGTACCGCAGGAACGGGGTGATCAAATAAATGGAGCGGAAGTGCAGTAGCGCTTCTTCGCACATTTCCTTCGCGATTTGAATGCCCAAGGCTTGTCCCTCCGGGCCTTCCACCCCCCGCATGCGCTCGCGGACTTCGTCGGGAATCAGGATTCCGGGCACCTCGTTGTGCAGAAAGTCAGCCTGCCGCCCGTTGAGTAGGGGCCAGATGCCGGGAAAAATTGGCACGCCAAAGTGTGCAGTGCGTTCGGCCAGCATCCGCATTCTGGCACTGTCGAAGACGGGTTGCGTCAGTACGTAGGCTGCACCCGCGGCAAGTTTTCTTTCCAGTCGGTTCAGCTGGGCGTCTAGGTTGCGTGCATTCGGGTTGAACGTGCACCCGGCGGAAAACCGGGTGGGATGTTTGATTGACTTCCCGTTGGCGTTCACACCCTGGTTCATTTGCTGGACGATCTTAAGCAATTCAATCGAGGTCACGTCGTACACCGAGGTTGCGCCCGGATGGTCGCCCACCTTGGCCGGATCGCCCGTGAGCGGTAGAATATGGTGCATTCCAAGGGCCGCGAGCCCGAGCAGTTCGCTCTGGAGTCCCAAAAGGTTTTTATCACGGCAGGCGATGTGCAGAAGCGGCGTAATGCCCCTCTGATGGAGGGCCGCTCCCACCGCCAGGTTGCTCACCCGCAGGATGGCGAGGGAATTGTCGGCGAGGGTGATGGCGTCGGAGCCTGCGTCTGTGAGAGCCCGGGCGCCCCGGTAGTAGGCTTCAAGGTCCAGCGTCTTGGGCGTGTCCAGTTCGGTCACGATGACCGTTTTGCCGGCGGCGAGTTTCTCGAGAAGGGATGGTTCTTCGGGCGGGGCCGGCGGCAAGGGCTCCCTGGGCGAGGCCGAAACCGGCGGGCGGGGCGGGTGCGCTGCAGGGGGGGCCTTTTCGAGGACCGGCCGCAAGGGAGCAAGCGCTTCAGCAAGCGCGGCAATGTGGGTGGGAGCGGTCCCGCAGCAACCGCCGATGAGCTTTGCGCCCTGACGGGCCAGCTCCACCCCGATGCGTGCAAAGTACTCCGGCGTGGCGTCGTATTGAAACCTACCCTCACTAAAGCGCGGGTAGCCGGCGTTTGCAAAAACGGCAAGAGGCAGGTCCGCCGGCAGCGCACTGACGATGCGCAGCATCGCCTGGGGGCCGTGACCACAGTTGAGCCCGACGATGTCGGCACCCTCCGACTGCAAAGCACGGAAGGCTTCCAGTAGGGGCATTCCTCCGGCCAGGGTGCCTTCCGGGGTGCTGGCAAAGGAACAAATCACAGGGCGCTGGGACAGACGTTTGACCACGCGCAGCGCAATCTGCATCTCTGAAAATACCGCAAAGGTCTCCAGAAAGAGCAGGTCCACGCCGCCCTCAAGGAGGGCGGAGATCTGCTCTGAAAAAAGAGCTTCCGCGTCTAATCCATCCCCGTTGAATCGCTCAGGTGAGAGGCCAAGGGGACCGACGCTGCCGGCGATCCATGCCGAATCGCCACCCGCCTCGCGGGCAAGCAGCGCCGCCGCCTTGTTGATTTCCTCCACTTGAGACTCCAACCCGTGGCGCGCAAGCAAATGGCGGTTTGCGCCAAACGAGTTGGTCTCCAGCAATTGCGCTCCCGCTGCCAGGTATTCCTGATGGACCGAGCGGATCAAGTCGGGTTTGACGAGGTTTAGCTCTTCAAAACACCGCTCCCGGGAGACGCTGCGTTCCATGAGCAGCGTTCCGGTCGCACCGTCGCCGGTGAGGACCCGGGTCTGCAACTGCGTGAGAATATCCATGAAGATTTGTCTGTGTGCGGCAACTGCGGAGTCTGCCCTCTGGGAAGCAACTTTGTGCCCGAGACGGCGCGGACTTTACTGCATGAGTTGTGCCAGAGACGGGGCGATTGCGTCGGCCCAGATCTGGTAGCCCTTTGAACTCAGGTGCAGCAGGTCGGGCATCACTTCCTTGGTGAGGGTGCCGTCCGGTTCCAGAAACTTTGCCCCGATATCGAGGAAAAACACCCGCTTTCCGTCGTCCAGCTTGGCGATGTGCCCGTTGACGGTCTTGAGCTTCTCGCGGGTGGCTGCCTGCGCAGTTTTGTCGCCCCGGGGGAACACTGCGAGGAGCAGGATTTTGGTCGCCGGCGATTTCTGCCGGATGGTTTCGACGATTTTAGTCACGCCCGCGGCGATCCCCTCCGGCGAGTCGGTGCCGGAGTTGTTTGTGCCGATCATAAGCACAAGGGCCTTGGGTGTGAATCCGTCCAGTTCACCGTTGGCAATACGCCAGAGCACATGCTGGGTGCGATCGCCCCCGATGCCAAAGTTCGCCGGTGAATACTGGCCGAAAGCCGCGTCCCAGATTGCCTTATGGCCGCCCCAGCCAGCCGTGATGGAGTCGCCAAGAAACAGAAGCTTTGCCGAGTTCTCCTTGGCGATGCCGACAAACTTTCCGTGCGCTCCCATGAAACCCGTCTGGGGCTCGCCAGTTTTTGGGTCCATTTTCGGAGCGGCAATGTCCGGGGCCTGTGGCGGAAGCGGAGGCACCGGCGCGTTGGCTGCTGCGGTTGGCGCCGTGGCCGCGGGTGGCGTCTGCGCGAAGATTTGGGTGGCTCCACAAAGAGCGGCGATGGCGAGGATTTTGGGGGTGGTTCTCATGTGAGCCTACGGAGTTAAGGGAAACCTATGGCCTAGTCGAGCAGCGTCCGGAGAAATCCAGCCGCCCTTTTGAAGGGGCGGCGGAGCCGTTTTACACCGGCCGGAGGGAATCGCATTGACGCAGCGTGCTAGAGTCCTCGAACTATGGGCTCCAGATGAAAATACTCCCCTTGGTTACCGCAGCACTCTTTCCTTTCGCGGCCTATGCCGCCGAGGATGGTTTCACTTCTTTGTTCAACGGCAGGGATCTCGACGGATGGAAGGTCAATGAGAA
>JBIKSY010000236.1:0-6189 GCA_044348365.1 Chthoniobacteraceae bacterium
AAGATTCTCAGCAGGCGGCCAATGCTCTTTCATTATGCGAAAATAATTTACCCCCGCTCGAGTCCTCTCTTCGGTTTCAGTGTTCTTTTCCTCCCGAGCAAGCAATTGTTTACTGCACCGCTTCAAGCGGTAACTGCATTAAGAAATTATAAAAAAAGCAGATAAGCAATTGAGCTCTCCCGTTCATTGCCCTAACCTATTCACTCAAATGCATCATCTTTTCCGGACACTTCTATCAAGGTTCCTCAAGGAAACTGGCTGGACGCAGCAAAATCTCGCGGACCGCCTGGGAACAGACCAAGCCACGGTGTCGCGCTGGCTAAGCGGACGCGTCGAAGTAAGCAGCGAAGCAGTCAGCAAACTGCTCCACATCGCTCCTCCCGAGCGGCGCAGCGAATTGCTGGAAGCCTTCCTGAGAGACCGGATCCCGTCTGAACTGGAGCACCTAGTGGAACTCCGCCCAGTCAATCTGCCCGCAGGTCAGATTCCCCTCAAACAGTCGACGGGCCCCGAGTTTCCTGAGGTCGTGGATACGAATCTCAAACGCAGACTCGTTTTCTTCTGTCATCTCGCGCTGCAATCCCCCGAGGTGCGCAAACTGATTGATCTGGTCTTCAGACTGGCGAACGGAAAGCGCTCCAAGGCCCTCTCACGGATCGAAATCGACTAGGGCGACTGGTTGTTGCCGCTCCGGAGATGCCTGCCGCCAAATCCGTAAATTTCGGAAGCGTCATTCGGGTCCACGGCAGCGGAAGTCCGGCGGACTAGGAAGATACAGCCACGGTCTGAGTCAAGCAGACGCCTCCACTGCGCCTTGGGGCCGTGTGGCACCAAGGGAGGAACGGACAAAATCAATAAGCCGACCGAGTCAATCCTAGGGCAGGGTGTCAGCCTCCTTCACTTCTTCGTTGCCAACGCCCAATCTGCTGGAGAGTTCAAGGCGCCGGATTTTTGCATTTCCGTAAAATCCGGCGCTCCGGTACCCGCTTCTTGCTGAATCCGAGCACCGGCGCACGTGAACAGGCCACAAACAGCACCGCAGGAGCCTTCTTTCGCCGTAGACTGACGGCCCTTTCCGTCAGGGTTCATCGAACGCTGACATGGCCACGAACACGCCCCTGAATTCCCTCTCCTACGCCCAAAACCGTCTCATCCCGGCGCCCCAGAGCGTAGGCTTCAAACACCCGCCTAATCTCGTCCCTGACCCGGCGGAAGACCACCAGTCGCTCCTCCCTCGCCCCCGTTGCGAGGGCCGGATCCTCAAACCCCCAGTGGTGCCGGTTGCACTGGCCGGGGAACACCGGACAGGCCTGGTCCGCGTTGCCACAGACGGTGATGACGGTCTCCACATCCCTGGACAGAAACTCGTCCATGTGCTTGCTGTGGTGGGCGCTGATGTCGATTCCCAGTTCCTGCATCACCTCCACCGACATTGGATGCACGTAACCTGCGGGTTGGGAACCGGCGCTGGCCACCTCGAGCAGGTCGCCAGCGGCCGCACGCAGCAAACCTTCCGCCAGATGGCTGCGGCACGAATTACCCGTGCAAAGGATCAGGACAAGCGGCTTCACACGCGTGTTTAACAGCACCCGCCGCCGGGCGTGCAGGCATTGGAGGGAACGGGCGCAACGAGGACCACCGGCGCAACGGGCCCGCCGGCGCCCTCCGGTTCGCTGCTGCAACTCCCGGGCAGACACACGCCACGCGCCAGACAATCCGTGTGTTTTGCGCCCAGCTGGAACTCCAGCGCCTCTGGGGAAAACTCAGCACCCTCCAGCGAAAACTGGGCGACCGTCCCCAGCTCATGTTCGATTTCCACCGGCAGGCTGAAGTCCTCCAAAAGATCCCCGACCCTCTCAAAAATGGCGGCCAGCTTGCCAGCCGTCAGCCGGTGCTCAATGTCGTCGTACACCCAGGTCTGGAGCAGGCAGGTCTCCTGCACGCGGCGTGTACCTCCGCAATCAATGAACCTCTTGGTGACATGCCCGACCTCCGTGATGTGGAAGTGGGCGGGAACCCTCGCCCCGTCGGGCAGGCGCAGGGAAACATGCTTTTCGGGATGCGCCTGCAACTGCTCTACAAACTCTTTGATATTCATAATTTCTAACAACATACGCGCGCCCGGCCCCACGCCGAAGCGGGGGTGGGACAGACTTGGTTTAAGCACTCAAGGAAATCGCTGAAATTGTCGCACGCCAGCCTGGAGTAGACGCTGAAGTCCCCGCTTCTGGCAGGCCACCACGCCGGCCTCGCGCAAAATCAACAGGTGCCTGGAAACCGTCGAGACATCGGCCCCGACCAGCTCCCAGAGTTCGCCCACGCCCAGCTCCCCTCGCATCAATCGCTCGGTCAACAGCAGGCACGTGGGCTGCACCAGCAACTTGGGCACGGCGACGCGTTTTTGTGCGGCGTGGGAGGTGGCGACCATTTCCTTGCTTGGTAAAATCGTCAAACATTCTGGGCGCGCAAGGAATATCAGCCACCCAACACACAACCCTGAAGCTCCCCCACCGCCCAAGTCCAACGCCTACTTCTTCCCGGCAGCGGCAACCGGGACAGGTATTCCGGAGGATTCCAGCGCCAACCTCTGAAACGCGTCTTTAGCCTTGCCCGACTCCGGCACGAGCACGTTCTGCACGAGAAAGACCGTCACGAGGCCCTGCTTGGGAAAGACCCACCCGTGGGTCGCGAACGCTCCCCCGTGCCCATAGCTGCCCGCAGGCAACAGGGCGGAGCCACGCTGGTTTTCCAAAACGCACTGCCAACCGGCGGCGTACGGCTGGGGCTTGCCACCTGCGTCCACCGGACGGGTCATGTCACGCACCGCCGCATCTGACAAAATGCGGACACCATCCAGCGCGCCACCACCCGCAATCATACCATAAAACCGCGCGAGATCGGGCGCCGTCGAAAAAAGACCCCCCGAAGGCTCCACCATGTGGGTGACCGATGTGTCACTGGTCACGAACGGATTGTATCCAGGCACCAACTCCCCCGATTCCTCGTCGAGTTTGTACGTGCGCGCGATCCGCGCCCGGAGCCTGTCGTCCGGGTTAAACGCGGTGTCCGTCATCCCGAGCGGTTTGAAGATTCGGGCCTGCAGGAAATCCTCGTACTTCATGCCAGAGACAATTTCGAGGATCCGCCCCGCAACGGTTGGGCCGAAGCCGTACTCGTAGGCGGAGCCGGGCTCGAACGCCAGGGGCGCCTTTACGAGGGTTGCGACGTAGGACTTTAGGGAGACCGCGCCGTCGGTGGCCTTGCGCGGTGGGAACGCAATCCCTGCGGTGTGGCTTAAAAGCATCCGCAGAGTGATCGGCGAGGCAGGTGAAGCGCCGTTGGCGAGTTTGACCTTTCCGAGTTCAGGAAGCCAGCGGGAGGCGGGTTCGTCGAGCGACAGCTTTCCCTCGTCCACGAGCACCATGACTGCGGTGGCGTTGATGGATTTGGTCATCGAGGCGATCCAGAAAACGGAGTCCTTGGCCATCGGTTTGGCGGCTTGGCGGTCAGCCATTCCGGTGGCTTCATGGTGGACAACCTTGCCGTTTTCCATCACGAGGGTGACCACACCGGCTGCCTGTTTAGCTGCCACCGCAGCCTCCATGGCAGGGCGGATTTCGGCGAGTTTTTTGGCATCGAGTGCGTGGAGGAGGCCGCTTGAAAGCAGCAAGCCCAACAGGGTCAGCGACAGGAGTTTTTTCATGGGGGGGTGGGGAGGCTTTTTTCGGACGGGCGAACCAGCGTGGACGCCGCTCCTCCCAAAAGTGAACCACGCGCGAGGGGGCATGCAACGCTTTCTACCCGGTTTGCTTTTCCCGGCAATAGCGTGGGAGTACATGTCCAGTCGAGTCTAGCACTCTCCTTGCTGCTCGAGAGCGGGGAGTCGTAGGATCCTTGCTCCGCCTCCGAACCGGGCCGCACCCCTCCTCCCCTTATGAAGCGCCTCCTCCCGCTCCTGCTCCTGTTGCCTCTTTCATCCGGCGCCCGTGCCGAACACTGGTCTTTGGACGGCCCCGACGGGTCGGTGGTGGTCCGCGGCAAGGCGAGCACCGATGCCGGTGTTGCGGGCCGGTCGCTTGTCCTCGACGGCGAATCCCTGATTGAACTCAAGGACAGTGAAGGACTCTCGTCCGCCGCTTTCACCCTCTCGTTGTGGTTTAATCCTTACGAGCCGACCGGCGGCCAGCAGGTGCTTGCGGGCAAGAACCGCTACTCGCTCAAGGAACGCCAGTGGAGCCTCACCATCGAGCCCGACGGCCGCTTGAAGGCGCACCTGCACCAGGGTGGTTGGAGCACGATTTCCTGCGCGGAACCCCTCACTCCGGGCGCTTGGCACTGCGCCGTGCTGGTGGTTGAGGCCGGCAGGGCGGCACTCTTCCTCAACGGAAAGCCCGTGGGAGAAGTAAAGCTCAAGGCGCCCATCGCCGCGACGGAAGCCCCCGTCACGCTGGGTGGAATCTGGGATGCCAACAACGTGCGCCAGGCCTTCCACGGTGCTCTGGACGAGCTGACCTACCAACCCTTCGCCGTTAGTGCTGAGGAGATCGCCTCCGGTTACCGGCCTGTTTCCGCGAGGCACGCACTGCCGAAGCTGGCGGCCGCCGCGTGGCCGCTTTGGGACATCACGCAAACGCTCCCGAAAGCTGCCGAGTTGCCGCAGGTGGAGGGCGCAAGCTTCCACGTGATCAAGAAAGCGCGGCCCGACACCGACGGCTGCAACTTCACTCTCGGTGTCGGTCTAGCCTGGCACAAGGACAGTCTGTACGCCTCTTACGCCTACAACAAAGGCGCTGAAAACACGCCCACCGAGGAGGCCCACGTCCGCGTAAGCAAGGACGGCGGCAGGACCTGGGACCCACCGGTCGTAATGGATGCCGGCGAGGACGATCTTGGCGTCAGTCACGGCGTGTTTCTTTCGCACGAAGGCAAGCTGTGGGCCTTCATGGGGGCCTTTCACGAACACTCCCGGCTCTACCACAAAGTTCACACCCGCGCCTATCTCCTCAATGAAACCACCGGCGCCTGGGAACCGCAGGGAGCAGTTGTCGACGGCGGGTTCTGGCCGATGCAGGAACCACAGAAAATGGCGGACGGAAACTGGAGCATGGCCGGGCTCCGCATCGGCGGCCAGTACGGCGAGACGGGCAACCTCCCTGCCGTGGTTATCAGCAAGGGGGACGACTTCACAAAGTGGGAACTCGTTGCCATTCCCGCCGAGGTGAACCTGGGCAACATCTGGGGCGAGTCCACGGTCATCGTCGAGGCCGGGCGCATCCTGAATATCTCCCGCTACGGCAAAAAGGCCCTTGCACTGCTCTCCCAAAGCGAGGACCACGGCCGCAGTTGGACACCCACCGCGCCGTCCAACCTGCCCATGGCTACCAGCAAGCCCTACGCGGGCATCCTGAGCACCGGCCAGCGTTACCTGGTCTGCACCACCACCGCGGACACCGGAGGCGCGCGTTCACCGCTGACCATCGCCGTCAGCAAGCCGGGCGAGACGTTGTTTAGCAAAGTCTTCCTCGTGCGCCGCTCGGTTTTTCCGGAAGGCCCGGGCGTCTCCTCCCCGAACGCCGACTTCAGCTATCCCTACGCCGTCGAGCACGATGGACACCTCTACATCGGCTACACCCACAAGAGCCACATCGCAAACGAGCTCGCGATTGTGCCCGTGAACAGCCTCAAAACCGGCCCCTGAGAACCGCAGTCCTAACCCTGCTTCGCCCCGCCTTGAAGCGCGCGGCTTAGAAGCAATCCCAGCGCGGCTCCGCAAAACTGGGCCGCGACAAACGCCGGAACACTTCCGGGAGCGATCCCTGCAAACGTGTCGGAAAACATCCGGCCAAACGCTGCCGCGGGATTTGCAAAGGAGGTCGAAGAGGTAAACCAGTAGGCGGCCCCGATGTAAGCGGCGACCAGCGCGCCCACCCTGTCTGCAGGCGCGCGCAAAATAACGAGCAACAGCCCCGCGGTCGCAACGACCTCAGCCACCCACAGCCCCAAACCGGCGCGCACCTTCCCAGAAACCTGCAACACGGGGAGCGCAAACATCAGATGTGCCAGCCACGCCCCGCTCACCGCCCCGAACAACTGCGCCACTGTGTAGGGGAAAAAATGGCGCCACGGCAGTTCCCCGCGGAACGCCATGACGGCCGAAACCGCCGGATTAAAATGCGCGCCACTCACGGG
>JBIKSY010000050.1:0-19811 GCA_044348365.1 Chthoniobacteraceae bacterium
GCATCGGCGCTGGCGGCGCCGGTAATCATATTCTTGAGGAACTCCTTGTGCCCGGGGGCGTCGATGATGACGTAGGGGCGCTTGGCCGTCTTGAACTGAATCTGAGTGGTGTCGATGGTGATGTTCTGCTCCTGCTCCTCCAGCAAAGCGTCGAGCAGGAAGGCGTACTCAAAGACCATACCCTCCGCGGCACTGGCCTTCTGGGCTTGCTCGACCTTGCCGTCCGGCAGGGAGTGCGTATCGTACAGGATGCGTCCGATGAGGGTGGACTTGCCGTGGTCGACGTGGCCGACGAACACGACCCGCAACCGCCCGGCGGACGGGGAACCCGGGGGCAAGATGCCCGCGGGGTGGAGTTCAGGCAAAGGGATGGAGGAGGAGGACATGGAAGAGGAGAAAAGGAAGGTCTGCTGTATGGTTTGCGCAGGAAGGGGGTGGCGGAACCGTTCCGGGTTTACATGAAGCCCTTGGCACGGAGTTTCTGCATGGCGTTACGCTCGTGATGGTCTTGGGCGCGCCCAGCCCGTTCGCCGGTTTTGGTGTGGGCGAGTTCCTCGATGATTTTATCGATGGAATCAGCTTCGCTTTCGACCGCCCCGGTGATGGGCCAGCAGCCCAGGGAGCGGAAGCGGTAGCGCTTACCGTCGCTCCCCTCGCGGGCGAAGTACATGTGAGGGATGGGAATGCCTTCACGCTGGATGTAGAGCCAGATGTCACGCTCGCTCCAGTCCAGAAGGGCTTGGACGCGCACGTGCTCGCCCGCCGCGCAGGAGGTGGTAAACTGGTTCCAGAACTCCGGGGGTTGGTCCTTGTAGTCCCATTCAAAGTCCTTGTTGCGGGGCGAAAAGTAGCGCTCCTTGGCTCGGGTGGGGTCCTCGTCCCGGCGGATCCCGGTAATCAGGGCGCTCCACTGGTGCTCTGCCATCACCTGCTGGAGCGCGGCGGTCTTAAGCTCATGGGTGACGGTCACCGGATCGGCCGTGTCGTATCCGACCGGGCCGCGCTCGGCGTAGGAACCGGTGCCGGCCCGAGCGTCCTCGTTGATTTTCACAATCAGGTTGAGCTTGTGGTAGGCCACGGCCCAGTCCCGGTAGGCGAGCATCTCCGGAAACTCGTAGGTAGTGTCAATGTGCAGCAGGGAGTAAGGTATGTGCCCCCCGAAGGCCTTGCGCGAAAGCCAGATCAATACATTGGAGTCCTTCCCCATGCTCCACGGCATGCACAAATTCTTAAAGTGGTGGAACGCCTCCCGGATCAGATAGACGCTTTGCGCCTCGAGGGCATCCAGGTGGTCAGCGTCGGCGCGGCTAACCTTTTCGGGGAAAAAGGCCGGCGAACCGCCCGGAACAGGGGCGGGATACTTGGCGGCGTAGGCGGGATGCTGGGAGTAGTCCGGCAGGGTGAGTTCGGAGGCGTTCATGGTGAAGTGCGAGAAGAGGTACAAAAATAGGCCGAGGTCTGCGCCGCGCTAGGGGGCGGCGGGAAGAAAAGTGTGGATCCCGCACTCTGTTTTATCAAAGCCGGCCCAACGCCCCGCCCGCTCATCGTCCGCTTCGCCTGCAAGACGCGTGCAGGGTTGGCAACCGATCGAGCGGTACCCCCTGTCCTGAAGCGGATTGTAGGGAACTCCGTGCGCTCTGAGATACTCCCAAACCTCCTCGCGTCTCCAATGGACCATCGGGTTAAGCTTGAAAAGGTGCCTTTCGCGCAGCGGATCAAACAAGTATCGCTCCAAAATGGCAGTCTTTTTTCTGGAGGCCCCCTGCTCGGACCTAACCCCCGTGATCCAGACCGACAGGGTGTCGAGGCGCTCTTTCAAGGGCTCTACCTTCCTCAGTTGGCAGCAGCTGTCGGGGTTGCGTTTCCACAACTCGTCCCCGAACTCTAGCGCCTGTTGCTCCAAGCTTAATCCAGGGAAAAGACTCTCAATCTGAATGCCAAAAAAAGCCTCCAAGCGCCTCTTGGTCTCCAGCGTCTCTGGAAAAAGGAGACCCGTGTCGAGTGTGAACACTGGAAAGGGCAGGCCTGCTTTCACAGCATGATGCAATAGAACGAGACCCGCCCCCTGAAAACTGGTCCCCACCGCGGCAAGGGTCCCAAAGGTTTCCCAACACCAGCGGAGGACATCCGTTAAGGGCAATTTGGCAAGGTTCTCCGCTTGGGCTTCAAGAGCTTCGCCGGATAGAGAAGGGGCAGACATTAGGTGGAAAAGGGAAAGCGCTAGGAAGGCCTATTGTTAACCTGACTAAACCGATTAGGTTTTACTTGTATCAAAAACCGCGTCCTCGTGCAATGGTTTCCCCTCGGTTCCTTCACAAAAACAGTTTCTCAGCGGGGCGTCCCTTGAGGCGGCGACGACTGCATCAACTGTCGGGGCGGTGGGCTATTGCAGAGTTTTTCCGCATATTAGCTGATAAATTATTGATCTCTAGAGCATTGCGACTTCACTATCGCTGCCGAACGACTGTATGGGAATTCATTTCTTCATTCGCACAAAAGCCGACAATTCTCTGGGATCTAACGGTTTGCCATTGAAGCACGAAGCACGAAGCACGATTGAGAGGGCGAGTAGGACTTGGAGATTGGGGAACGGGACGACAGAAAGGGCAAACCCAAGCCGTGGAAACGGGTTGTTCCACAGTGCTTGGCACACGGACCCTTCCGAACGTATCCAGTCGCTTCATTCGGGGAAAATTCCCCGCTGCTAAAAGGAGAAGGTGGCGGTTCTTCCGTGCCCGCCGTTGGGCTTCCGTGTATCTGATTTCATTGTCATGCGACTTCCCCAGAATCCCCTGCTCCACCTGACCTATTGCCAGAACATTCATCCGGGCGAGAGTTGGGCGGAAAACCATTCGGCCCTTTCGGAAAAAGCCGTTGCAGTGAAAAACGCCCTGCAGGCGGACGGGCCCTTCGGTCTAGGGTTGCGCCTGAGCGCGACGGCAGCTGCTGAGTTGGCTGATGCGGGCCCCCTAGCCGAAGGGGCCGCGCTGTTCGCCACAGAAAAACTGTATCCCTTCTCCATCAACGGGTTTCCGTACGGCCGCTTCCACAAGGGGCCTGTGAAGGAAAACGTATATGCTCCCGATTGGCGCACGACCGAACGGCTCGACTACACCCTGCGACTCGCGGAGGTCCTGGCGCACTGGCTCCCCGCCGGGGACGAAGGCAGCATCAGCACCGTGCCGGGCTCTTTTGCCCCGTGGATTCAATCCCGGGAGGATGAGCTTTCGATGGCCCGTAACCTGGGCTTGGCCGCGGCGGGCCTCGCCCGAATCGAGGCGCGGACCGGGCGCAGAGTCCATCTCGGTCTGGAACCCGAGCCCGACTGCTTTCTTGAGACAACGGCCCAAACGCTCGCTTTTTTTGCCGACGCCCTGCCTGCGGGGGCCGTGCCGGTTTTGCGCGAGCAACTGCAGGTGGGCCCGGAGGCTGCCCTCGAGTTGCTGCACCGGCACTTGGGCGTGTGCTTTGACACCTGCCACGTGGCGTTGCAGTACGAGGATTTGACCGCCTCCTTGCGGGCCTACCGTTCAGCCGGAGTGCTGCTCTCAAAAATTCAACTCAGCGCCGCACTCAGGGCGCCCGCGACTCCGGAAGCAGTCGAGGCGCTCCAGGCCTTCCGCGAGCCGACCTACCTACACCAGGTCAAGGCGCGGGGTCCGCACGGCACCCGCAAATCTTGGACGGACCTTCCCGCGGGCCTTGCTGCCCTGCCCAACGAGAGCGGTCTTGAGGAACTGCGTGTACATTTTCATGTTCCGCTGTTTGTCGCCCCGCGCGCCCCGCTGGCCTCCACCGCAGACTCACTGGACCGGGCTTTCTGGAAGGAAGTGCTGGCTGGTGCTTGTACGCATTTGGAGATTGAAACGTACACATTCGACGTGCTGCCTCCAGAGGTACACCCGGGGGATATTGTCGAGAGTATCGCCGCGGAGTATAGCTGGGTGCTGCGCCAGTTGGACGAAGCCGGTGAGCCTGCCCCCGGCAAATAGTACTCTCGCACCGGCAACCGGCTTGCCCCGAGACAAACACTGTTCCCCCACCCCACAATGAAACTCCGTCCCGACTCTCTCGGCCTTTTTGGGGCCGCCGGTTGCGCCGCGTTCGCCCTCTTTTGCCACAGTTCACTGGCGTGGGGACCGCACACAGAAATCACCCAGACGGCCCTGCTCGCCCTCGGCAAGGAGGACGGGATCTACAAACAACTGGGCGAGGACACCAGCGTCCTTACCCAGTACGTCTGGATGGCGGATTGGCGCTCCCACCTCCTCATCCGCAGCGATGAAGTTTTTTACGCGGATGACTATCTTTTGTTCCCAAAGGCGAGGGCCCACAGCCAGCACATCTGCCCCGAAGTAAGGCAAACCTACGCTCCGTTTTTCCGGCGGGCGTTGCAGGCGCTTCGGACCGAATCCCCCAGAAATGCGGCCCGCTGGATTGGTTCGCTGCTCCACTTCACCACGGACACAGGGAGCCCGCCCCACGCGGCGGGGTTTCTCGGCCCGGCACATTCCAAAATGGAAAACTGGCTGGATGCCAAGCTTATCCAGCTGCCCGGATACCGGCCGAGGCTTTTGGGAGACGACGACGCCTCAGCCGAGGCTGGGTTTCTTTCGAGAATGGACGGTCTCATCGAGTTCTCCAAGGAGAGGGCTGCCCGTTGTCGGGCCGACGTGGATGCGGACCGACGTGAACCAGTCGAACCGGTTGTTCTGGAAAGCGCGCTGGAGACGGCCCGCGTGACAGCGGACCTGCTTCACACGCTGGGCATTCTGGCGGGAAAACCAACCGCCGGCGCGCCCCTTTCGGGGACAGTTAGTTGGCAGAAAGGCAGCCACCCCACACTCGACCGGCTTCCCGCCAAGGTTGTGCTGCTGGGCACGGATTTCTCGACGCTCACGAGACCGGACGGCTCCTTTGTGTTCAGGCACCTCCCCGAGGGCGACTACCAACTGGTGGCGCTCGCTCCCGGCGCGACCTCGGCTCCGGTCGTTCTTTCGCTCAAGGGCGGCGGCCTCGCCCTGCCCGAAATGGCACTTGTCGCGGACGCCCCGGGAAACCTACTCCGGAACGCGGATTTCCGTCTGCATTGGAGTGCCGCCGAGGCGCTGGACCATTGGACGATGAAGACGCCACCGGGGAAGCTGGCGGCCAAAACCCCGCTCCGCGACTGGGACGGTGAGTGGCTGCCCTTGGAAAAAGGCGCTGCCTACAGTCTGCAGGCGCGCTGGAAAAAGGACATTTCCGGAGTGGAGGACGCCGTTATATTTGTGCGCTTCAAGCCGGCGCTCAGCGGACCGGCCGTCCCCACCGAGTCGGAACCCCTGAACACGAAAACCGACCACATCAGCGTGCACGGAACAGCGGAGGCGGCCTGGGCGCAGGTCTGCATCCGGGCAGCGCAGGCTCCGCAGCACGTCCTCGAAGCGGTACATTTCCGGCGGAAAAACGAGGCTGGATCCGCGGCCCGGTGAGGCGCTCCTAGCCAAACAAGGACACGAGGGGCTTGCCGCTTTCGACCAGTGGGACCGGGCGGCCCCGGCGGTCGTTCAGAAACATTTCGGGATCCACGCCAAGGGCCCAGTAAATTGTCTTCGCCAGATCCTCCGGGGAAACGGCTCCCTCCAACGGATACTCGGCCTTGGCGTCGGACTTCCCGTACACAATTCCTCCACGCACTCCCGCGCCGGCGATAAGGCAGGGAAAACAGGTGCTCCAGTGGCCCCGCCCCCATTTCGAATTGGCAACGGGCGTGCGCCCCATTTCTCCGAGGGCGACCACCAAGGTCTCGTCCAAGAGACCGCGTTCGTCCAGGTCGCCGAGGAGTGCCGCACAGGCCTGGTCGAAGGTTGGCAGCAAATGGCCTTTGACGTCGTTACTGGTGAGGTGCGAGTCCCAGCCATAGCCGTCCACGCAGTCGTAGTGAACGGTGACAAACTTTGTGCCTGCTTCAACAAACCGCCTGGCCATCAGGCAGGACTGGCCGAACAGATGGCGGCCGTAACGGTCCCTCATGGCTTCGGGCTCGCGCTGAATGTCGAGGGCACCGGCCATCTTGTCGGACGCGATGAGGGCCAGCGCCCTTTTGCGGTGGCGGTCAAGGGCATCGGCTTCCCCGGAGTCGAGCCGCTGGCGAACGCCCTCAAACTGGCTGAGTAGGGTGTCCCGCTCACGGATCCGCCCGATGGGTACCAAAGGCTCCAAACCCTCGATGGAATAGTTGAGCTCGGCGTCGGTGCACTCCCTCCAGTAGGGGTTGTCGGCCTTGTCCCGCTTATCTATGCGGGTGGTCATCGGGTTGTACCCGTTGCCCAACCAGCCCGCATACTGTCCAGGGCGCCGGTACTGTCCGACGTCCTGCAAACGGCCCAGCCAGTTGGGCACCACAGCGTAAGAAGTCGTGTCCCGTTCCATCCCGCCGGGGGCCTGCTGGCTCAGGTATTCCACCATGGATCCCATGGACGGCCAGTCCTCCGGAGTCGCCGAAAAGCCACCGCCCACCGGTAAATGCCAACGCCGGCCGGTCTGAATGTAGTGCCCCGCGCCGCTGTGGTCGTTGTAGGAGTGCGTCATTGTGCGGATCACGCCAAACTTGTGGGAGATGCGCGCCAGTCGTCCCAAATGTTCGCTGATCCGCAGGTCCGGGGTGCGGGAGGCGATGGGAGAAAAAGGACCGCGGATTTCACGGGGTGCGTCGGGCTTCAGATCGAAGGTCTCCAACTGGCTCGGCCCCCCGAAAAGGTGGAGGAAAATGACGGATTTGGCGCGCCCGCCGCGAAAGGGACTGCTGGCATCCTGCGCGGCGAAAACCTTCGGCAGGCTCAGACCAAGGAGGCCAGCGCCCCCGAGTTGGAGCAACTCCCTGCGTGAAACGCCGGAGCAGTTGGTTTTGGGGAACCCGTTCAGCGTCAGCATGATTTTTTGGATTCTTGTTGTTTCGACCGAATGCAGCAAAGCCAAAGCTATCGGCGGCATTTCCACCGCGAACCCGCCACTGCCCATGCGCCCGGCATCAAAGGGACATTTGCCTGCGGCTGGGTATTTTCGACCTCTCCGTCCGCGATGTGAGCACCAGCCCTACGCCCTGCGGGTCAGTTCAGGAATAGGGCGGCCGTTCTGCACGATTCGTGTTGGGCGACCGTTGAGGTCGTTGATGGTCTCCGAAGCGCTGTCAATTCCCAGATGCTGGTAGATCGTCGCCAGAAAGTCATCCGCTGTGCAGCCGCGCTCGACCACGTCCTCGCCCCGCTTGTCGGTCGCTCCGATGACGCCGCCCGTCTGGATGCCACCACCCGCCCAGATGTTGCTAAAGGCTCTCGGCCAGTGGTCGCGTCCGGGTTGGGTGGTTCCCGAGGGTGCGCTGCCGTCTCCCACTCCGGTGCTGGGGCTGAACTCGATCTTGGGCGTACGCCCGAACTCGCCGGTGACCACCACCAGCACCCGCTTGTCCAACCCGCGCGCGTAGACGTCTTCGATAAGCGCGGAAACCGCCTGGTCGTACGCCCCCGCCCGAAAGCGCAATGCGTCAAATACGTTGTGGTTCACCGCGTGGTCGTCCCAGTTGCCCACCCGGCCGCACAGGGGGCCGCTCAAGCTGCTGGTAAGAATCTCCACTCCGGCCTCGACGAGGCGCCGCGCCAAAAGCAGTTGCTGCCCCCAGCGGTTGCGCCCGTACCGGTCGCGGGTCGCAGCGTCCTCCTTGCTCAGGTCAAAGGCATCCCGCGTGCGGGGATTGGTCAGCAGCATGACGGCCTGCGACTCAAACTGGTCCAGCGCCCCCAATTCGCCCAGCGTATCAAAGCCCCGCTCCATCGTGTCGAGGCTCTTGCGCAGGGCTACACGGTCGCTCAGACGCACCGCTTCACCAGCGCTGGAAAGTCCGATGTTGGGCACCTCAAAATCCGGCCGGCTTGGATCGCCCGAGATCGAAAAGGGCGCATAGGCGGCTCCCACATAGGCCGGACCGTTGTACTCGGTCGGACCGCTCACCCCAATGTAGTTGGGCAGCGGATTGTCCCGGCCGCCTTCGCGGGCGCGGATGGAGGCGGCAATGGACATCCAGTCCGGATAGCGGGGCTTGGGCTTGTCGCGCGTGTCGGGATCGCCCGAGAGCATCTGCATAGAGCCGGCGGGGTGGCCCGCGGCCGTCTGGTGCATGGAACGGAGGATCGTAAATCTGTCGGCGATGCGCGCCTGCAGCGGCAGCAGTTCGGTGATACGGGTTCCCGGCACGCTGGTGGAGATGGTCTTAAAGGGGCCCCGGTACTCGCTACCGATCTCGGGCTTGGGATCGTACGTATCGATGTGTGAACAACCGCCCGGTTGCCAAACCATGATCACCGCCGTCCTTTCAGCGCTCGCTCCGGGCGTGGCCAGGGCGGCGGCCTGCGCACGCATTCGGAGCAGCGCCGGCAACCCTAGGCTCGCAAAACCCGAGAGGCCTATGCGCATGAAACTGCGCCGATCCAGCGGACCGGAACAGGCAGGAATGATTTTGGAAGAGGAACCTGTGATCATAAAGCAAGGGGGGTTACAACAGACTGCAACTGCTTTCAGATAAACTCTCTGGGAATGTTCTCATGACAATCTCTTTTTCGGAAGGGTGGCAAAACTAAGGTGACTGAAAGGCGGCTAACTCCGTCCCGCTTGCGCCGTCCCAAAGCCGCAGCACGCTGTCCTCACCTCCGCCCACAATCCAGGAGCGGTTCGGGGCGCACGCCGCCGCATGGATGAAATCCGGGAGCTTCGCCATAGCCCGCACCTCGGTGCCGTCATCCTTCACCAAGCGCACCTGGTTGTCGGCAGCCGAGGTGACAATCGTGTTGGTCGCACCCTGAAACTGCAGCCCGGTCACCTCCTTGGTCCAGCCGATGATCTTCTTGGAACGCTCGCCCGACTCCGTACTCCACACGTTCACCACTCCGTCGCCGCCAGCCGTGGCCAGCAAACGGGCGTCCGCACGGAACGCGACCCCAAGCACGTGGTGGGTATGGCCCTCCAAGGTCAGGAGTGGCTTTCCCCCGGCCACCTCCGCCACCCGCGCCAGACGGTCCGCCCCCCCGGACGCCAGCCATTTTCCATCAGGCGAAAAGTCCAGCGCCAGCACGGTGTCGGAATGTCGCTCCGCCCAGGTCTGCTGCAACCGCCCTGAGGAAACCTCCCAGATGTGCACATCCCCCGAACGGGAAGCCTCGCCGCCGCCGGTGGCCAGCAACCGTCCGTCCGGACTGAAACGCACCGCGCACACCCGGTCCACGAGGGGAGATTCAGCTCCCCCGCCGCCCAGTGTCTTAAGCAGGGTCCATGCCCTCGAAATGCCGGCGCGGACCAGCGTCCCGTTGTTGGTAAACGCCACGAACTGGTCCCCTCCGCTCCCCGCGAGGGCGCCCGATGCCACGGCGCCACCGGTGAAAAAACTCTCCAACAGGGTTCCGGCCGCGGCGGACCACACCTGCTGACCGCCATCGGAGCACACGGCGGAAACAAACTTGCCGCTGTGCGAGAATGCCACCGCACGAATCTGGGGCGCCCCACCGGGCGCCGGTTGCTTCAGGCTTGCGAGCTGCTTTAGCTCCGACGCCTGCAGCGCCGCGGCCGCTTTCTGGGCCGCGTCGGCGGTTGCGCGCTTGGCAGTGTTCGCTGTTTTTGCGTCGGTGATCTGTAGGAGCTGTTGCTCGCCGTCCGTGATGTGATTTTGCGCGGACTCCACGGCGGATGCCGCCGAATTTGCCGCCGTGACGGCAGCCGCCAGCTTGGTGATCGCTTCCTTGTGCTTGGCCAGTGTGGCGGGGAGCTGCTTTGCCTCAGCCTTCAACGCGGCCGCGATTTCATCGGCGGCCTTCTCTGCCTCCGCCCGTGCGGACTGGGCGGGCGCCAGAGCCTTCTGCTTTTCGGGGAGCGCCTTTTGCGCAGCAGCGATTCGCTCCTTTGCCTTTTTCTCGTGCAACTCAAGTGTCTTGTTCTGCGCCTCGATCTGGGCGATGACGCCCGCATGAAAGCCCGCATCCAGAGCGGCCAGCGCCGCCTTTGATTCGCACTCAGCCAACTTCGAAGCGTTCATTGGCTCGATCCGAAACTCGCGACCGGGAGCCCCGGAGGCAAAGTCAAACAGCCTCACCGCCGAGTCGGAACACGCCACGGCCAGCGTCTTTCCGTCCTTGGAGAGTGCCAGGGCCTGGGACCCCGCCACCTTGATCTCGCGCACCAAGGCGCCCGCCTCCACGGACCAGATCTGGACGGACGCCCCGGTTCCCAACAGCAGCGCAGCGCCGTCGCCCGCCCAGCCGATGGCCTTGACTCCAGCGGGGGCTGTAACGCGCTTCTCCTCCTTGCCGGAGAGCGACGAAAAAATCCCCACCCCGCCACTCTCGAAATAAAGTGCGATGGACCCACCCTCCGGCGAAAAACAGAACGCGCCCACCGAATCGCTCGGGACGCCCGCGAAAACTACCGGTACCGCACCCTTTTCCAATCCAAGCACTCTGAGATCCGCACCCGGCTGCGCGAGCAGCAGTCGCTTGCCATCGGGGCTGAGCGAAGCACGTGCGGCAGCGACAGCCCCCTCCAGCTTGGAAAGGGTGATCCTGCCCGGCTCGCGTCGCCAGATCTTGGCCTCGCGGAACCCACCGGAGGCCAAAAAATTGCCGTCCTGGCTGAAATCCAGCGAATGGATCATCTCCAGGTGCGCGGCGCCGGAGTTAAGCGCGGGATCCACGAGGGCCCCGGCCAGTTCCCTTGCCGCCAGATCGTACAGAAACAAACGGTCGCCCCGGCCGCACGCCGCAAAGCGTCCGTCCGCGGTCATCGCCAGGCTATGAATTGGCTGGTTGCGTTTGGGGAGCGGCCGAAGCGCCACGGACTGGCTCCGCCTTGCGGAATCCTTGGCGCCCTGGTCAATCCAGGAGCGCAGCAACGCCAGTTGCTCCGGCTTCAAATTCACGGCGCCGGACTTGTTGTCCTTGGGGGGCATCACCGAATCCCCGAGGTGCGCGGCGCTTTGTAGAACCAGGCTTTCCCCACTTTTTCCGGGGATGGCTCCCGCGCCTGACTCGCCGCCCTTTCGCAGCAGCGCGGGCGACTCCAGATTGAGCTTTGCCTTGGCGGTGGTCTTGTTGTGACAGGGAATGCAGTTGGTCTCCAGAAAGGGGTGGATGTCCTTGTAAAAATCCAGTGCCGCCGGAGGGTTTTCTGCGTGGACTCCGGCCAGCAGAGCGCCAAGGCCCATGGCGGCCCAGCCGACCGCGGTGTAGTTTCCGGGAGGCCTCTTCATTTGGCCTCCGCCGCCTTTACCCGGACACGAATCGGCTCCGAAACAACGATGTCCACGATTTCCTTGGGCGCTGCGACATCGCTCACCGACTTCATCCGCTTGAGCACGTCGGCCTTGGCTGCCTCCATCGCCTTCATCTTTTCTCCGGCGACCTTGGTGAGCGCCTGCGTTTCGGCGACCTTCTCTGGCGGGGCCTCTTTGGCGGCCAAGGTCAGCTTCTGCAATTCAGCGGCCGCAAGCGCCGCCTTCTTGTCAATTTCCTGCTGCTCGGCCTCCACCACCTTCACCGCCCCGGGGTTGTAGCTGTATTTGGAAACAACGCCGCCGTGGAGCGCGAACGTGTAGTCGCCGGGCGTCAGTTTGAGCGCGGCCAGGTCCAGCACCACCTCCGACTGCGCCGCCTTCGACGCCACATCAAACGCTGCCACCCCAGCAAAATCCGCTCCCAATGGCTTGAGCTTGACGGGCCCTGCAGAAAATTCGCCCCTCCACTGGAGCTTGAGCGGAATGGTGAGCTTCTGCCCGGCAACCGCCTCAAACGCCTGCTCCTGTCCAGGCAGGATGGTCAGCGGAGTTTGCTCCGCTCCACCAACGGACACAGGCATGTCTGCAAAAAGCCTCGGCGCAGGCACCTCGGCGGAATGATCCTTCACCGGCCAGGCCATCGAAGCGGAGGGACAGTTGCGCCGCACCGCTGCGCCGTTGATCTGCGCGCGGCCAAACACTTTGGCGACACTGAATCCCCGCGGGGCGTCTTCGGCGGCGGTGAGCAGGAGCGTTCCCTGGCTTTTTCCCGGCGGGATGCGCAACCCCGCGGCCTTGACCCCCGGTGGCAGGTTTTCCATTTCGATTTGAATCTCCCCGTCGAACCCGTCCCGGCGCAGGGCCACCACGTCGAAGGCCATGGTCGCCCCCCCGCGCAGGGCGACGGGTTTGGACAGGTTTGCCCGGTCGCCGTTGCGCAACTCCATGTGCATCGCCCAGCTCACCAACGAAAAGTCCGGCTCCGCCTTGCGCACCACCAACTGGTAGACGTTTCCGGCGTCCGAGCGGGTGCCGCCAAAAAGGTCGCGGATCTGCAGCCGGTAAACCCCGTCCTCCTTACACTCAAGTTTGCCCAGTGCGTCGGGACTGCCCACGTCGTAAGGAACACCGTCGTACGCATACCCCGCGCTCGAGAGTTTTACGGGACTGGGGATGTCGTTGAATTCCCCGACATCGGTCAAGACCTCCCCGGCGGGCCCCTTGACAACCTTCTGCACCAACACAAACGGATCCGTGGGCAGACCGAGCCGGGCGGAAACCGCCTCCACCCACCAGACATCGCCCTTTCTGCCCTCAAACTCGTAGGTGTCCACATCGCCGGCCGAGGCGAATGCCCCCCGGATAGCGCAGGGCAACTGGATCCTCTGGGCCTGGGCCGCCTTGTTGTTGGGTTCCACTTCGTCCACAAAAGGAGTGGCTGCAGGGTCGATCGTTGGGACCGAGGCAGCACTCACACCGGGCGTCACTGGCTGACGCTTCACTGGCTTGCCCGGGGCGACTTCCGAAACGGCGAGTCGGTAAAAGTTTTCGGCCCCGCCCTGATAGGTAAGGCCATGAACCTTCAACGTGTATTTCCCGTCAGCTGGAGCCGTGAAGTCAATAAAGGCGGTACGCCTCTCGGCCAGAAGTTCCCTGCCCTGCTCGTCGGAGAGCAACAGCACCGGCGTAAGGCGTGAATCAATCCCCGTCGTGGTGCAGTCCAGCAGAAGACGGGCGCCCTTGGCCGCCTTAAAGGTGTAAAAGTCGATCCCACGCGCCGTGGTGAACGCGTTGCAAACCGTGCCAGGCGCCAGTTCAAGCGCCGTTTCCGCAGTCGTGTTCGGCTTGGTCCGGGCCACCTCCCGGAGGCCGCCCACCGAAAAACAACGCGCCGAGGAAATACCCAACCGAGTGAGGAGCCGTGCCTCATGCAGTCCTTGGGGAGCGTCCGCGGCGGCCTGAACCACAAACTGGTTTTTCAAGACCACCCCTTTCTCGTCCCGTTTGGGTTCAGCGCTGAGTTTGGGCGTGGAAAAGACCAGCTTCGGATCCTCGTCGATGTTGTCGCCAGCGATGGTGACCTCAATGGAGGTTCCTGCCTGGACACCCATCGGAAACACCGTCAGCAAACGCGGAGCGGGAAGCACGACGAGTTGGGCAAGGCCGCGGGAGGCGCCTCCGGTCAGCGAGGCGCACAGCAGCAGGGAAGCGAGGATACGGGGGGACATAGGGCTCAGTGGTTGAAGAGAAATTCCTTGGTGTTGACGAGTGCCCAGACGAGGTCCTCGTACGCGGACTTGCGCGAGAGGCCGGCCTCTAGGGGCTTGCCCTCGGAGTCCTCGCGCGGCTTGCGGATGTGGGCCAGCGCCGTCTCAAGCTCCGCCGGTCGGGGCGCACGGCACAGGGCAGCGGCGTAAAGCTCGCGCAAGTTGTCTTCGTCTTCCGGGTTCTTTGCCAGTCGCGCCGCCCGGCCATCCGCCTTGGCGAGCTTGCCCTTCATTTCCGCAGCATTCATGAGGTGGAGGCTCTGCGAAAGGTTGGAGCTCTGCACCCGCTCACACTCGCAGGCACTGTCTCCTTCCGGCCGGCCGAACACCGCCAGGAAATAGGACGCTCTGTTGTAGCTGTTGTCGGGAAGCGCAATGGCCTTGGTGCCGGCGGGCAGGTCCGCAAAGTCGGTTGGCGCCCCGGTCAACTGGTCGACACCGTCAAGCAGAACCTCGGCGTTGAGCCGCTTGGGATAGTAGTGGGAGAAGTTCTGCCGGTCCGCCGCGTTGTGAGAGTTGGGCTTGGCGGAGAGCTGGTAGGCGGCGGAGCGCGTGATGGTGCGCACCAAAGACTTCAGGTCAAAACCACTCTTGAGAAAATGGGCTGCCAGCGCATCAAGAAGCTCAGGGTTCGAGGCGGGGTTGGTGTCGCGTATGTCGTCCTCTGGCTCGACAAGGCCGCGGCTGAAAAAGTGCTTCCAGTAACGGTTGACCAGTGCCTTGGCGAAAAACGGGTTCTCCTTTGAACCCATCCATTCGCCCAAGACCAACCGGGGGTCGTCGTCAGGCGGGATTTCAAACGCCGGCGAACCCAGTCCGGCAGGCTTGACCGTCTGCTTGGTTTTTTTGTTTTCGCCCAAGGCGACGCCACGCTTGTGAAAAATGACGGACTGCCCGGCGATGGCGGTGGGGCGACGGCCGATCTGGGTGAAAAAAGCAGAAAGCCCGTAGTAGTCCTGCTGGCTCCATCGCTCAAAGGGATGATGGTGGCACTGGGCGCAGTTCATGCGCACTCCGAGAAAGAGCTGGGAGACGTCCTCAAGTTGCTGTTCCGGGGTTTTGACCTGGTTGAACCAAGCCACCGGTGGGTTCTTGACCGCCTCTCCCGTGGCGGCGAGCAGTTCACGCACCAGTTGGTCGTAGGGCCGGTTTGCCTGCAGCCCGTCCCGCAACCAAGAATGGAAGGCAAAGCTGGCGGGCGTGCCTTTCTCCAACCTCTTGTTGCGCAGAAGCGCTGCCCATTTATTGGCGAAATAATCCGCATACCCGGGGCTGGCCAGAAGTGACTCGACGAGGGCCTCCCGCTTGTCAGGTGCGCTGTTTGCCAAAAAAGCGTTCACCTCGTCCAGCGAGGGAAGGTGGCCGGCGATGTCCACGCTCGCCCTTCTCAAGAAGGTGGAGTCGTCGCAAAGCTCCGAGGGCGGGATGCCCAGCTTCTTCAAATTCGCAAAGACCAGCTCGTCGATGAAGTTGTTTGCCTTCGGCAGGATTCCCATCGGGGCGCCGAGCGGAACGGATGCCGAAAAGGTTGAAACAAGGCCTTGGTAACGCACCATCACCGCGACGTTTCCCGGAATGTCCGAGACGCTCACCAGACCGGCCTCGCCCGCCTCCGCCATCGCCTTGTCGTTGGACTCGTAAACTGCCAAACGCGTGACATCGCGGCTGGACCCGTCCGAGAAACGCGCAGAAACAGTCAGCTGCTGCTGGGAACGCATTCCCAGTGTACCCCGAGGCGGCTTCACCTCGATAGCCGTCACAGTCGCTTCACCGGCCAGGGCGAAGGGCATCCCCTGCGCAATCCAACCCACCAGCGTCTGGTAGTCCTCCGAGCCGGCCACGATTTTGCGTCCGCCCCCGTGGGGGGTCGTGTTGGTGGCCTTCAGGAGCAGCAGGCTCTTTTCAGGGGCGGCAGGAAAGACGCGCCTTCCGCGCCCCTCCTTGACGATGTGCTCGAAATCCTCTTGTGGCTCAAAGCCAAAAAGCGACAGGCGGAAACCGTTCTGTCCGTTTCCGGCCTTGGCATGGCATCCGCCGGTGTTGCAACCGGCCTTGGTAAGAACGGGCTCCACATCGTTGATAAAACTCAACGCGCGCCCTCCCCCGGCTTCCTGCGTCGCAAGGGTGACGCCGGCAGAGAGACGCAAAAGGAGAAGACTAACAAAAAGGAGGGGGAATCGCATTTGGACAGATAGACGACCCTGCCCGACCCGTTATTTTTGACAAAAAACTCACAAATTCAGGGCATTCGACCTTTTTACCAAGACCGTAACGGGTGCAGTCTGGCCAGGCCCTTCCGCAGGCGGATCCAAGGCCCAGTTTTTGAGCAGTTTTTTTGCATCTACTCCGACGCATCTTGAGGATTGCCGGCTTCACCAAGAAAGCGCACCTCACATTTCGGCCTGCCTGAAAGTCTCGGTCGCAGCAACCGGCGGTGCCGTCCCGCCGGGTAAGTCCATTTCTTTTTCTGCATCACAAGTTTTCACTGCGAGGGTTTAGGTCAGCCGATTGGGAAAGCGTGGACGCGGAGGAGGAGCCAAAGGGCGGGCAAACCAAAAAGACATGTTTTCCTTGTGAAATTAGCTACGCTAGCATCGACCAAACAAATCCTGCCTCTGTGACCGACCAGTCCTCTGAATCCACGGTTCCGGCGAAGCCAACGGCGCCCGCAACCAAGCGTAGCCGTCCCTTGCTTCGGTTGTTTGCTGCTTTAATCCTTGGCTTGTGTGCCTTGAGCGTTCCGCAGGTGTTCCGCGGAGCCGTTTGGTGCCTGTTGCAAGAGGAGGTGCTGCGACAGGGGGGCAGATTGAAGGTCACCGTACAAAAGGGGGCCTTGTGGGAACCGGTGGTCTTGAGTGGGATTCGACTGAGTCTTCCGCTGGCTGCAGGCGGTCAGTTCCGGCTGCAGGCGGAGCGCTGCAATGTGGTGGGGACCCTGCGCCCGCTGCTAAGCGGTACATGGAACCTGCGCTTTTTGGATCGGATCCAGATTTTGGGGGGAGTCGTAGACTGGGACATTGGCACCGGTCCGGCAAAGGGCGTGGCAAGGAACATGGATTTATGGCTGCTGGAGGGGTTCCGGTTGGGGCAGGTTCTGCAGTTGCCCCCGCCAGTGGCGTTGGATCTGGAGTTGAAGGGTATCCAGATCCGGTCCGGCAACTGGTCTTTACGGTCAGAGCATTTTACAGCCTCCATCAGTGAGGTTGCCCCTGGGGTGCTCAAGGCCGCCAAGTTGGAGGTGAAGGTGGGAAATTGGACGCGCGCTTTCCGGGATGTCTCAGGGAAGACAGCAATGCAGGGGGACACCCTGAAGATTGGAGAAATGACGCTGATGGAGGGGCTTCGTCTGGAATCAATGACGGCCTCCGCCTCCAAGGCCGAAGGCGGAAGCGGGGGGCTGTTTGATCTGGAAATTGAACTGCAGACTTTCGGGGGGGAACTCAGGGTGCTCGCACAGGTGGGACCGCCCTCGTCTGGAGTACCGCTCGAAGCAAGCGGGACTTTCGCCAAGTTGGGAGTTGCGCAGCTTGCCGCCTTCTTAAATTTCACCGAGGCCGCTGGTGGGACCTTGGTCGCTGGCAAATTCAGCTTTCGCGGGCAGCCCGCGGCCCCCGAGCGAGCAACCGCCAGCGTGCGCATGGAGGCGCGCAATTTTCAGTGGGAATCCCGGCAGTGGGATGAGTTGGTGGTGGGGGCCACGCTGTTGGACAGGCGGATTCAGGTGCCGGAGTTTTCTCTGAGGCAGGGCCAGAACCAGCTTTTGCTTAACGGAGACATGCAGTGGCCAGGGGCGGAGGCGCCGTGGTGGAAAGCTGACTTTGGAGTGAATCTAACCGCGCGCGTCGAGAACTTAACGGAGCTTTCCGCGCTGCTTCTGCCTGAGTTTAAGTACGCGGCGGGAGGGTTGACCATCGACGGAGCAGTGCGCAGCCAGGGGGGAGTGCTGGGAGGGGCCCTGATCGTCTCAGGCGCGAACCTTACCTGGAGAAATGTCCCGGTGGAGGAACTGCACGCGGCTGTTAAGCTACAAGGGTCCGAGGTACAGGTGCTCAATGTCGAGGTGGCGCAGGGCACCGACTGGGTCCGTGGCAAGGGGACAATTCAAGTAGGGCATGCCTGGTCCTATCAGGGGGAACTCCATGGAAACGTGCGGGATCTCGGAAAGTATGCCGCCCTGCTGCAGCCTCCCGTCGGCCCCGAACCCTACGCGGGCGGCGTGGAACTGGAATGGTCAGGAAAAGGCGGCAGCGAGGGAAACGAAGGCCGAGTGCGCGCCCGCTTCCTGCAGTTGCGTCCACTCCGTCCGCAGCCGGGTTGGCAGAACGCGCTAAGCGGCGACCTCTCCGGGACGTACAACCCGGCAGGATTGGAGCTGGAAAGTTTGGTGTTGGGAGATGGGCAGATACAGCTGCGCACCGGGTTCAAAGCCAGTAAGGAAGGCTTCCAGTTCCTCCGCTTGAATATCCAACAGGGAGAGCGCACTGCCCTTGAGGGTGATGCTTTTCTGCCGAAGGAATGGGTGGACCAATGGGCGGGCCTCTCCTTTGCTGCTCTTTTAAAATGCACGACTCCAATGACCTGCAACGTTTCGGCCAGTGGCCTGGATCTCTCTTTGCTTGGCCACCTGCCGGGAACTCCCCGCGGACTCGAGGGAATCGTGGACGGTCAGTGGCAAATGAAAGGTACTCTGGCTGAGCTTTCTGGTGCAGGTGGGCTCACTTTGCGCCGTGGGGGTGTGGGTGTGGCTGGAGGCATCTTTCGTTCGGTAGAAGCGGATCTGGCCTGGAATGCAAGAACCCTCAAGGCAAGCCGCCTTGCGTGGCTTTCAGCATCCGGAAAATACGAGGGAACCGCCGCTCTTGAGTGGAAACCTGGGGCGCCAGTCCCCACGCTGGAAGCGGCCGTTTCGTGCCCCGAGGCCGTCTGGCAGGGACCGCTGGAGTTGCGCTTTGCTCTGGCGCCCAACCCGCAAAAGGAAACACCCCGGAGCGCCCCGGTCTCTGTGCTCGGGCAGATCTCCTGGAAGGTGTCGGGTTTGCTCTCGGATCCCTTGCTTTCGGCCGAGGCGGTAGTCCGCGCCGTTGATTTTGTGGGAACGCCCGATCTGCGGCTGCTTTTTACAGATTCCAACCTCGGCCAACTGGATTGGGGCCGCTCCCAAAACCCAATGCTAAAGGACTGGAAACTCCAATTACGAGTGACGAGCACCGACGGGGCCTCGGTGCTGGGCACTCCGGGGGCCGCTCGCTTTGACCTGCACGCTGGCGGCACGCCTGCCCAACCGCTCTGGCACGGCGAGGTCCGGTTGGCGTTGCGCGCCGCTGCGGCGGATGTTCCCTTGGAGGTGGAACCCCTGGTTCTGAAGTTTCTTTCCGAGCGAGAAGGACCGGAGCTTGAGGTGCGTGCGCGCGGCCAGTCCGGAACCACCACTTTCAGCGCCTCCGCCCTCGGTCCTCTGGGCCATCCCGTTCGGAAATATGAGGCTGAACCCGCGCTGCATGCGGAGAAGGTCCGTTCCGTCTTTGAAGACTCCAAGGCCTGGTAGGCCAACGGCCACTGCCAACCGGATGGACCGTCACTCCGAAACTGCGGAAAAGACACGCTCCCTAGACTCGATCGATTGAGCATCTTCTCATGCTCGGGGTTTTACTTTCACAGAAAAACATTTGCTCAGCCATGGCGTATGCCGCGGCACCAGCCGTGAAGGTAGCAGAGGCAGCCTGCCAAGACTTTGGAAATGTGGGTTTTTCTGTTCTCCAGCGTGGCCGCCAACTCCTCGTCCAGAAACACTTCGGACTCGAGTTTTTCCAAAAGCTCGTATTCGGAAAAGGTGTGCCGCTGCCCATAAGCCTCCAGCACAGCTTTTGCCACGTTCCAGCAAAACACTCCTATCTGGGTTTCATCGCTGTCATCCGTACCTAGCTCCTCGATGACACTGCCGCAGTATTCTGCGTAGCCGCTCTCCCCCAGATCCCCGTCGGCGTAATGTGCCAGCTCCTGATCAAGCAACTCGCTGATGTAGGCCGCAGCCATGATGAGCAATTCGCCCAGCGTGGCGGCTTTTAGAAGATTTTCAAATCGGTCCTCCAACCAAGCTTCGCCTGATACAACCGGGTTCAGGTGAACCTAAAAACGGGAATGGCCACAGGCTCCCGCAGGCATTCCGGCGGACTATGCATGAAAGTTGATCGCCAAATGGGCTGCGGCTAGCCGCTCAGGAAGCCCTCAGCTTGCGCAGGTAACTGCCCAAG
>JBIKSY010000237.1:0-6082 GCA_044348365.1 Chthoniobacteraceae bacterium
GAGAGGAGTTTGCGGATTTCCGACGCGCTGCGGTGGCGGCGGCTGGTTGACGAGGAACGCGGCATGCCGGAAAGACTGCCGCACGGGCACGCCTACCGGTAGATGCAGTTCGCTGGGCGTATACTTTGCAGAAGGGCGGAAGCGCCACCTGCATCGGTGCATCGGCGCTGGGTGGGATGGTCCCCTGCGCGAAGCACCGGGGGACGCCTGCGTTTTAAGTGCGAATTTCGGGGATGTCGGGAAATGATCCCCGTGATCAGTTTTTGGGAATCCTTCTCAGGAGGCGGAAGCCTCTGGCTTTCGAGGTGGATTCCGGGGGACTCCCCGTGCGTAAGGCAACCCCGCAGGCGTCGGGCTTCTGGTCGGTCCAGCCGCCGCCCCTGACGATTTTCTCCGGGGTGGAAAGTCCGTCGGTTTGGGGAGAGACGGAGAAGGTGTCTTCGCACCATTCCGAGACGTTTCCGGCCATTTCAAACAAACCATAAGGGTTTGGTATGTAATATTTTACTGGCATGGTGTTGCCGCCCGTGTTGGCAAAGTTGGCCTCCCTTGTGCTGAGGACGTGTCCGTTTGGGAACTTCCTTCCGGGTATGCCGCCGCGCGCCGCCTTTTCCCACTCAGCTTCGGTGGGGAGGCGGTAGCCTCCGGCGGTCTCGTCGATTATTTCGTCCCGCAGCGGGAGGATGCCCTTTCGGTAGACTGTGGAGGGATCACGTGAGGCGCTGGTGTAATAGCAGGGTTGGAGTCCTGCGCGCTCGCTTCTGGCGTTGCACCATTTGACGGCGTCGAACCAGCTGACGTCGGTGACCGGATGATTATTCCCCTTCGCAGAACCCTGATGTTCAAAGGAATACCCTGCCGCTTCCGCCCATGCCTTGACCGCCTTCCAATCTCCCAGAGAAACCTCGGTGGTGGCGATGTGGAATTCGCCCAGGGTAACCGTGCGGGTGGGGACGGCAGGGTCCGCGGCTTCGCCCATTTGGAAGGCGCCTGCCGCGATGCGTTTGAAGCCCGAATCGAAGGCGGCCTTGTCGGCGAGTTGCTGTTCAGGCCCAGTTGGTTCGGGGACTGAGGTGCGGACGGGTTGCAGTTGATCGTCGTGGGTGGCGACTGCCTGCGTGGGTTGGGGAGAGGGTGGTGGTTCCGTGGCGGCCTCAGGTGCTTCCGAGGCCGTCGCCGGGTGTGCGGACGCTGCCGGTTGGCTGGAAGCGGTGGCGGTAAAAGCCGGAGCGGTGGAGGCAGGCGGGGGTGTCTGGGTGTTTGCAGCTTCCTCGGGTTTGGGGGACACCGGGGAGGTGGAGGATTCCATGCGCTCGGCTTCCTGCTTGCTGCGAACGTAGGAGGTGTCGTCTTCATTCCGGAGGAAGAACGAGTCGAAATGGTCGACGTAGATGGACACCACTTTGACAAGGGCTCCCACCGTGAGGAGAAGGAGAAATACGAGGAGGCGTTTCCTGCGTGTCCTTGAGCGGGCATTGATCTCCTTTTCAAGGGCGTTCCTGCGGAGGGACAAGCCTGTACAAATGGCCTCCGAATCGGAGAATTTTGCGATGCAGTCGTTTAGCAGCGGGAGTTCTCGTTCGGGCCTGCCCTTGGAAAGGGTGCTGACGTTGTTGAGGACGCCTTCGAGCGCGTTTTCCAGCCGTGTGGTGGCGAGCTCGAGTTGGATGTCCTGCCAGTAGCGACTGGAGGTTGCCGCAACTATTTTTTCAGCCTCCCCGAAGCGTTCGGCATCCAGAAGGATCATGGCATCCTGCACGCGCGCCTTGTCCACGTGCCAGGCGGTCTCCGCCTGTTCCAGAAACGTCCTCAGGCTTCTGAGCAGCGTGAACAACTCGGAGAGGTTCTGCCGCTGAGAATGGAGTGAGGGGGGGGCGTGCCCTGAAACAAACTCTATTTCGGCCTCGCCGAGGCGCGAGGCGGCGAGGTCTCTCAGAACCGGTTCGATGCGCTGCCAGAGTTTTTCGCAGGCGCGCGAGGCGAGTTCCGTCTGCGCCAGATGGTGTGCGACAGCCATCTTTGCCTCCAGCAGGGCATCGATGCAGGTGATCTGCCTGAATGTTTCAGGGAGTGACTGTGCGCGTTCTTCGACGAAGGCCCTGCTTTCGGAGTAGAGGAGGAAGGGGCGGAGCTTTTCGCCGTCCACCAGCACGGATTGGGAAGGCCACTGGGCGAGGTTGGAGAGTTGTTCCTCCGCAGCGAGGACCGCCGCCGTGCAGAGTGCGTCGGGGTGGAGGGCTGCAAGGCGCTCGATGGAGTATTCGACCTCCCCGAAGAAGCGGATGTCCGCAAGGTCGTCCAGTTCGCTCCTCAGGGGGGTGAGGGTGGCTAAGCGGTTTTGGATGACGGCGAAGCGCAGTGCGGCAAAAGGGATGTTATCGACCTTTTTTTCGAACATGGGAGCCAGCGACAGGTCGTCGGCAAAGGTTTTGACCTCGAGCTCCAGCGACGCCAACCGCCTGCGGATGTCGCAGTGGCGCTCGGCTCTTTGTTTGAGTTCCTGCCGGAAACGCCTTTCCTCTTCGAGTCGGAGAGTCTCCGCTTCGAGCCTCCGCTGTTCAATCTTGAGGAGTTGGCGCTGGGAGAGATGCAGATCGCGTACGGCGGACTCCGTCTCCTCGGCTGTCTGAAAGAGGTTGCTGTCCCGTTTTTTGAGGGAACTTACAAAAGAGTTGTCTGACATGAGGCAGGCGTGACCTGTGGAGGCTAGCAGAGTTTCAGTGCATCGACATTAGAGAAAAAGAGAGGGGGCGGGTGAGGCCTGAAGTGAACGCCTGACCGCCCAGTAGACCGTCGGTTGAGTGGGGCTGCTGGTACCCATCGACCGTTCCCTCGACGGACTAGGGATGGCCGGCCGATTGTTTCATTCTGAAGACGCGGTGGGTTTGACGCGCTTCTGGTGAATCAAAAATCCATCTCACCGTCTTTGATGCCGCCCTGCGTGCACACTGAAAAAAGCCTGTCTGCCAGACGCTTTCTGCCACCGACTACGTTGCGGGAGCGAATTAAACGGACCACCGTCCTCTCGTTGCCAGTTTCCCTTTCCGCGAACACACGTTGCGTCAGGCTGGATGTATGGTGCCACCCCCCAAAAAAGGCTAGGGAGCTTCAACCTCACTCGGCCAAAGCGAAAGGGAGAAGTTTTGAAACAGGCTTGGCGTTTGGCTGATCCAACAGTCTAGCGGTCACTTTCAGCGCCTCACCTCCAGTGTTTTCCAGCCAAACTCCGAAGAAGTACCTCGAGTCGGCATCAAACATTGTCACGTCCGTCGTCTTCTTTACCACCGTCTTGTGTTTTTCATTTGTCACGACGACCTCTAGCTTCGTTTTTTTAGAAGGACTGGGTTTGCCGCTCACTTCGACGGTAACGAGGGTAGACTGCGTCGGCTTGCCTGCAAAACCCTCGCCGATGATGGTGTTCGTTAGAGTCGGATTCTTTTCGGCAAAGACATCCTTGCTGAACGATCCATCGTTGAAGCAATAGAGATAAGCATGCAACGCCTCAATCTTTGGCGAAACAGGAGGATTCCCCGCCAATAAGTTGAACGAGCACATCCACATTCCACCGATGATTGAGGCCCAAATCTTTAATTTCATAAAAATGACAGGATTTTGCTTTTTTGGTATGTGTCGCGTGGGCGGCCGCACTGCCGCGGCGCATTAAGAGAGAATTGCTTTTTGACCCCTTTTCGAGCTCTCGTCCACCGGAAAAGGGCCCCATCGCTACAGGCATTTTGCTTTCGCGCCTGACTGCATTGCGTGAATGACAAGACTGGGCGCGAGCGGACGGACCCCGGGCCTTTTTGAGCCCTCTTCGTGCAATGCCACCGCCTTGCTGGGGAAATCCCCGGACGGAGAGGCGTGGCTAGATTACTGTTCCTACGCCGGAACCACTTGTGATTGCAGATTCTGTGGACTGTCCAAAATGGCGACCACACGGGGCCTCACTGGAAGAAAGATGGCCGGGAGGTCTCGCGTGTCCCAGGACCTACGCGACACTCCAGCGACCCAGGGATCGAATTGCCTGCAAAAGTGCGAAGCTTCACAGTGACCCATATTCCCATATCGTGACCCATATTGTGAAAACAACGCTTGATTTGCCGGACGACCTGCTGATCGCGGCCAAAGCGCTGGCTGCCCAGCGGAAAACCACCCTCAAGGCCATGGTGGAGCACGCCCTTCGCCGTGAGATCGCGCCGCAGGAAAACCTCGCACCTGACAGCCCATACGAAGTGGGGCCGTTCGGCATCCTGAGTCTGAAAAAACGCACCGAAGGGCTGAATGCCAAACAGATTCAGCATATTATTGATAATCAACACGATGAAGAAGACTCCAGAATCATCTCCGTCTCTACGGGAAACTCATGATCCACGTTCTCGTCGTCAATGTGTTGATGGCGCTCGGGGACTCCAATCACCCGCACCGGGCCGCTGCCCTCCAGTTTTTTGAAAAGTGCGCCACCTTGGAAGGTTGGGCCACCTGCCCACTCACCGAGAACGCTTTCATCCGTATTTTTGGGTCTCCCAATTATCCCCATGGACCGGGGTCAACATCGGAGGCACGGCGGGTGCTTAACACATTTCGAGCGGCTCCCGGGCACCAATTTTGGCCTGACGATCTTTCTCTCGCGACTCCCCGCACGTTTCCAAACCTTCCTTTGGCAGCGCAACTTACCGGCATCTACCTTCTTGCACTTGCCGTGAAGCGAGGAAGTAAACTGGCCACTTTTGATCAACGGATTGACCCCGCCCTTCTCACAGGAGGTGCAGCTGCCCTACACCTCATCGCCCCGTGATCTGGTGCATTGGCGGACAGCGGGGGCAGCAGTGCTGCGAGAGGGTGAAGAACCTCTGTTTCAGGATCGGTTTTTCAGTCTGTTCCGTCGGCCGTTACTTCTCCCAAGGGGCGCGAGGCGTGGGTTTCTCGCGCATCCACTCGTGGCCGGCGCGGAGGGTGCCGTCGGAGTTGAAGGTCGGGTGGTAGCCCTTGTTGTCGATACCGTTGCCGTCCATGCGGTCGCGGCGGGCGGCGACGTGGCGTCCTTCGCGGATGCTCCAAGGCATGCAGCCGAGTCCGGCGGCGCTGAGCTTTTCCCAGTAGTAGCGATGCGTTTCCCCGCGCACTTCGTCCTTGTCGCTGCCGGGCACGCACTCGTTCACCAGCATCGGCTTCTTTTCTTCGCCGACCATCACGCGATAGCCGGCGATGAGTTGCTCCAAGCCCGCGCGGTCACGGGCATAGGGGTGGGCGCAGAGCACGTCCACGAGTGGCGCGTAGAAGGTAATATTGGTGCCGTTCATCGTGCCGATGGTCACCGGTTGCCGGGCACCACATTTCTTCACCGTATCGGCGATGCCCATCAGCCAGCGATACTCGCGCAGACTGAGTTCCTCGCTGACGGTCTTGAAGGTGGGGTCGGCGCCACCCTGTGGCTCGTTGCAAAGATCCCAGCAGAACACGCGCGGGTCGTTTGCGAGGGGAGTGACGAGAGCACGGACGTAGTCAAGTTGCTCCGGCATGTTCGGCCGGATGTTTTCAGTGTGCGTGCCGCCGTAGTCGTGGCGTCCGCCCACCCAGCGGTTGAAGATGCAGGGCATGGCTTTCATGCCGTTCTCATCAATAGCGGCGATCGCATCCAAAAAGCTGGCCGTGACTTTCTCGGGATCACGATACCAGACGCTGTAGTCGATCCACAGGCGGATTGCATTGGCGTGGACCGAACGTGCGAGCGCCATGTCCTCGCGCATTTTCGTGCCGTTATAAAACCACCAGGTGTCCTCGATACGCGCTCCCCAAGGCATGATATAATTGAACCCGCGCAGCCACCCGTAGTCGGGATAGACGTGCAGCGTGGGTTTTGGAAACGAGGGTTTGGGAGTCGCCGGCAGGTTGGGCTTTGGAGTGGTTGGCGTCTGCGCAAAGATGGGGGTGGCCCAGCCTCCTCCGAGCGTGGCGGCGAACGTGGCGAGGGCGTGGCGGCGAGTGAGTCCTAGTGGGGCGTTCATGGTGCGGCGAAGGCGCTTGGTTATTCTTGGTTCGGCGCGGGCGGCAGTTGTTTGAGCCACGCGAGGTTGAAGACGTA
>JBIKSY010000238.1:0-6060 GCA_044348365.1 Chthoniobacteraceae bacterium
AGGGGTTGCGGGATCCTCTGTTTGCGGCGTCACCGTGGCGAGGGCAATGACCTTGGGTTTGAGCCGCGCGCCCAGTACGCCGACGAGTTCACGGTATTTCGCAAGCCACTGGTCGAGGCTCGCATCTGTGTCACTCACGTAGGGCGCCAGCACGTCGTTCATGCCGAGCATCACGACCATCACATCGGCCGGCTTCGAAAGCGCGGTGCCAACTTCCACGCCTTTCACATCCAAATCGTGCTTCTGCTTTGCCTCGTCCTTGGCGAGGGCCAGCCACGCACTCACGCCCATGCCACTCCCACCCAGCGGCACAAGATCGTGTTTGCACTCTGGATACACCGCGCTCAGCGCCTCGCGCATTTTAAATACGTAGCCCGCCCCAATCCAGCCTCCGCCCTGCCCGGTGATGCTGTCACCGATGAAGACGATGCGTGCGTTTCCGCTTTGCGTGCCGGGCTCTGCGGCCGAAACGGCGTTTCCAAAGAGGAGAAGTGCGAGCAGGCTTTTGACGAGGAATCGGAGGTGGGGTTTCATAGGGAGATCATGGCTGCGCACGGGCGCCGACTAAACGTGGAGCATTCCCCATTGTAATCCAAATGGCGAAGAATTCACGCGGGTCTCCGCCGCCACGACCGCGACGGGAAAGAGGTTGGGACGCTTGTGCCCGAGGGAGGAAACGTCTGCCTGTCAGTTGCTCTATAGAAACCAAGAAACTCGGGACGCACCCATGGACGAGAGGCAGATGGGCTGGGACTTTTTCATGACTTCAACACGTTGGAGGAATCGCTCTTTTGAGTACTCGTTCATTCCGCCTTTTTGAAACGGAGCGTCCCCCAGTGCTGTGGGTGGAGACTCACTTCGGTGGGGATGTCGGTGACGATCGTAATGCGCTTGTTGTGCCAGTAGGCGCGGGCGGTGGTTTCAATGCCGTTGCCGACGAGAAAGCCGATATCACCTCGCAGCGAATCGTCCGCGTGGGGAGTGAGGCGCAGCAGTTCCAATGGAATGGAAAACTCGTAAAAGCTGCGCTCCGCCGTGTGCGATTCCTTGAATGCGAGGCCCTCACTGGCATCGAGGATTTCGTCGATGGCCACCGTTTGCACGGGCGAGATGAAGGTCTCGCGGCGCCGGGTGTTGTCGGAGACGGGGCGGTAAAGCGTGGCTGTGGGCTTGCCCTGATGGGTTGCAACCAGCAGACGCAGGTCGCCGAGGACAGGCTTGCTTCGGGCGGCCGCTGCGGTGGAGTCGGTGCCCAACTGCAGATCGATCGCACCGCCGCCCTTGAAGAGAAGCGTCTTGGAGTCGGCTGCGTTACGCGTGAAGTGTTGGTGGCCGGGATCCGTTGCCCGCACGGCCACAAATAGCTTTCCATCACCGACCTGTAGGGCGGCCTCGGTCTTGCCCTCGATGGTGACCCACGGCGCCTTGATCCAGTCGCCATCGAGTCCATCCACCACGGGCACGCCACGTCCGCGGCGAAGCGGAATGGTTAATCCCTCGTCGCGGCTTTTTGCCTGCCGCAAATGCTCCTGCTCGAGTGCGTACGCCTGCGCCGCTTGTGCGAGTTCGGCGGTGAATTCGATGGTCTGCGCGGGGAAAGGCTGGAGCGTCTCCAATCCATCCAACCGCGTGATGGTGGAATGCCCGTGACCGGCGACGAGATACACCTTCTGGTCAGGCGTTTGCGTCCAGGTGGTCCAGAACGTTTCCTCCGTGAGGCTAAGGTGGGCGAGCGACACGCCGCGTGATCCATCGCGAGGCCCGAGGGTGTAATCTGGCCCGCTGCCGAGGCCGAGCACGCGCCGGTCATGGAACAACTCCGCCACGAACAGGCCGTCGGTGGTCATGACAAAGATGCTGCCGAAGTTCCCATAGATGGCCCACAGCCCGCCAATGCGTGCATCGGATGCCTTGACTGGATAGCCAAGCACTCGGCAGGGACCGATCACATCGCCGCTGTGCCGAGGCTTGGGCGAGAAGTTCTGGCTGGCGTGTAGGCTGGGCCATTCGTTCGGATAACTCCAACGCACCTTGCCCTCGCGATAGCCTGTGAAGGGACCACCGCTCACCACCCAGGTGCCGTCGGCGGCGAGGAGCGGTTGGCCGCTCAGGCGTCCCTCAAAGTGACGCTTCATGTCGGTCAGGTTGTAGCGTGGCGTGCCGTCTTTGCCGAAGTGCGGTGCCCCGATTTCCCAGCCCGCGGAGCTGACGATGCGGAAGTCGGGCAGCATGGTCAGCAGGCCGTCGGCTCCGGCGCGTTCGAGCACCTGCACCTCGTCGGCATCCACCGCGCCATTGTTATTTTGATCGCTCCACGAAAGCAGAAATCCCGAAGGATCCTTACCGTTGAACTGTGCTCTTAAATTCAGCGTTTTGAGCGGTGCCCAGTCCCGCATTAGCGCCTTGGCGTGCCCCACGACGGCCATCGGCACCAAGCGATCCTCGCGAATCAGCCCCACGCTGACGACGGGTTTCCCCCCGATGGGATTGGAATTAAAACAGTCTACGAGATACGTGCGACCATCCCGATGCAGCGGCAGTTCGGGTGCGCCGGGAAGCGAAAAACTGCCGTGTTCGTCCGGGCGCGAGAGCACATTTTTCAACTCCCAACCTCCCGTCTTCCAATCGAGCGTGAACTCCATCACGCAGCGCGCATCGAGATGTCCGCTGAAAGCATAAAAGAAGCGCGACGGATCGTTCGCATCAATCGTTCCGCCGCCGCCATAGCCGGAGGGACCGTAGAAGGTGCGCAGAAGAGCCCCGTCGGGACTCCATGTACTGAGCCGCTTCGGTGCCATGTCCGCCTCCGCGATCCACAGACTGCCGTCGGGCGCGACACAGCACCCGTTTGGATGCTGCAGGTGGAGCGGATCGTAACGTCCGGTTTTGGGTTTTCCGGCCTTGCCGATGGCGGATTGCAACTCGCCCGCTTCGGAGAAAATTTTCACCTGGTGACTGCCGCCCCAGTCGCTCACCAGCAGTCTTCCATCCGGATGCACCGTGATGCGCTGCGGGTCCTCGAGACGATCCGCCGCGATGACCGACTCCGGTGGTTCGCCTGCCCTTGCGGCAGCCAGGCTCGGATAGCGGAGCAGCGCGCGGCCCGAGAGGACAAGCAGTCGGCCTCGTGCATCCACGGCCATGCCGCGGGGCGCGGGAAGGGGCATTTCTCCGAGTGTTTCGCCCTTCGCACACGAGACAAACAGCAGACGGTTCGTTTTTGGAAGGGCGAGCACGGCGACGCCTTCGTGCACGGCCAGTCCGCCAATGCGCGCGTCGTCCTTGTCTTCATACTCCAGTCGCCACACCCGGCGCGCATCGGACCCATGCTCCCAGAGTTCACATTGCTTCTGAAACGCTACCGCGCTGTATGCCCACACGCCCGCTTTCGCCTTGCTATCATGCGCCAGAAACTGGGCCCCGCACCAACCGCCGGCTGCACCGAAGCCACGCGTGCCCGATACTTTGCTTCCGGTTTCATCCAGCCACACCGCTCCGTGGCCAATCTCGCCAACAAAGCTCACGACGAAGAACTGCTTTTTTTCCGGATTCCAGAGGATGTCCGACGGCGGGGAATGGTCGTGAAACCAGCCCCCGGAACCATCCTTGGTTTTCCAGGGCGGACTGCCCGCGGTGTAAGGAGTAAACTCGAACTTCAGATCCAGCGGCCCTCGCGCCAATCCGCGTACGCGGTACGATCCCGGTTGCGCAACGGCGTAGCGCTGCCGGTTGAAGCGTGCGACGCCGGAAACATGAAGTTCCTCCACGCCATCTTCGCGCAAGCCATCCCACCAAACGGTGTGATCGCCCGCTTGAAAAGAGCCCGCACCGACGAGGTTGCGGACGCGCCTACCCTCCGTATCCTCAAGGACCAGCGTAACCGTTCGCGGTTCATCGAGATGGAACCGAATCGGCACGGGCGGGTGGGCGGCAGGCCCGGCGGCGTGGGTGAGGATGGGAGAGAGAAGGAGGAACGCGAGGAGTGTTTTCATGATCAGGCGGAAAAAATTGGACGCAAAGGAACTTCAGCGGCTATTCCGGCGGCGCAGTGCGGCCGAGGACGATGAAATCGAACAATTCTCCGTAGCGTTTGCCGTCGAGTGATATGTCGAACGGTACGATCCGTACGCCCGCGCCGAGCGCGGCCCTGTCCTTGACAGTGAGCTTCACAGGGAAGACCTGACGGCTCTTGGAGGCCACACTGCCTTCGAGCACTTTTGGCTCGGCTTCGATGCCGAGCGGCAGTTTCAGCTCGATGCGATGCCTCTGCACCCGGTCACGGAAATTCCGGACGGTGATTTGTACGGTCTGCGTTTCCTCCACCCCGAGGTCCACGCGATACGGATACGCGCGGACCCAGAATGGATCGAAGAAGTATTCGTAGTTCGAGTCCGGCAGCAGTTCCCGGTAGTGGGCGATGATTCGCTTCGACCATTCGTGATAGCGCTCCAAAAACGCGCTGGGATTTGGCATCAGGACGGAGTGGGCGCCCGAAACGATGTCGGGTTTCAAGTCGCGTAGATAGCGGCTGCCAAAAAAGTAGCCCTCCTCAAAGATCGCGCTGTTCCGGGCCACCACCGCCTCGTGTCCGTTCTGCGCGGGGTCGGATGGATCGCCGAAGAGATTATCACCGGTAAAGGCGATCCGCTTGCCGTCCAGTTCGAGCCACAGGCAGTTACCGAACTCCGTCTGTCCGGGCATCCAGTCTACGTGCAGTTTGTAGCCTTCCCAATCAATGACCTCTCCATCGTGAATAGGGCGGTCGATTTTCAGCCCTTCGTACTCGGGTCTGTAGGAGGTGATAAGCGCGCAATAGTCGTAACGCGTGGGGTTCTCGATCGGATCCACGATGCGATCCAGCGTCCACGTTTTGACGCCGTAGTGCTTCTTGAGCGCGGCGGCTAGAGTGAAGTGGTCGCCGTGCATATGGGAAATCCAAACCGCATCGATGCCCTTCAGACCGAGGTGCATCTTCATCTGCGTGATCAGGCTGTGAAGCAGGCCCTCGGGAAAGATGCCACAGTCCAGCAGCAGACCACGCCCGCTGTCGGCGATGATGATGGTGAAGTTTTTGCCCGCCAGCAGGTCGCTGAATTTGTAGAGGTGAGGCGTGACCTGCACGATCTGCGGGATCGCCGTTGGTTTCACAAACGTGTCTGGCTTCCGCTCGGTCAGATTCTGCACGGGATACCCGCGCAGGTAGTCCGGGCGAAACGCGGCGAGCTTGGTGGCGTATCGCTGGAACTGCCCGTGTGCGTCCCGGATGGCCGGCCCTTGCGACGGAAAGGCCCAGTCCAGCTTCAACCCGTTCACCTTCTCCACAGATCCAAGCAGCGCATCGAGGCCCTTGGCGAATCCATAGTCCCATTCCGTGTCGAACCAGTTGCTCATCCTTGAACCGTCGTGGATGAGCCCGCCCGTGAACGCACAAGCGCGGTCGCCTTTGCGCAATGCGAAACTCATCCCGCCCGGCGAATGGCCCGGGGTACTCATGCAGGTGATTTCACGACCCCGCCACGTGAACACCTCGTCGGCAGCCAGCACGCGATCCACAGGGATCGGCACCGCCGGGGGGCGTACATAACTTGCGCCGTGCACGGTGAACCTGTCGCCGAGCGTGGGCCTCCATTTGCGGAATTGGTTCGGCGTCACCAGTAGTTCCGCCTCTTCCTTCGACGCTGCCACCTGAGTCTGTTTGCGCTCCAACCGCCCGATGCCCTGGCACAGTTCGCGGTGGTGGTCGGTGAAAAGCACCCACTCCACCCGCTTCACTCCGAGCTCCTGCAAATGCTCCAGCGCCCCGCCGTCGCCGAGATTGACAAGCACTGCCGCGTCCCCGTCGCGCAGCGCATACACGTTGCACGTGTCTTTCCACAGGAAGACCTCCGGCCAGGCATCTGGTGCAGGCTGCACCCAGGAGGCAGGCGGCTGAGTCGGCGTTCGGTTGTCGGCGGCGTGGGTGAAGCCGCTGGTGAGAAGGAGGAGGGCGAGGACTGCTTTCATGATGTGGCGGTATCGGCAAGATCCACTCACGGAGAACTAAGCGCAGTGGTCCGCACG
>JBIKSY010000239.1:0-6028 GCA_044348365.1 Chthoniobacteraceae bacterium
GAAACGGCAACATGCTGGACAACACCTTCGCCATGCACGGTTCGGCCTCCAGTAGCTTCCACCTCTCGCGAAACTATCCAATCATTTCGGCTGGCGGTAAAAATCTGGGATTCAACAACGGCCGGTATTTAAAGTTCGGCAAAGGCAATGAAGACAACCAACTGGGGGCTGGCCTAGACTCTGACGCGGGCTGGACTGGCAAGGTCCAGGCGGAGGAGCTTCCGCTGTCGAACTTGTTCGTGACCGTTCTGCAGAGGCTTGGTGTCGAAACGGAGTCTTTCGGTGGTTACACTGGAACGCTGAGCCGCGTCTGATCGCAAATATTTAAAAGGGGGTGTTATCACACGGGACCCCGCATAGCCCCGGCCGTTGTTGTGGTTAGACCCCGGGCGTAGCCGTCGGCGCGCGATTGCCGACCGGCTACCCGCCGTTGGATTTTTTGTTGGGCAGCGGCGCTTGGAAGGACGGGGCTCCGTGGGTGCGCAGCTTGCGCTTGTAGAGTTTATCGCCGCACGCCGCGTACAGGATGTCGCCTTGGGGGCCGCCGAAGGCGAGGTTGGCGGCCTTGCCGTTGGGGGTCGGAAGGATGCAGGCGACGCGACCAGCCGGATCACACACCTGCACGCCCAAGCGGGTTGCCACAAAGAGGCGGCCCTCGTGATCGACTTCAAGACCGTCTGCGCCTGCATCATCAGCGGTGTCCGGGGCGAGGATCTGGAAAAAGCGCTGCTTGTGGGCGAGGCGTCCGTCGGCCTGGATTTGGTAGCTATAGACCCAGTGGCTGCGGGTGTCGGCCACGTAGAGGAGGGACTGGTCTGGAGAAAGGGCGATCCCGTTGGAAAACTTCAGTCCCGAGTCGACGACCTGCTTGGTACCGTCCTTTTGGATGAGCCAGATCTTACTCGGAGACTTGCCATCCCAGCCTGGTTCTGTGACGTAGATTCTGCCGTCGGAACGGACCACAAGATCATTTCCGCGGAAGCCTTCGGCGATGACCTCCATGGAGCCGTCGGTCTGGTAGGCGACAATTTTGTTCTCTCCGCCGGCGGCTGCGTAGAGGCGGCCGTCGGGTCCGAAAGCTTGGCCGTCGCCCTTGCCGCTTTCCTCAACAAAGGTTTCAGGCTGGCCTGAGCTGTTGAGCCGGAAGGTTTTGCCGGTGGGGACGTCGTTAAAATAGAGCTCCCCTCGGGCGTTTGTCGCGGGTCCCTCGAGAAACTTGTACCCCTCGCTTACCAGTTCCCAACCCTCCCCCGGAAGGAGCAGCTTTTGGAACGCGTCCGAACCGGCCCCCGCCTTTACGGGATGCGGCCAGTCCTTCCACAAAAAGCGCATCGCCTCCGGAAAAATCACGGCGATCTCCTGGCCGTTGTGTCCGCCCACGCCCCAGGAATGGGCCACCTCGTAGCCGGAGAAGGTCAGGGCGCGCTCCAGGGTTTGATTGGCCATCCACCAGTCTCCGTAGGGATTGTTCAGGTCCTTGGCGCCGTCCTGAACAAACACGCGCAGCGGCTTGGGTTCGGTCTTGCGGATGAGGGAGGAGAATTTGTCGCCACCGCGGATGTCGGTGAAGCTGCCGATACCCGAGAAGACGCGCCGGAAGAGGTCGGGCCGCTCGAAGGCGGCGTTGAGGGCAGCCATGGCTCCTGAGCTGTGGCCCCCGATGGCGCGGTCGTCCGGGTTGGCGGAAAGTCGGATGGGCCGTCCGTCGGAGGAGGTCTGGGACTCGACGGCGGGGAGCAGTTCGGTGGCTAGGAAGCGGGCGTAGTCGGGGGAGAGGGAGTCGTATTCAAAGGAGCGGTTGAGCCGGTCGCCGGTGTCTGGCGCGACGGCCTTGACCCTGCCGGGTTGGACGAAGACGCCGATGGTGACGGGCATCTCGCCCCTGGCGATGAGCGAGTCAAACACCTCCGGCGCCTTGTTGGCGACGCCATCCTGATGGACGTACAGACAGGCAGGCTTTGCTGGGTTGTAGCCGGCTGGAATGTAGATCCAAAACTGGCGGGTGGTCCCTGGGAATACCTTGCTGTTTTCGAGGGTAAACTGGAGCACCTCGCCCTTGGATGGCGCAGGGTCGGGTGCGGTGGCTTGGGCGCCTAGGGTGGCTGGCAGCAGCACAAACGCGAGCAGAGGGAGGGTTTTCATTCAGGAGTGGGTGGGGGGAAGAAGGAGGAAAACTTTAAGGGGAGGCAAAGAGGGGCGTCTTTTTTTGACCGGTTCGTGCGGGCTCAAACCCTGCTCAAAAGCAGCCGGAGACGTACGTGTGGCGGACCCAGGCGAGGGCTTCTTCTCGCCCCATCAGCGCTCCTTCCAGTTGGCGGCTCTGGACCGCGTCCAAGATTTCCTTGAAGCGCGGCCCAGCCTCGAGCCCCATGGTCAGGAGGTCTCTGCCAGTGAGGAGCGGCGGGGGGATGAGGGGCTCCTGAGAAAACTCCTCGAGCTTGCGGACGAGAAAGTCGTAGTTGGAAAAGTCCTGGTTGCTGCCGGCACAGTCGACCCGGTGAAGGAGGAGTTCGTCCGGCATGGTGGGGCGCGCCAGAAAGCGCTTGAGTCGCGAGACCCGCATCTGCTGGACGTCCTTGAATGCCATGTGCTGGGCGATGCACTCAACAGTGGCCTCGATGTCCCGCTTGGGGAAGCGGAGGCGGTTGAGGATTTCGGCGGCCATCTCGGCGCCGAGCTTGTCGTGGCCGTTAAAACGAATCCTGCCTTCGGCGGGGTCGAGTGAAAAGGTGGCCGGCTTTGCGATGTCGTGCAAAAGGACAGCGAAGAGCAGCGGGGTGGAGACCTCCCTGGGCAGGAGGCTGAGCATGAGGCGGGTGTGGACCCAGACGTCCCCTTCGGGATGAAATTGGGGCGGTTGCTCGCAGCCCTTGAGGGCCTCCATTTCTGGGAGGATCTGGTTGAGGAGGCCGCTCTGGTCGAGCAGGTCCAGGCCGTGGACGCGTGCCGGAGAGTGGAGCGTCTTGAGAAGTTCGTCCCGGATGCGCTCGGCGCTGACCTCCACGATAGAGGCGGAGTGTTTTTGCACCGCCGCCCAGGTGGCCGGCTCGATCCCAAAGCCCAGCACCGTGGCAAAGCGGACCGCCCGCAGCATCCGGAGACGGTCCTCGGCAAGACGGGCCTCAGGATCGCCGATAGCGCGCAGGATTTTAGCCTCCAGGTCTGCCTTACCGCCGACGTAGTCGCGCAGTTGTTCGCGTACGGGATCGTAGAAGAGCCCGTTTACGGTGAAGTCTCGCCGGCGGGCGTCCGCCTCGGCATTGGAGAATTGGACGGACTCGGGATGCCTGCCGTCGGAGTAGACGCCGTCGGAGCGGAAGGTGGCGACCTGAAAGTCGGCGCCTTTGACCAGCACCGAGATCACCCCGAACTGGGCCCCGACGGCCACCGTGCGCCGGAACAGGGACTGCACCTCGTCTGGCCGGGCGCTGGTGGCGATATCGTAGTCGTGTGGGGGCACGCCCCGGAGCATGTCGCGCACGCAGCCGCCGGCGTACAGGGCCTCGAACCCGGCAGCTTGCAGCGTGCGGACGATGTCGCGCGCAGACGTTTCGTTGTGTTCCGGAGGGGCCATCTTGGGTTTGAGGTAGGCCCGAGGGCGCCTTTCCGCCGGGCGTTTAGCGTTTTTTCTGTGTGGCAGCCGTGAACCAGTCGACGGTGGGGGCGGAATTGCGTCCAGCCGAATGGCGCTGGACGTCCCTGGGGTTGGCTCCGCCGCCGGAGCCGGGAGCGCCTTTGGGTGCGCGCGGACCGATTTCGGGGTTGCTCTTGAGCGAAAGGGAGATGCGTTTGCGGGGAAGGTCCACCTCCAGCACGGTGGCGCGTACCCGCTGCCCCACCTTCATAAGGTCGGCAGGGTTCTTCACAAACTCGTCGGAAATTTGGGAGATGTGCACCAGACCGTCCTGGTGGACTCCGATGTCTACAAACAAACCAAACGCGGTGACGTTTGTGACGATGCCCGGCAGCTTCATCCCGGGGGTGAGGTGCTCGACCTTGTCGATGCCCTCGGCAAACGAGAATGCCTCGAATTGCTGGCGCGGGTCTCTGCCCGGTTTGGAAAGCTCCGAGAGAATGTCCTGCAAGGTGGGCAGGCCGATTTCGTCGGAGGCATACTTTTTCGGGTCGATTTGCGCCCGTTTGGCAGAGTCCCTGAGCAGGTCACCCACCGAACATTTCGCATCGGCGGCCATGCGGTCGACGACGGCGTAGCGCTCGGGATGCACCGCGCTGGAGTCGAGGGGGTGTTCGCCGTCGCGAATCCGCAGAAAGCCCGCGGCCTGCTCGTAGGTCTTGGGGCCGAGGCCCGGGACCTTGAGCAGTTCCTTGCGCGACTTGAAGGGGCCGGTCTCGTCGCGATGGGCGACGATACTGGCGGCTGTGCGCAGGTTGAGTCCAGAGACGTAGGCGAGCAGGTGTTTGCTGGCGGTGTTCAGCTCGACTCCAACCTTGTTCACGCAGGAAATAACCACGTCATCGAGGCAGCGTTTGAGCGAATTCTGGTCGACATCGTGTTGGTATTGGCCGACGCCGATGGACTTTGGGTCCAGCTTCACCAGTTCCGCCAGAGGGTCCATGAGCCGGCGCCCGATGGAAACCGATCCCCGCACTGTCAGGTCGTGGTTGGGAAACTCCTCCCTGGCCGCTTCGCTGGCCGAATAAATCGAGGCGCCGCTTTCGTTGACCATGACCACAGGGATGTTACCGGGCAGTCCCAGTCCACGAATGAATCCCTCGGTCTCGCGCGAGGCAGTCCCGTTTCCGATGGCGATGGCCTCCACCTTAAACTTGGTCACCACCGCACGCACCATGGCGGCGGCCTCCTGCTGCTCGCGTTCGCTTTTTTCGGGGTAGATGATGTCGTTTGCCAGAAGCTTGCCCTGCCGGTCGAGGAGCACCACCTTGCAGCCGCTGCGGAAGCCCGGGTCAATCGCGAGGACGGTCTTCTGACCCAGCGCGGGTGCCAGTAGCAGCTCGCGCAGGTTGTCCGCGAAAACCCGGACGGCTTCCTCATCAGCCAGCTTCTTGAAGTGGACCCGGGCCTCCCCCTCCATGGCAAAGCCCAGAAGCCGCTTGTAACAGTCCAGGACCGCCATCTTGACCTGCAGGCCGGCGGGCGAGTTGTTTTTGACGAAAATCCCCTCCAGAATCCCGACGGCCTGCTCCTCCGGGGGCGTGAGGCGAGTGAACAAAAAGCCCTCCTCCTCCCCCCGGCGCATTGCCAGAATCCGGTGCGAGGGTGCCTTGATGGCCGGCTCGCTCCAGTCGAAATAGTCTTTGAACTTGGCTCCCTCGTCTTCCTTACCCGAGACCACCTTGGAGCGGATCACCCCGTGGTGGATGTAGAGTTCCCGCAACTTGGAGCGAGCACCCGCGTCGTCGTTGATGCGTTCCGCCAGGATGTCCCGCGCCCCGGCCAGGGCCCCGGCCGCGTCGGGCACCTCTTTGGCGGCGTCCACAAAGGCGGCTGCCGCCAGCTCGGGGTTGGTGTCGGGCGCCTGTGCCCAGAGAAGTTCGGAAAGCGGCTCCAGGCCGCGCTCGCGCGCGATGGTGGCCTTGGTTCGCTTTTTGGGCCGGTAGGGCAGGTACAAGTCCTCGAGGGCCGAGAGGGTTTCGGAGGCCTCGATTTTGCCTTTGAGCACGTCGGTGAGGAGGCTGCGCTCCAAAAGCGAATGCAGGATGGAATCCCGGCGCTTGTCGAGTTCGGCAAGCTGTTCTAGGCGGTCGCGTACCGCGGTGATCTGGACCTCATCCAGTTCCCCAGTCTTTTCTTTGCGGTAGCGGGCAATGAAGGGGACGGTGCCTCCTTCCTCGAGCAAAACGGCGGTGGCGGCGACCTGTCGCGCGTCCAGTTTGAGTTCCTGGGTGATTTTGAGAATGTGCTTTTCGATCATGCGGATGAAGGCTGGTAGGGTAGTTTTGTGGTGCTCCAGCGGGGAGTCAATTGGAGGTTGGGGGCTTTCGGCGGAAAGCGGCCGCGCGGCGTGGAGCGGCAGGGGGAAGGGAGAAGGGAGAAGGGAGAAGGGAG
>JBIKSY010000240.1:0-6026 GCA_044348365.1 Chthoniobacteraceae bacterium
GATTTTCGATGTCATAAGATAAGAGGGACGTGGGGAGTGTTGTTTTTTCCGGCAACCGTTCAAGGCAGAAGGAAGGAGGGGGGCTGTTGCCTGGCGGTCCGGATGATTAGAAGGCGAACCCGAAGGACAGGTGGGCGGCGCCCCAGCTTTCAGAGGCCGTCCGGTTGGGATTAAAGCCCACATCCAGCCGGATCGGTCCCACGGGCAGCGCGTAACGCACCCCCAGACCCACAGCGGTGCGAAAGTCTTCGGTAGGAACACTTCCGCCCGTGGGGGAAAGGCTGCCCGCATCAAAAAACAGCGCGCCGCGCACCCGGTTCCACAAGGGGAAGTCAGCCTCTGCGTTGACCAGAGAGTAGGCTGAGCCCCCGGCAGGGTAGGGTTGGTTGGGGGCGATGCCCAACTCGCGTTGCTTGAAGCTGCGTACTGTTCCCGGGCCGCCCAGAAAATAGCGTTCATCGATCGGCACGGAGCTCTTTTGCTGTAGAAATCCAAAGCGCGCACTCGCTGCAAAGTGGACGCGCCTTGGGAGTGGGTGATGCCAGGTCAAGCGTCCCGAGGTGCGGGTGAAGGTCTCGCCGGTGCTGAGGGTGTTGGTATCGCCAAGCAAGGTTGCGATCCAGCCGATGGTGGGGTTGAGGGCGCTGTCGCGTTTGTCCCAGATGGCGGAGAGGCCCAGTGTCGCGGTTTGGTAGCCTGTGTTGCCTAGCAGCTCGATCGGGATGTCCGCGGAAGTCACCTCGGTGGACCGGATTTGTCCAAAGGCGGCCAGCTGGAACGGGGGGAGGAGCCTGCGGGAGAGCTCGCCCCGGACTCCCGCTTCGCGCTTGCTGTAGCCCAGTTCCATACGGCTGCGGATAAAGGCACGGGAAACAAATTCGGTGCGCGTTTCAAACAGCCAGGGGTCTGCGAGCGTGGCTTCCAGAGCGATGGCCCGCTGCGAGAAGGAAAGCTCGACACCTGCTGGAAGCGCGCGGCCAAAGAGGTTCCGGTCGGCTAGGCGTACGCCCGCCATCGCGCCTTCGTAGTTGCCGTAGCCTAGCGAAAAACCGAGTTCGCGGGCCTTCGCTTCGGTGGCCTCCACCTCAAGGCGCAGGGTGTGGTCGGGCTGGGGGAGGGGCGTGAGCCGGAGCGATTCAAAGATGCCCGAGGCCATGAGTTCGCTCTGTTTGAGCGCGAGCCTGTCGGGGTGATAGGTGCGTCCCATAAGGGACTCAAATCTTCGTTGGAGCCAGTCGAGCCTTGTACGTGCAAGTCCCCGGGCGTCGAGTTTCGCTAAGGTGAAAACTGGACCCGGCTGGACGGTGACGCTCAGTGGAATGGCGCCATCAGGTGCTGCTGCGGTTGGCTCCCCCTCAACGTTGACGGCGGCCTCAAAATGTCCGCGCTCGGCGTAAAATTGGAGTAGTGTGCTTTGAACGGCTACCAGCCTGGCGGGGGTGTAGGGGAGGGTCAGCAATTTGGAAAGGGCGGCGCGCAGTTCTGCTTCCGGGTGGGCCAGGGCGCCTTTGAGCCTAAGTGGTCCAAACCGGTAGCGCCTGCCCTCCTTGATGGAAATCAGAACGTCGGCGGCCGTCCCGTCTGTGGAGAAACTCGTCTCAGGGCCCGAAGCGGTCGCATCCAGAAACCCTTCGTTTTGATAAAAGTCCACGATGCGGTTTGTGCCTGTTTGGAGGTCGTCTAGAACAAACGGCAAATGGGCCTCGCCCAATTTTAGGCGTTCGGCGGTAACGCTCGAGAGCAGGGAAAGCAGCGTCGCCGAGGGAATGCTTTGGTTTCCAGAGATGCCGCTGGAGCGGAGCGTTACAAGCTTTCCCTCGCTCAGGGTCAGGAGCAGTTCGTCCCGGCGGATCTCCCAAGCCACGTCGGCGGAGGCATAGCCATTCTGGTGGTAAAAAACTGCGGTGTAGTAGGCGGCGTCGTCTGCGTTCGGGCGGGAAAGGCCTTCGACCCGGATCTGGGCGAGTTGCTCGCTGATGGCGTCCCTGAGTTTGCGTTCAGAAAAAAGCGTGTTGCCGACAAAGCGGATCCGGATGTTCTCTCCCAGCAGCTTTGGGGCGGTTGCAGGGGCATCCTTCCTCCAGGGATTCCACCAAGAGCCGCTGGCAGGCGCGGCCAGAATCGCTGTGGAAGCAGCGAGTAGGAGCAGCCAGACGGCAGGGCGCAGCGGGGGCATTTTAGCGGAATCGGAGCAGGTAGCGGACTCTTCCAGCAAGGTCACCACCGGTGCCGACTTCGCCAATCATAAAGAGGTTGTCCGTGAATCTGTACGTGAGGCGTGTTTCCTGTTGGCCGGTACGATTGTTGACTGCGCCTAGGTCCAGACTGAAGCGGCGAAGCGCCGAAAAGCGCTCGCGCTCCCCTGAGGGAAGGACCTTTTCGGAGAATTCTTGGAAAAGCACGGAGGCGGCGCGGTTGGCGAGCGCCTGGGATTTTTCGTTCGAGTCGCCCGGAAGCGCACCCGTGGCAATGAGTGTGAGTAGGTCGGGTTCCGGCTCCGGCGGTTCACTGCTTGCGGAAATGTGCGGGGCACTCGCCGGTCCGTAGAGGTAGAGGCGGATGCGGTGGTTGCGCACTTCTGTTTCGGCACTGAAATCCACCTGCGGCTGAAAGGGATGGTCGCGGGTGTACCAGATGCGGCCACGCGAAAGTTCGATCCGCGCAAAAGGAAGCGAGGCGGTCAAGTCGCTGGAACGGTAGGCCCCGTGGAGGGTGGGCGCCGCGCCGGTCCCCTCCAACCGCACCTCTGCGTCCATACTGCCGCGCAGTCGGTTGCCCCGCAGCAGCACCGGGTCCCCTGGGGTGGTGCGCATGTCCACGTTGAACCGCCAGTCAGAAAAGGGGGCTTTCCTAAAGGTGAACCATGGCTTTCCCACAGTGCGTGTTTCCTTGGGGATTTCCATCCGCAGCGCATTGAGAGGAAGGACTTCGATGTCTCGCTGGACGCGGCTTTTGGTGGGGGAAACGGCACCGCTGATTTCCGCGTGTTTGAACGGTCCTCTGAGGAAAAGGTCCCCATTGAGGCGGAGTGCCAGCTTGGAGTTACGCAACACGAGGACTTCGTGGGCTTTGGCCTTGAAATCCAGAGTGGGATTCCCCTGGGCTGCAAAGGATGCGGCGCCCTGAATTTCCAGAGCCCCCCCGCCTAGGTCGGCTTTGAGGCGGGTCAGTCGCACCTCTTTTTCGGAGAAGTCTGCTGCCAAGGTGAGGCCGCCGACGGCGGGGAGGCGGTCGCTTGCAAAGTGCAAAAGCGGGCAGTCGACTTTCAGTGAACCCTCCCAGGTGGGATTTTGGACGGGGCCCTTGAGCTGAAGGTCGAGCGAAGCGGAGCCGCTGATTTTGCGCAGCCCCGGCAGGAGCTGTAGCAGTGAGGCGAGGTTGAGGTTGGTGGCCTGTATGCTTGCCTGCAGTGGAAGGCTTTGAAACGCGACTTTACCAGAAAAGAGGCCGGCCAAGGGAATGGGAAGGGACACACTCATTCTGATGGGGGCCTGCAAAGGGGTGGCCGCAGCGGCCGTGGCCTTTAGCGTGCCTCCGGCGTACCGGCCCTCCAGTGTCATGCTTGAACTGCCGAACCGGGGGGCCTGCGTCACCCGAAGGTCCGTTGCAGCGCCGCGCAGCGTGGCGGTGGGGTCTGATGGATGTCCCGCGAGAGTCAGGGTGAATTGGACTGAGCCCTGCACGGGGGATGGAGCGCCGTTTACGGAAAGCAGTGTGGTCAGATCCAGCTTTTCGGCAAGGAGTTGGCCTGAAATTTGGGTGTCTTCAACCCAGTGCAGCCCCTGCTGATCAAAGGTGAGTGGAAGGACAAATTCCCCTGAGAGCGCGGGGTGTCCCCATTGTTCAAGGGCGATGTGGTCGCAGCGCAGAGCCCCCGGGCGCCAGTCGACGTGTGCCGAAAAATTTGTTGTTTTGGTGACGAGCCGAATCGGATCCACGGTCAGGGCTCCGGGCACGTAACTCCCGCCGCATTCCAATAGCTCCACTTTGACCTGTTCCCACTGCGCCTGCCTGATGCGAAGGCTCCACTCGCCGGAACTTGATTCACCTCCCAGGGTGCCGGTCCCCGCCCAGCGCCCCTCGAGTGCGCCGCTCACCTTGGACCTGGCCCATCCGAGTTGTTCGAGCAGGGGCGAAATCCGCTCCAGATTTGGGAGCCTTGCCTCGGCCTTGAGGTCATAGGCGCCGCCGCCTTGCAGACTCACAGCGCCTGAGGCGCGCAACGACTCGGAGGTGCTCCATTCCAGCGCGCTTTCACCCAACTCGATCGCCCCCTCCTTGAGGGAGGCTTCCGCGTGGAACTTGCCCAGACTGAAGGCACCCCACGAGAGGGCCGTCCCTGACGCATCGAAGCGCCCCGCCGGCAGGCCCTTTTCCAGAGTGCCCACCCAGACCGCCTCCAAGGCCCCCCCGGCCGGGTGGCCAAGCCACTGCATGCGCGCAAGCGAAAGGTCTCTGGCGTTTAGTTTCAGAGAGCCCTTTAGGGGCGCGGCGGAGGAGGACAAGGGAACCGAGATTTCCCCGGCAAGCACGTTGGCTTTGTCTTTGAGAACAATGTTCCAGAACCGCGCGGTGCCACCTTCCATTGCGAGGGCGCAGGCCCCCTCGTCGAGGGCCAGGCTGACAGTGCCGCGCGAGTATTCCGGCCGGGTCAACGAAACCACTGCATTGCCTGCGATGGTTTCTGGGTTTCGCAGTCCTTGCAGGGGCGCTGCCAACGAGGCTTCCAGAAGGCAATGTGCTGTTTGAAAGAAACCCGCCTGCACCGAATCTCCCCGCAGTTGGAGGTCCACCTGCACCCCCCCACGGGAGAGTTGCGCCTTGGCGCCCCCCTGCAGGGACCCCCCAATGCGGGCCGGGTTCGGTGGGGGCATCCATTCTCCCAAATTGCTGCTTTCAAACTCCAGCTGGGCCTCTCCCTCCACTTTGGCGAATTCTGCCCAAGTTCCGGGAAGTTGCACCCGTCCCGAGCCCGCGAAATGGGAGGCGGGCGCCAGCCCGTCCAAGGTCGTCAGCTCCAGGGTGCCATTCTCGAAGGCCGCCCCACACTCCAGTGAGGTGCTCACCCCGCTTCGAAGAGGCAGCGCGCAGCGGAAGTGCACCGCGCCACTCCACGTTTTTGGAAGGTTGGGATCCCCGCCCAGATCCACGCGTGCGGACACGAGGTCGGGCAGTTTTTCTGCGATCTTTCCAAGCGAATGACTCAGGTCCGAGGCTTTGATCTGGCTGGCTTCCGAATGCAGCAACCAGTTGAGCGGACCCGCTTCAAGCTGGGCGGAGAGCCGGCCTGTGCCGCAGAGAGCCTCCATTTGCAGCTTGGCAACCCCCTCGCTGCGGCCGGATGCATCCAGTTCAAAGCGACTCAATTCGAGGGTCGGCGCGAGCCGCAGCCCCTTGAGGATAAACCGTCGGTTTGTAAACGACGTCGTCGCCTGAATCGCAACCGGTTCGTCGCCGCCGGGCAGGCGCAACGACTTCACCTCCAGTACTCCAGAAACCCCGGGCAGCGCAGTGAGCCGTCCCCCCCGCAACATAAAACTGTTGTCGGCATCAGCGCCCGTAATGTTGACCTGCGAAAAACTTGCCCGTTCCGTCCAAAAGAGCGGGAGTCCGAGCAGGACTTTGAGCCATCTGTCCGGGGCCTGTGCACGGGAGTCACCCCTTTGCATGCGTTTGGGGAAACCAGACAGCCGCAGCTCGACTCCGTCCACGTCCACTGCGCTTAGACAACGGTCTGCTCCTCGGAACAGCAGCCGGACCGGGCTGTACTCAAAGGCGGCCCGGCGCACGGATAAGCCCTCCAGCGGTGATGTCGCCCCGGGTTTGGGCACGAGTCTGAGATTTTCGAGGCTGCAACGGGTCAGCAGGTTGCCGGAAACCTGCAACTGCAGGGCAAAGCCCTGGCGGTCGGCGGCAAACTGAAGCCCGCGTTCCAGAAGCGCCTGAAAAACCGGACGGTGGGCAGCGGCCAAGACAAGGAGCAGCAAAAGAAGCAACCCTATGCGTGGATGCCTGCGCGCAAGAGA
>JBIKSY010000241.1:0-6012 GCA_044348365.1 Chthoniobacteraceae bacterium
AAATCCTCAGTTGGAACATCAACGGGCTCAAAAAAAACTGGGACACCCTGCTTCAGCTGATGGCTTTGGAGTTGCCGGAAATCGTTTGCATCCAGAACTATCGGGCGCACAACTACGACCATCCCTACACCATCGATCTCGGGCTGCCCAAGGACGAGAACATCCCGGATGGCGAGCTATGGACGTGCAACTACTCGCGGATCACCGCCAACCTCCACACCTCCAACGGAGTCGCCGTCTTTGTGCGCTGGGCCTTTACTCAAAGCTACAGCACCCACGGCAAGTTCGACGAAAACAACAAGCCGGTGCCGGACACGGGCTGGGTGTATCACAAACACGCCCGCTTTTTTGGGACAGGTCGGGTGGCTGCGGCCGACTTTCAATACTTCACCCTGGTCACCGTGCTGGCTCCGGCCCATTCACAGAAATCAAACAGCTTGAAACGGTTCTTGAAGCGCGAACAGTTTGACGGCGATTTACGCCGCTTCCTTTTCGATCTAAAATCAGTCACCCAGGTGGTGGTGACGGGCGACTTCAAGGTGGCAGCTGAAGATGCTGATGCCGACCCATTTTTCAAGATCCGTTACTACAAGGGAGACGGCAAAATACATTACAAGGACATCCCGCCTTTCTCTTTCAAACGCTGGGAAATTGCGGACCCCGAAATCAACTGGATTCCCCTCCAAATTGATCCCGAACTCCGGCGCCGGTTCAAGGGCTACCTCTCTGACGGGCTTTACGATGCGCTGCGGCTTTTCGACACGCGAAGCCAGCTTTTCACTTGCTGGCCCCTCAGCAAGCCCAAGCCCGATGAGCCCGACCGTTTAACCAAACGGCAGCTTAACATCGGCTGGCGCACCGACTATTTTTTACTGTCCCCAGCGCTCAAGGACTGGGCGCGGAACTCCACCGTCCTCATAAACGTCATGGGCTCGCGAAACGCACCCATCAAACTGGTGCTGAACCTGCCAGACCCAGACAACCCGCCACCCGTCCCTCCACCGGAGCCAGAGGTCCCCAACCAACCTGTGCTGGACTGGGACCCCACCTACACGGGAGGCGATCCAAGCAATCCGTACTTCGTTCCTCCCGGCGACTAGGCTATTCGCCCGCAAACGCCACCTCATGCAGCCGGGTGAACCGTTTCACCGCCTCGGCTTCCCCAGCCAGATAACGCGCCGCAAACGCCTTGTCCCTCTGTAACAGCGCCAGTTCTTCCTTTGCGCCTTCCTTGGTCGGGCCGGCTGCCGGAGCACTGCCCCCGGCAAAGCTGTCCTCCTTCAGTCCGCGCCCCAGCTTGGCCGTCAGCTTCAACAAATCGCCCGAGCCGAGCGCAGCCTCCAGCTTCTCCACACTGCCTTCCAGCCCGAACTCCCGCACCGCACGTTTCCCGAGCCGCACGTTCTCCTCAAACTCGCCCGCCCATTCCTTCCGGACGGCCGCCAACTGCTGCGCACGCTGCGAAGCCGCCTCCTCCTTGGCCTTCTGTTCCCGCGCCGCTTGAAGTGTGTCCTGCCATGCGCTGAGCCCCGTGGCCTGCCGGGCGGTCAGTCCCAGCTTATGGTACGCCGCAGCGCTCTCCAGATCAGGTAACTGATAGTCCTCGGGCTTCGCAGGGCGCCCCAGCGCCTTGTAGACCCGGTCCCAGCCTTCGCTGTCGGTGTCGCCTTTGGGCAGGGGGAGTTTCTCGCCACCCACCAGCTTCTCCAGGTTGCGATAGCCTTGCGCCATCTCGGACGGATCGTTCCAGCCTTTGTTCTGGATGAACTCGCGCAGTTCCGCATCACCCACATTCTGTAGCCAAGGGGGCGATTCTTTTGAGATGGCCCCTGCTGAAGCAGAGGAGGTTGCATCACCTGAGGACGTCTGGGAGGGCGATCCTTGCGAGATGGCCCCTTCGCCCGTGTTCACAGGCTGCTCAATCAACAGTTCGCTTGCCGTGCTCATTCAGTTTCCTCCTTCAGTTGTGTGATCTCCCTGTCAGCCATGTGCAGATACTGCTGAATGCGGTTCCACACCTCCCTGCGTCCCTCGGCCATGGCCATTGCCAGCGGATCAATCGCCTTGCTCACCGGCGACACCACCGCAGTAGAGGTTTCTGCACGGCAGAACCGTTTCAAGTCAGCCAGGACAATCTCCGCAGTCGGGTGCACCTTGCCGTCCCCGTCCAGAAACAGACGCCGGTAGCTCTGCCGCCGCTTAAAAATCCGCTGCCACAATTTCGTCATGGGGTCATAGACCCCTTTTGATGCGCCTTCGGCGCAGGGTCTCGTTTGGTTTGGATGTTGAAAGTGTTTATCACGATTGATGCTTGCCGCAGAGCGGCATCAAATCCGGCCTGTGGCCGGGCCGGCGCCCAGAGGCTCCAAGCCCTGTGTGATCTGGAGGTTCGTCAAGTCTCTGACGGCCTGACCGCCCACCATCGCACCGGCCTGCGCCAGCATTGTCGGGTTCAACGCCTTCACCGTTTCCTTCATCCGCAGCACCTCTGCGACGGGACGCAACAGTTTCTCGGGCACCCCGTTGATCTCGGCCAATTCCCGGACGATGGCGTCCCCGTCAAAGTTGAACATGATCGTCGGATCGACCTGCGCCAGTGTGGTGGCACTCTCGATGGTCCGCACAATCGCCAGCCCTTCCTCGGCCCGCTGCGCCTTGTTGAGCGGACTGGTGTATTCCACATCCACCAAGCCCCCGGCTTCCTTCAGAATGGCAGGCATCGGTGGCAGCCAGCCCATCTGATCGAGCAGGTCCAATTCCCGCTCCACCATCGGCCCTAGAAACTCGCTCTGCTGCCGGCCCATGGTCGGGGCAAGGAGCCGCGCCTTCTCCTGCGAACGCAACATCGCCTCCGCAGCAGTCATCCGGGGGATCGCCACCAGCACCTGCGTAAGGGTGACAAGGAACGCTTCGTTGATCGCCTTTTGCCGGCGTTCGATCATTTCGTCCCCGATGGCGATGTCGCCCCGGAACTCCAATGCCTGCACCGTCGGATTGCCCGCGTCATCGACGCCGCCAAAGTTCAAGGCGCCCGGACGCAGATCGAACGCGGAAAGCGCACCGTCCTCTTGTAAGAGCAGAGGCGGGTCCAACGCCTTCTGGCCGGCCTTGAGGATCGTCTTGGTCATCTCCTGCACCATCTTGATCTCGGGCAGCACAGTCATTGCCGGCGACCTACCGTACACCTCCTTAGGCCCGGTTGTGTACCGGCCCACGGCATAGGGAAAGGTGCGAAACCCGCCTTCGCTGACGATCTCGCGGCTCCGAAGGCAGATGTAGTACGAGGCGAACCGCATCCCCCGGTAGTTCCACGCCATGCGGTCGGGAGCGTCGTTGGGCAGCACCACGTGCAGAAACTCATGCAGCGCGTCGGGACGTTCGCGGGCATCGTCCACGATCTTCTCAGGCAGCACAGCCGCACCAAAGCGCTGCACCGCCTGTTGTGCAGTCAGGAGCGCCTTGCGAAACACCGTGTCCACCAGCCCGTGCGCGTTCTCTGCAATGCAGACCTCGGAGATGTGGACCGACCTGTAGCGGAGTTCGTCCCCCTCGCTTTCGATGAACATCACGCCCGTGCCGAACGCGCCCATGGACATGAAGGCGTCGTTGGTCTGGGAGGTGAAGTTCGCCCTGGGGGCGTACCGCATCGCGAAGAGCAGGTCGCAGACGCTGTCCAGCCAGACCCTTACCTCGGGGTCCTCCTTTAGCTCAGCCCGCTGTGAGCGAAGCCCGTGCCAGCGCTGGGTGCGCGGGATGAGCATGGACTCCATCGACGCGGTGAACCGCTCCAGGGCGAGACAGGCCGTGGCGTCGTAGATTTTCTCTGTGTGCTTCTCGCCCGGATTGCGCCGGCCCATGAAGAAGTCGGACCGGGGTAGGACATGCTGCGCGACCTCGGCCCAGTGCGACTCCCAGAGGACGCGCTCAGAAAGGAGGCGTGCGTGACGGCGCAGTAGTTCGTCGGCTGAATGGGGCATGCTGATGCCCCGTAATCGTTTCGCCTATGGACAGCGGATGTCTAACCCTTGGAAAAGCACGCAGGCATTCAATCTCGGTTTCCTGCTAAAACTTGTAGGTCACCCTCGCGCGGAACATCCTGGGTTCAGCCGGATGGAAATGAATGTCGGGGACTGGGTCCGGTTCATTGCGGAGTTGGCTGGGGAGACGGCTCTCGTAAAAGTACTCGATATCCCGGTCCTTCCGGTCGAGCACATTGAGGCACTCCAAAACCCCCTCCCAATGCGTGGTCCGATAACCGACGTTGGCGTTGACCGTAAATGTCTGCCGGCCCTTGACCGAGCCGTCCTCTGTCAGGGGCCTCCTGCCGAACACCCGCGCACGGGTCCCAGCAAACCAGCCCGGCTTCTGCGCCTGTGCTCCCAGCACAAACCCACCGCTGAACATCCACGGCACGCTGCACGGAATCAGGCTCTGCCCCGGGCTGTCGGTGAAACGCGCACGGGCAACCGAAAGCTCTCCATCCACTCCCAGCCAGTCGGTTGGATTCCAATAAGCGGTGGCCTCCACACCAAAACGACGGGAGCCCGGCCCCGCCTCATTCGTTCCAGCATCGCCAACATAAACCAGCTCACTCCGGCTCTGCAAATACCACAAACTCAGGCCAGCCGTCACTTTTGGGACCACTTGCGTACGCAAGCCCAACTCGCCGCCGACCGTCCGAACAAGCGCAGGCACCTTCGAAATGGGATCGCCGGAGGACGGATCTATCGTGGTGTTGACCCCGCGTGCGTCGTTGCTGTGAAACCCAGTGCCAAAGTTTACGTAATACTCCGTTTTATCCCATGGTCCGAATACCGCCGTGAACTTCGGACTCACGATGCCCGCCATCTCGCCTCCCGAGTTGCCCGGGGTGTTTGCGTCCACATCGAAAAGAAAGCCGTCCGCCCTCAGACCGGTGATGGTTTTCAGCCAGGGAAACCAGTGTACCGTGTTTTCGGCAAAAACACCGATGCTCGACTGGTGCACGTCATCCTCGCGCACGGTATTCCACCGGACCCGATTCTGGGTGTTGTAAAGGCCTATGCCGTCGATGAGGTCCGTGCGCGCCTGAAGTCCCAAGGTGAAATCCGAGTCCCGACCAAACCAGTGCAGCCCCTCCCATTTCCGCTGCGCGCTACCGCCGAAGATGTAGCGCTTTTCAGCCTGCTCAAACTGGTCCCCCTGTGTCGTGTTAGTCGCGTATGTAAAGTCCGAGAACAGGTCCAAACTGTAGCGGACCGCGTACAGATTGAGTTTGGTGGTGGTGTCAGCCTCCCGACGCTGGAGATCAAACTGGAGGCTGTAGCGTGCACTTTTTCCTCCGTTGGTCGGGTTGAGGTTCCCGAAACGATCTAGCAGACCCGACTCCACCGCCCGGAGCGGGATCTGGTCGGAGCTTTGCCATGTACCACGGTAGCCCATGAGCGTCAGGGCGATGTGGTCGTCGGAATCACCCTTGAAATAGCGAGAAAACCCGTTCCAGCGTTGGAAGTTTTCCGGGAGCTGCCACGGGCCATCGTACTGGTTGTACTCGCCCGCCAGAGTGAGTTTCCCGGAATCCGGACCGGTGCCCGTATTGAAGGTATTTCCCGCAGCGTACCTGTAATACCCGTATTCCCCAAACTCGGCGGTCGCGAAGTTGCGAGGGAGCACATCGTAGAGATGAAAGTCGGCACTTCCGGCGCTGGAAAGGTCCCCATTCCGGGCGGTATAAGTTCCCTTAAAGTAATCAACGCGTTCGAGAAGCTCGGGCAGGAGCAGGTTCAGGTCGGCGTAGCCCTGCCCGTGCGCGTGGGTGCGCATGTTGAGCGGCATCCCGTCGAGGGTGAGGGCGAAGTCCGTTCCATGATCGAGATTAAAGCCCCGCAGGAAGTACTGGTTGGCCTTGCCCCCGCCGGCGTGCTGGGTCACGACCATTCCCGGCACGGTCTCCAGGGCTTCACCCCGGCGCATCAGAGGACGGGCGCGCAATTCCTCACCACTCGCGGTCCCCTCGGAGGCCGACGGAGCGAT
>JBIKSY010000456.1:0-6010 GCA_044348365.1 Chthoniobacteraceae bacterium
TAAGCATTGAATCTATTTGGCTTACGAGCTCAGTCAGCGTGCGAGACTCGTTATAGATCGGCACCAGAACGGTTAGCGACTTCATGGTGTGATCCTATTTGGCGCTTGAGCATTTGTGGATTGGCTATCTGAAGTTCGCAGCGGCAGATACTCAGAAAGGTCAGCGCGAGCACCCGATGCGTTGATTTTGCCAGTCTGCATGGCAGCCACCCAAATGGTTTCACCGTTTGCCAGTGCTAACCAGGTGTCAGCATCCATCTCGATGACATTAGGTGGCGTTCCACGAGTATGTGTTGGACCATCGCCACATTGCACTGCTGCATAAGGCGGAATTCGCACTTCGATAGCACGACCTGGGTTTGCGGCAACTAATAAAGCAAGAGTTGCTTTAACTGATTCGAGAATCTGTGGATCACGCATTGATTAACCAAATAACTTCGGGAAAGTTTCAGTGTGAGCAGTGCGTAGTTCAGCTAGTGAAATTTCAGCATCATTAATAATCAGCGATGTTCCACCAGTAGTGCCGATCTTGGTTGCTGGGTAGGTTATCTTCGCAGCATCTGCTGGATCAATTGCAATTAACACTCGCGATGGTGTTTCAGAGAGAAGCTCGATGCCGACATCGCTAAGTGTGATTGTTGCGCCAATATTGTTTTTAAGCGTTGTCTCAATCAAAGTTGCTGCCAGACCACCTTGGGAAAGATCGTGTGCGCATTTAAAGATTGAATTATTAGCAAGTAAGAAATCAATTAACTTCATTTCGCGTTGCAGATCAGCAATTGGTGAATTGCCACCGCGTTGATTGTGCAAGAACGCCCATTCGCTGCCAGCTAGATCATTCTTGGTCTCGCCTAAGAGATAAAGATCAAGACCTGCGGCCGGAATTCCCATTGGGGTGCGAGTGCGCACATCTTGAATAACACCGAGCACACCGATTACTGGCGTAGGCAGAATTGCAACGTCACCAGTTTGGTTGTAGAACGAAACGTTGCCACCTGTGACAGGTAAGCCCATTTCTAAACAACCATCAGCAAGACCACGCACAGTCTCAGCGAATTGCCACATGACGCCCGGGTCCTCGGGAGAGCCAAAATTGAGGCAATTTGTAACTGCCAGCGGCTTGGCGCCTGCAACTGCAATGTTGCGAGCAGCTTCGGCCAGGGCCAACTTGGCGCCTTCGTAAGGATTTATATATGACCAGTTGGCGTTGGCATCGGTACTAATTGCCACGCCGAGTTGAGTTGATTCATCAACTCGAACCATGCCGGCATCTTCAGGTTGCGCCAGAATTGTGTTGCCTTGAACGTACTTGTCATATTGCGAAGTCACCCACGATTTATCAGCCAGGTTTGGGGTGCTGGCGATAGTTAACATCGCAGCTTTAATTTCTTCTGCTGTGTTTGGTAGTGGCACGTTAATTGTTTGGGCGTTAACAATTTCGATGTAGGCAGGTTGTGCCAGTGGGCGGTTATAAACTGGGCCTTCGTGCGCCACAGTGCGTGGTGGCACATCAACAATTACTTCGCCGTGCCAGGTAATGATTAAACGATCTCCATCGGTAACTTCACCGATTACATCGACAGTGACATCCCACTTTGCGCAGATCTCGAGGAAACGCGCGATGTGTTTTGGTTCCACAATTGCGCACATACGCTCTTGTGATTCGGACATCAGAATTTCTTCAGGTGAAAGCGACGGATCACGTAATGGCACTTTGTCGAGTTGCACGGCCATGCCACCGCTACCGCCAGATGCGAGTTCGCTAGTTGCACAGGAAAGTCCGGCGCCGCCAAGATCTTGAATACCGACAACTAAATCTTCGGCGAAAATTTCTAAACTACATTCGATTAAAACTTTTTCAACAAACGGATCGCCCACTTGCACACTTGGTCGCTTAGCTGGGCCACTTGCACCGAAAGTTTCAGAAGCTAGAACAGATACGCCACCAATTCCATCGCCACCAGTTTTGGCACCAAAGAGCACAACTAAATTGCCAGCACCTGATGCTTTAGCTAATTTGATTTGATCATGGCGCATTACGCCAACGCAAAGCGCGTTAACTAGTGGATTACCTAAATAAGTTTGATCAAAAGTAATTTCACCACCGATATTTGGTAGGCCTAAGCAGTTGCCGTAACCGCCGATTCCAGCGACGATGCCAGGTAAAACCCGCTTGGTATCAGGGGCATCGGCTGGGCCAAATCGAAGTGGATCCATCACAGCAATTGGGCGAGCACCCATCGTCAAAATATCGCGCACGATTCCACCGACACCAGTTGCAGCGCCTTGGTAAGGCTCAATGAATGATGGATGGTTATGCGATTCGATTTTAAAAGTAACTGCGTAACCCTGACCGACATCGACTACGCCGGCATTTTCACCGATACCAACTAAAAGTGCATCGCTATGTGGGGCTTTCTCACCGAATTGTTTTAAATGAACCTTAGAAGACTTATAGGAACAATGTTCAGACCACATAACTGAATACATAGCGAGCTCTGAAGAAGTTGGGCGACGGTTAAGAATTTCTTTAATGCGCGCGTATTCATCGGGCTTAAGGCCAAGTTCGGCAAAAGGTTGTTTGGTATCTGGCGTTGTTTGCGCAATTGAAACGGTATCTAGGCTCATCACTTACCTACCAGCGCAGTTAGAACTGAAGTAAAGAAAGGCAAGCCATCGGTACTTGGGCCAGTTAGTGAATCAATCGCATGTTCAGGGTGTGGCATGAGACCAACAACGTTGCCGCGCTCATTTGTGATGCCAGCAATTAAGTTGCGCGAACCATTTGGATTTACACCTACATAACGGGCGATAATTCGATTGTTATCTTCAAGCGATTTTAAAGTTTCATCATCACACTGGAAAGAACCTTCGCCATTTTTCAGCGGAATCACAATCTCTTGACCCTTAGTGAAATTACTGGTCCAGGCACTAGTTGTGTTTTCAATTTTTAAAGTTTGATCACGGCAGAGGAAATGTAGTTCGTGGTTGCGAGTTAGCGCGCCCGGTAACAAATGTGCTTCGCAGAGAACTTGGAAACCATTACAGATACCAAGTAGTGGCATGCCTTTATTTGCTTGGGCAATAATTTCAGTCATGACTGGGGCAAAGCGTGAGATCGCGCCGCAGCGCAAGTAATCACCGTAGGAAAAACCACCAGGCAGAATTACTGCATCAACGCCCTTTAGGTCGGCATCTCCGTGCCAAAGCGAGACGGCCTCGGCGCCTGCGTATTTAACTGCTCGCGCGGCATCTCGGTCATCGAGGGTGCCGGGAAAAGTTACGACTCCAATGCGCATACTTATTCAGCCCTCACAGTGAAGGTTTCGATAACTGGGTTAGCAAGTAATACTTCGGCAGCTTTTTCAACTTCAGCGATTTGGGCTGGCGTTACGTCGCCATCGACTGTGATCTCAAAGCGCTTACCTTGGCGCACATCGGTAGCAAAAGAGAAACCTAAGCGAGGTAGCGCAGCAGCAACCGCCTTGCCTTGTGGGTCAAGAATCTCGGGCTTAAGCATTACATCAACCACGATTTTTCCCATTTGTTTCTCTCCTTTGTTAGTTCGTTAAATCTAAGCTGCCTTGAATTCGGTACCAGTAATACGTTTGAATGCTTCGATGTAACGCTGGGTTGTTTTCTCAACTACCTCGTTCGGTAGCGCCGGTGGGCTGCTCTCGCGATCCCAACCACTGCTAACTAAATAGTCGCGCAAATATTGTTTATCAAAAGAAGGTTGTGACTGACCTGGTTGCCAAACTGCTGCGTCCCAGAAGCGCGATGAATCTGGAGTTAGAACTTCATCGCCAAGAGTCATAACTCCATGGGCATTGGTTCCGAATTCAAATTTAGTGTCAGCCAAAATAATGCCACGTTCCTGCGCGATACCAGCCGCGAAGTCATAGATCGCAAGTGTTAGGTCGCGCAGTTGCGTTGCAGTTTCGCTACCAACAATCTTGGTTGCTGCCAAAAAATCAATATTTATATCGTGATCGCCAATTTCGGCCTTAGTAGCTGGTGTGAAAATACTAGTTGGCAACTTTGAGCCATCGAGTAAGCCAGCAGGCAAATCAGTGCCGCAAACTTTCTGCTCACTTTTATATTCAGCCCAACCGCTGCCAGTTAAATAACCACGTGCTACACATTCAATTGGATACATAGTTAAAGGTTTAGCGATTACTGCTCGCCCAGCGACTTCAGCTGGTACATCGGTACCGATAATGTGGTTTGGTACTAAGTGTTTTAGTTGCTCGAACCACCAGAGCGAAATCTGCGTTAAAACCGCGCCTTTATTGGGGATTAGCGTTGGTAGCACCCAGTCAAAAGCCGATATGCGATCACTGGCCACGATTAGAAGTTCGCCACTTTCATTGGTGTAAAGGTCGCGAACTTTTCCGGTGCGCAAGTGGTTCCACCCAGTTATCGCAGGCGCTGGCGGTGGGCCAGCTGGGCCGAATCCGCTCACCTAATTGTGCCGGGTTTGTACTGCGCAGCGGCAGGGTGCGCGGAAGAAATCGCTTCGATGCGACTAACAACTCGAGCAACTTGTTGGCTAGCATCGCCAGTAAATTCAATTGGATCACTGATTAGTGCAGCCAGGGCGCCTTCATCAAGTGGCATTCGTGCATCGGCGGCGATGGCGGCAAACATGGTGTTTGGTTTTCCTTCGCGCATTGCTAACGCTGCAGCAACTGCATGTTCTTTAATTACTTCGTGCGCGACTTCGCGACCCACGCCAGCTTTAACTGCAGCCATCAGAATTTTAGTTGTTGCTAAGAATGGTAAGTAGCGTTCTAGTTCAGCAGCTATGACAGCAGGGAAAGCACCGAACTCAGCGATTACCGTTAAGAAAGTTTCGAGCAAACCATCAATCGCGTAGAAGGAATCAGGTAGCGCAACGCGACGAACTACGCTGCAACTAACATCGCCTTCATTCCATTGATCGCCAGCAAGTTCGCTAACCATTGAGGCGTAACCGCGTAGAACGACAGATAAACCATTAACGCGTTCGCACGAACGAGTATTCATCTTGTGTGGCATTGCGCTGCTGCCAACTTGGCCAGCTTTAAATCCTTCGCTTACTAATTCAGCGCCTGCCATCAAACGAATTGAAGTGGCAAGAGATGATGGCCCGGCAGCTAGTTGCACAAGAGTTGTGACTACGTCGTAATCAAGTGAGCGTGGATAAACCTGACCAGTTGAATCTAGAACGTTTTCGAAACCAAGTTCGGCGGCAATTGCGGCTTCGAGTTTGAAGTGCGCATCGCTGCTACCAAGTAAATCGATGGAATCTTGTGCGGTACCCACTGGGCCCTTGATGCCACGCATCGGATAACGCTCTTGTAGCGCTGTTAAACGGGCATACGCGAAGAGCAACTCTTCAGCCGCTGAGGCAAAGCGTTTGCCGAGCGTTGTAATTTGCGCAGGAACATTATGTGAGCGACCAGCTATTGGTTGTGCGGCATACTGTTCGGCGCGATCGCCGAGGGCTGCTAAAACCGCCACAACTTTGTCGTGCACAATATTTAAACCATCGCGCACTTGTAGCGCTTCAATATTTTCAGTTAAGTCGCGGCTAGTCATGCCGGCATGAATTGCTTCGTGTCCAGCAAGAGCGTTGAATTCTTCGATACGAGCTTTGACATCGTGACGTGTTGCTTTTTCACGAGCATCGATTGAAGCTAAATCAACTTTGGTGATTACTTTTTCGTAATCGGCAATAACTTTGGCATCAATTGCATGACCTAAAGTTGATTGCGCGCGCATGACCGCGATCCAGAGTTTGCGCTCTTGAATGATCTTGGCTGATGGCGCAAAAATTGCGCGCATCTCGGCTGATGCATAACGGCTACCTAACAAGCTAGCTGACTCGTTTGCTGCGCTACTCATTGGGTCATTCTCTCGCATTTAATTGCCCTTCTCTGCCACCGACGCATTTAGCGCGATGTCGGAACGATAGAAAGAGTTGGTTAAATTGATTTGTGAGATGGCGCGGTATGCCTGATTACGC
>JBIKSY010000242.1:0-5945 GCA_044348365.1 Chthoniobacteraceae bacterium
GTCCGCCGGTGACGTTGTTGCGAAAGTATTTGACCGGGTTGGTCATGGACTCGCCCACAAGGGCGTTGGCGGCAAAGTGCATGACCGCCTCCGCTTTGGAGGCGGCGAGGGCGCTGGTGAGGACGGGGACATCCATGAGGTCGCCTTCGGAAAATACGGCTCTGGGGTCGATGGCCTCGCGATGGCCTTCGGTGAGGTTGTCGAAAACCGTTACGGCGTGGCCTGCGTTGAGCAGTTCCTCCACGCAAATGCTGCCAATATAACCCGCACCGCCTGTGACAAAGATGTTCATAAAGTGGAATCGTACCGGATCATATTCCAACACAGGGTTTCAGTGGGCAATCGGGAAAGCTCCATCGATGGGGGCAAGAAACGGGCTTGGATGCGTTTTTACGCAAAAGAGGCTCGCGGGATGTAGCGCTTCTTTGTACCACCTTACTAAATCTAGGTTATGACATTCCGCACCCTGACCCAAACTGTATTGCTCGCCGCTTTGGCGGTCTCCACCACCTCCTGCGCCGCCTTTAAGAAAAAAAAGAAAACCGGAGGCCTTGGCAGTGATGCTGATTTCGTGCAGGGCACCCCAATTGATGGCGGTGGCGTTGGCGGAGCGGCCGGACTCGGGACGCCGCTTCCCGAACGTTCGGAAGGCACTTCCTTCCTTTCCTCCAACATCGACCGCAGGCGTTTTGCCCCGGTCCTCTTCGGTTTCGACAGCTACGAGGTCTCTGCGGGGGAGCAGTCCAAGGTGAGTGCGGTCGCGAGCGCCCTGAAGGGGTCCTCCGAGTCCGTGATCGTGGCGGGTTTCACCGATGAGCGTGGGACGGCCGAATACAACCGCGGACTTGGCGAGCGCCGTGCACAAGCTGTGCGCCAGGCGCTTATGGGGCAGGGGCTGCCAAACGGCCGCATCCAGACCGTCAGTTTCGGTTCTGAAATGCCTGTGGCGGCGGGTTCCGGCGAGGCTGCGTGGGCGAAGAATCGCAGAGCTGAATTTGGCGTAGCCAAGTAGCCCTCGACGGCGCTGCGGTTAAGAGGACTTTTCAAGATCGGCCCGGGCCTCTGTGCTCGGGCCGGTTTCTTTTGTTTTTGGCACGCTCTTGGCTTTGGGGGGGAGCGCAGGTTACGGTTGGCCCGTTCCGTCCCACCCCGTTACGGAACGGGCCATGCTGCCCTGTGAAAACGTCAGCTTTGCGCAGTCGGGTCTTTGGAGGCGCTCGCACGGGTATTTTTTGCTGCCGCGTCTTCTCTCTTCTCCCCCGAGCACCCACGGGAGCAGATGGTGTTTTCGGGCGTGGATTGGGTTCCGGCAAACGCGGGAAACTTTTTTGGGGGAAGCGCGTTTGTGATTGGCAACGCTTGTTCTTCCCAGTTTCTGGACGGGGGTCCGGCGAGTAGATTTATGAATTCGGCTTATTCTCTCTTGTTTGGCGCGGTACGCTTTGCCGTGTTTTTGTGCTTGTTTGCCGGGGTGCTCTGGCCGCACTCGGGGTTTGCCTCCTGGATGCACCGCGAACCGGGATTGACCGTCGATTTTTCGGAAATTCTTGGGGATAAATCGTCCGGTGGTTTTCTTGTCCTTTCTCTGCAACTTAAAAACACGACGCCGGCGGAGATTCCGCTACAGTTGAACGTCACCTTTACAGGCCGTTCTGAGAGCGCCGGTGGGAGCGTTCGAACCCGGATCCAGGTGCCCCAGGGAAGCGGGATCCGACAGGTCATCCTGCCCGCTCCCTACACCGACGGCTTTGGGAGCAGGATACAGGTGGAAAGTGTCGGTCCAGCAGGGCGCTCTTTGAACCACCTGCACGCCTACCGGGCTGGCAACGACGGCACTGCGCCCTTTGCCGTGGCCGGCGCTGGGTACGAGCAGTTTGCCGGGGAGCTTGGGAAGGTTTTTGGCGGTCCTCATGCTGCATGGACACATTCACAGCCGCCTCTGGCGCATCGGTTTGAAGGTAGGGTGCCCCTTGAAAAGCGCGCTCCGGTGGGTTCGTTCCCTGATTTCGCCGGCCTTCCCCAAGAGCCGAGAGGCTTTGGCAGTCTGACCGGGCTTTGGGTCAACGGCTCCGAATGGAACGCCGCCACCGCCTCCCTGCGGTTGGCGGTGCGGGACTGGGTGCGGGCCGGAGGACGTCTGTTTGTCATGGCCAAGGAGCAGACTGCGCTTGCGGATCTTCCCGAGAATCTTGGGGCGTTGGGTTTGGGGCGGGTGGCGCTGGACGCTCCGCTTGCCTCGGGGCGACTCAAAGATTTCTCCGTAAAGGTGCTCGGCTTGGACAACAGCCCGTTTCCTGGGCGGATGGAGGATTACCTTGAGTGGAAGTCCCGACTGCTGCCTCCGTTCCAACTGCACATCCGGCTGCTTTTGGGGCTGTTGCTGGGATTTCTGGTCCTGCTGTTTCCTGTAAATTTGCTGTGGCTTGCTCCGGTCGACAAGCGGCACAGGCTCTTTGTAACCGTCCCTGCGATCGCGCTGCTGGCGGCGCTTGGACTGGGCGCTTTTGTGCTTTTGACTGACGGCCGCGGAGGCATCGGCATTCGCAACGGACTGGTATTGTGCGGGAGCGCAAAGGAGAGCGCCTTTCTGTATCAGGAGCAGCTCTCGCGGACCGGAATGGTTTCCTCCACACGGTTTGGTCTGCCCGAGGACGCCGCCTTTGTAATTTGCAAAATGGACCGGCACGACGCGTTTCGGAGTTCTCGCTCCGGGAAGGAAACAGCAGGAGACTGGTTTTCCTCCCGCTCCATGCAGGGGCACGTTTTACAGCGGTGGTTCCCAACGAGCGCAGGGGTGACTTTACAAAGTGGCGCCGGGGATTCGCCAGTTTTGGTGTCCGAGGGGATTGCGGCCACTGGAACGGTTTTCTACGCCGACAGGAACGGGGACTATTGGACCGCTCCAAAGCTTCCTGCCGGTATTCCTGTGACTTTGGTGCGTGCGTCTGCCGGTGCGTTTGAGGAATGGTTCGGCCGGTGTGTTTTCGAGCCCAGCTCCAACCTGCAGGCGCGCATGCGTGAGGCGCTCCACCGGCGGGACTGGTTTTTTACCGCTGCCGAGGGAGCATCTGATTTCTGGCTTCCCACGTTGCCGCAGGTCCGGTGGCTTCGTGACCAGATGGTCTACCTAGGCCCCGTGCGGAGGGAGGAAGCGCTATGAAAAAGGTGGAGCCCATCTTGCGGGTTTGCGACCTGCGCAAAAGCTTCAACGGCGTGGCGGCGGTCGATGGCGTCTCCTTTGACGTGGCCGCCGGGAGCGTTGTGGGCTTCATCGGTGCCAACGGGGCTGGCAAGACCACGACGATGCGGATGATGGCGGCGGTGGAGCTTCCCGATTCCGGCGAGGTTAGCGTTTGCGGTTTTGACGTGGCTGCGCATGCGGTTCAGGTGAGGCGGTTGGTCGGATGGATGCCCGACGCCTACGGCGCGTACGCGCACCTTTCGGTTTTGGAGTATCTGGATTTTTACGCCCGGCTTTGCGGCCTACGGGGTGCCGAGCGTATGGAACGGGTGCGTGAGGTGATGGCGTTTTCCGGCTTGAACGAGCTTGGGATGCGTCCCGCTGCGGGACTTTCCAAGGGCATGGCCCAGCGGCTGTGTCTGGGAAGGGCTTTGTTGCCCCGGCCGAAGATCCTGATTATGGACGAACCTGCGGCGGGGCTGGACCCTCAGGCGCGGATGGACTTTAAGAAGGCTGTGGCTGCCCTCCAAAAACAGGGGGTCACCCTGTTCATCTCCTCGCATATCTTGTCCGAGTTGGAGGAGATGTGTGATTCCCTGCTTTTCATCGACAAGGGGAGGATCGTGCACCAGGGGCTGCGCGGAGCGCTGCGGGGGGAGGGAGATGCGCCGGGGGCCGTTGTTGTCGAAATACGCGTGTCGGGTCCTGTGGAAGAACTTTTCCAGTGGCTGGAAGGGGATGGTTCCTGGACTTTGACGGAGCGGTTGCCCGGAGGCGCGAAAGCCGAGTTCGGAGTGAACTCGGAGCAGGCCCTGGCTGGAGAGCTTCGGCGGATGCAGGACGGGGGGCTGCAAGTCAGCTGTTTCCACCCACAGCAACGCCGGCTCGAGGATGTTTTCATCGAAGTTCTGAAAGCGCGCAGGTCCGCTTCGCTCTAGGCGGGACAGTTTTATTTTACCGTATGAGTCTTCAACCGAATTCCAAAGAAGTGCCGCTGTTTGATGCTCTGCGGGATTTTCCCGACTGGGTGCCGCCGATGTTGGTGAAGGAGTTTCGGCAGGGCCTGCGCGCGGGCTCTTTTGTGCTGTTGCTCGTGGCGCTCCACTTGGGGGTGGGGTTGGTGGAAGCCTTCGGGCTTGCGGCCAGCGTACGTTCGGAGAACACCCATTTTGTCGGGGTGTTTTTCTGGGGGGTGGTGTACGCGGTGCTTTTGTTGGGAGCGCCGCTGCGTGGTCTGGCTGGTCTGCACTCGGAGCGTGAGGCGCGGACGCTTGAGTTACTCGGGGCGGCTGGGGTTTCCGGGACGCGGCTGGCGTGGGGGAAGTGGATTTCGCTGATGACCCAAAGCTGCCTGATGGCGGTTTCGCTGCTTCCCTACTTTGTGCTGCGCTACTACACGGGCGGGGTGGATTTGGCACTGGATGTGCGGTTGCTTGCCCTTGCTGTGTTGGCATCGGGCATTTGCGTTGCGGCGGCCATCGCTGCGTCGGGCCTGTCCCGCACGCTGTTGAGGGCCGTGCTTGGGGCGGTTTTCTGCGTGGGCTTTTTGAGCTACTGGGCGGCGGCTTCCACACTCCTCGATGATCCCGGAGCGATCTCAACGCTCAACGTGATGCAGCGCGGGTGGATCCTGATAGCGGGGGGCGCCGCTGTGTGTGTGGTCTCCCTTCTGCGTTTGGCTGGCGATGCCGTGGGGCCCGCGTCTGAAAATGGAGCGTTGCTGGCCCGGCTTCTTTTGGTGCCCGCTTGGGGGGCGGCTTTAATCCCGGCGCTGCGCGCGGTGGAGGAACCGGTGTTCACCGGCTATCTTTGGGTGATGGGGCTGTTGAGCGTGGTGGTCTTTGCCTGGCATCTCGGGTCGGTCCGTGTTTTTGACGCACATCTGCGCCCCTTCGCAAGCGCTGGAGGATGGGGGCGCTTTGCCGCCCTCCTTTTGCTGCCCAACTGGGTGGGCTGTCTGTGGATTTTACCGCTTGCCGCTGGCGTGTTGCTGGTGGTGGTGAAGTCAATGGTGGCCCAGACCGTCCTCATGTTTGTAGGGGCGTTTCTGGCTTCGGGCGTCCTTCTCTGGCGCACCTGTTTCCCAAAGGTGCGGAACCTGTTCGGGCTTTTCGCCTTGTATGGAGTGCTGGGCGGTCTGGCGAGTGCGGTTTCCTTCGCACTTCAGGTCGGTTGGGAAAGCCGGTGGCTTTCCTTTGTGCCGTCTCTGGGAATCTGGCGCTACTTTGCAGTCGAGTCCAAAAATGTTCGGGATGCCCCTGTGCTACTCGAGTGGAGGTACGCAGCACAGGTGGCCTTTTTCGTCCACCTGCTCGCCTGTTGTGTGCCCGCCTTCGTGTGGGTGCGCCGCGAGGTATGGCCGAAATGGAAGGCGCGCTGAAATCCTGAGAAATCAGCGCGCCCGAATGGAAGGGCCGTCGGCATGGAAGACGGCAAAGACCGTTCTAAACCACGATGTTGACGAGCTTTCCGGGAACCACGATCACCTTGCGGATGGCCTTGCCCGCGGTCCATTCCTGGGCGCGCGGGCTGGCGATGGCCGCGGCCTCGACTTCGGCGGAGGTGGCATCGCGTTTGACGACGAGTTTGTCCCGCACCTTGCCATTGATTTGCACGGCCAGTTCCAGTTCGTCCTCAATGAGCGCTGCCGGATCGTAAGCCGGCCAGGGTTGGTCGGCCAGTTGCCCCGTCCCACCCGTGAGCTCCCAGAGTTCCTCAGTAATGTGCGGCGCAAACGGGTTGAGCAGTTGCAGCAGCGTTTGAA
>JBIKSY010000446.1:0-5887 GCA_044348365.1 Chthoniobacteraceae bacterium
CCCCAACGGAACCGTCACCAGTGTTGCGGTCACCCTCAACGTCCAGAGCCCTGTGGTGATCACACAGCAGCCCGTAGGTGAATCCTTGAACCCGGGGGCCTCCAAAACCTTCTCGGTCTCGGTGACTGGCACTGAGCCGATCAGCTTTGAGTGGCGCCGCAACGGCACCCCCGTGACGGGCGGCACAGCCAGAACCCTCACGATTCCCTCCGTTGGCGCCGGCGACGTTGGTTTGTACTCGGTGGTTGCGAAGAATCTTCTCAACAGCGTGACCAGCCAGGCGGTTCCCCTGACGCTCAACGCCCCGGTGACAATCCTTACCCATCCCAAGAACATCGCCGTCAACCCCGGCCAGCCTTTCAGCTTGGGCGTCGTGGCCGGGGGGACCGCCCCCTTCAAGTATCAATGGCGCAAGGATGGCAATCCGATCGTGGGAGCCACCTCTGGGACGCTTTCCGTCACGGCAACCCTGCCGATCCACACCGGTTCGTACGACGTGGTGGTGAGCAACGGTGTTAACAGCGTCACCAGTTCCAAGGCGGCTGTCACTTTGAACACGCCTGTGGTGATTACCACCCATCCTGTGGCGCGGACTGTCAATCCAGGAGCCTCTGCCTCCTTCAGTGTGGTTGCTTCGGGCACCGCACCGCTGAGCTATCAGTGGCGTAAGAACGGTGTCCGCCTCGCGGGCGGCACCGCCGCGACACTTGCGCTCACCAACGTGCAGGCGGCCGACGCTGCCATCTACGATGTGGTCGTCACCAACGTGGTGAACAGCTCCGTGAGCAAGGGCGCCAGGCTCATTCTGAACGTCGCCCCAGCGATTGTGACCCATCCCTCGAATGTTTCAGCCAATGTCGGGAGAGCCTTCAGCTTGAACGTTCTGGCTACCGGCTCAGCGCCCCTGGCCTACCAGTGGCGCAAGGACGGCTCCCCCATTGGCGGAGCAACCAACGCGATATATTCGGTCCCGTCCGCAGGCACCCTCAGTGCGGGGAGCTACGATGTGATTGTGACCAACATGGTGGGCAGCGGCACCAGCAACACCGCGGCGGTGCAGATCAACACGCCGATTATCATTAGCTCACAGCCGGTCTCCGTGGCACTCAATCCCGGGGCGCCGCTGAACCTGAGCGTGACAGCAACAGGCACGGGACCCATCGCCTACCAGTGGCGGTTTAACGGGAAGGCGATTGTGGGAGCCACTGCAGCCACCTTCTCCCTGACCCAGGTGAGCGCGGCGAACGCCGGCCGGTACGACGTGGTGTTGACCAACGTCGTGGGAAGCGTCACCAGCACGGTGGCCACCGTACAGGTCAACGCCCCGGTGCTCATCACCACCCATCCTGCAAGTGTCGTGATCAATCCGGGGGCTTCCAAGACGCTCAGCGTCACCGCGACCGGCACCGCCCCTCTCACCTACCAATGGAGGAGGAACGGCCAGACACTCGCGGGCGGTACCGCCTCCAGCCTTGCCATCTCCACCACCCTCGGTGAGCAGGCGGGCAATTACGACGTCGTGGTCACCAATGTCGTCGGCAGCGTGGCCAGCAACACTGCGGTGGTTTCTCTCAACGTCCCAATCACCATCCTCACCCACCCGCAGGGCCTGACCGGTAATCCGGGGGCCGCGGCAAAGTTGACCGTCACCGCCAGCGGGACCACTCCGATCACCTACCAGTGGCGCAAAAACGGCGGAAACATTCTGGGAGCCACTGCGGCGACCTACCCAGTAAGCCTGTCGGCAGCGACCGTCGGGAACTACGATGTGGTGGTCACCAACGTGGTCGGCAGCGGCACCAGCAACGTCGCGGTTTTGGCGCTCAATAATCCGGTGAAAATCCTCACCCAGCCCGAGGGCCAGACGGTGAACATCGGGGACTCCGCAAGCTTTGCGGTCGTGGCCACGGGCACGGCACCCCTCAGCTACCAGTGGCGCAGAAACAGTGTGAACATTGCCGGCGCAACGCAGGCAACCTACAGCATCTCTTCTACGCAGGTGGCCAACGCGGGTGCCTACAGCGTTGTGGTGACCAACCCTGCGGGCAGCGTGACCAGCCTGACCGCCTCGCTGGCGGTCAATCCGGCGGCGAACACGAAAAAGTACGTGTATGTCTCCGGGAACTTCACCTGGTTGCAGGCGAAGGCTGCAGCAGAAGCGCGCGGTGGCCATCTTGCTACGGTGACGAGCGCAGAGGAATGGACGGCAATTGTCGCGCAGCTTGGATCCAGCTCCAACCTCTGTCTGTGGATCGGCGGATTCCAACCCGCCGGTTCAGCTGAACCCGCAGGCGGTTGGCAGTGGGTCACAGGAGAGCCTTTCGTGTACAAGAACTGGGCGGCTGGCGAACCCAACAATGCAGGCGGCAACGAGGCCTACATGCATGTGAACTGGGGCAACCAAGTGCGCGGTACCTGGAATGACATGAGCCTTGCGGGCGGTGGGGGGACAAAGGGCTACATCCTTGAGATCGAACCCATTCTACTCACCACCCAGCCGGCCTCCTTGACGGTGACGGAAGGAAGCCCTGCCTCCTTCACGGTAGCCGCCGATGGCTCGGCGCCGATCACCTACCAGTGGCGCAAGAACGGGATTGTCATCGCCGGCGCGACTTCCGCCACTTTGACAATTTCCCCGGCCGGCGTCAGCGATGCTGCAGGCTATGATGTGCTCGTCAAGAACGCCGCCGGAACGATTACCAGTGAAGTTGCGACCCTCTCGGTCACCAGTCCGGTCATCATCACCAAGCAGCCTTCCAGCCTCGTACTCAACACAGGCGCAGACGCAACCTTCAGCGTGGAGGCCACCGGCACGGCTCCCATCACCTACCAGTGGAGAAAGGGAGGCACTCCCATCGCGGGGGCCACCAGCGGTACCTTGACCCTCTCGCCCACCCAGACATCCGATGCAGGGTCCTATGACGTGGTGGTCACGAATCCTGTGGGCAGCGTCACCAGCACCCCTGCGACCCTGGTGTTCAACGATCCGATCGTCATCGTCACGCATCCGCAGGGGGCGGTTCTCAACCCGGGCGCCTCGGTCACCCTGACGGTTGGGGCGACCGGCACCGGACCCTTTTCTTACCAGTGGCGCAAGGACGGCAGGATCATCGAAAAAGCCAATGCTGCGAGCTACCCGGTCTCAAACGTTCTGGCCGCGAGTGCCGGACTCTACGACGTGGTCGTGACCAACATCTCCAACAGCGCCACCTCTAACGCTGCCGAGATTAAGGTCAACGTCCCTGTTTCCATCCTGGTTCAACCGGTCTCCCTATCGGTGAACCCCGGCGAGTCCGCAAACTTCAGCGTGACCGCCACAGGCACGCCTGACCTGACCTACCAGTGGCGTAAAAACGGCGTGCCCATCGGCGGCGCAAACACCTCCACCCTCTCCGTGCAAGCCGTCTCCCTAGCGGATGCCGGCAAGTATGACGTGGTGGTGGCCAACATCGTAGGGCCCATCACCAGTGTCGCCGCGGTGCTCTCGCTTAACACTCCGTTGACCATCACCACCCAGCCCACGGGCGGAGCGGTCAATCCTAATGCCGCCTTGACCCTCCGCGTAGCGGCCACAGGTACCGCGCCCATCGCCTACCAGTGGTACCGCAACGGCGAAGCCGTCCCGGGCGCCACTGCCGCCTCCCATACGATTGCCTCCGCCCAGGAAGCCGACGCAGGAGAGTACACGGTCACGCTCACCAACGTCGTGGGCCCCGTCACCAGTGCCGTCGCAAAGGTGAGCCTTAATGTGCCGGTCTCGATCCTGGTCCAGCCAGACGGCTTGGTGCTCAACCCCCCCACGGCGCCCACAGTGGGCAAGGGGGAAAGTTCCCCCGCGCCCGGCACTCCAGGCACCACCGGCGTCCTGAGTGTCGTAGCCACGGGGACCGAAACCCTAACCTATCAGTGGCGCAAAAACGGCGTCCCCCTCGCCGGTGCGACTTCGGCGAATCTGACGGTTGAGCCGAAGGAACCCACGGGAGCGGGCGTCTATGATGTGGTGATCACCAACGTCGTCGGGAGCGTGACCAGCAACCCTGCCACGGTGCAGCTGAACACCCCCTTGAGCATCGTTTCCCACCCCGCAAGCCTCGTGGTGAATCCCGGCACCCTGGCCAGCTTCACAGTGGTCGCGGGCGGCACAGCCCCGATGAGCTACCAGTGGAAGAAGGACGGGGTTCCGTTGGATGGAGGCACCTCCGACTCCTACAGCATCGCCACGGCCCAACTCTCGGATGTCGGCCGCTACGAGGTGGTCGTGACCAACGTTGTGGGAAGCATCACCGCCAAACCCGCTTCGCTCGCTCTCAATACCCCCCTGACGTTCGTGACCCAACCGGCTTCGCTTCAGGTGAACACCGGCTCTCTGGCCACCTTCAGTGCCCAAGTGGAGGGAACTGCTCCCGTCACCTACCAGTGGCGCAAGGACGGCGTGGACATCCCGGGCGCCACCTCGGCGCTCTTCAGTCTCCCCGCGGTTTCGACGCTCGACGCGGGCAGTTATGAGCTGGTGGCCACAAACATTGTCGCCTCCGTTTCAAGCGCGGCCGCGGTGCTTTCAGTCAATGAACCCGTCTCCGTAACCACCCAGCCTGCGGGTCTCGCCGTCAACCCCGGTGCCACCGCCACCCTCTCTGTCGTGGCCACCGGCACCGCCCCGCTCTCCTACCAGTGGTACCGGAACGGCGTCGCGCTTGTGGGCGGGACCGCCGCCACCCTTTCGATCAGCCCCGCCCAGGTGGCTGACGCGGGCGACTACAAGGTCACCATCAGCAACACGGTTGGCACCGTGGCGAGCGCGAGTGCTCTGCTGTCCATCAACGAGGGCGTGTCCTTCTCCAGCCAACCGCAGGGGGCCACCGTCCTGACGGGAACCCCCGCAAAACTCACCGTGACAGTAGCCGGCACCGCTCCCTTCACCTACCAGTGGAGCAAGGGCGGGGTGGCGATCCCCGGTGCAACGGCGGCCTCTTACGAACTGGTCTCAGCCCAGGAGTCAGACAGTGGCAGCTACTCGGTGGAAGTCACCAATGTGGTCGGCGCAGCGGTCAGTGCCTCCGCGGTTCTCACGGTGAACACTCCGCTCTCGATCACCACCCAGCCTGCGAGCCTCACCATCAACTCCGGCAGTTCCGCCACCCTCGCGGTGGTCGCCGCCGGCACCGCCCCCATCACCTACCAGTGGCGCAAGGGAGGGGAACCCATCGCGGGAGCCGTTCAGGCCAGCCTCGCCCTGAACCCCGTGGCCGATGCGGATGCGGGCAGCTATGACGTGGTCTTGACCAACCCGGCGGGAAGTCTCACGAGCGAGGCTGCCGTGCTTGCGGTCAACCTTCCTGTCACCATCCTCACCCAGCCGGCTCCCTCCAACGTGGTGAGTGGGAACACCCTCTCACTGAGTGTCAGCGTCTCCGGTACGGCGCCAATCACCTACCAGTGGCGCAGGGATGGGGTGTCCATCGCTGGGGCCACCGCCGCGAATCTCGAGGTGAACCCGGTGCAAACTTCGGACGCGGGCAGCTATGACGTGGTGGTTTCCAATGTGGTTGGCCCGGTAACCAGTACCGCTGCTGCGGTCACGGTGGTCAGCCCGGCGACCATCACCGCCCAACCCGTCAGCCTCACCGTGACGGCCGGTTCTCTGGCCACCTTCACTGTGACGGCAGAGGGGACAGGCCCGCTCAGTTACCAATGGGCAAAGGACGGCATCCCTGTGGCAGGCGAGGTGTCCACCTCCTTCTCGATTACGGCCGCTCAGGCCCAGGACGAGGGCAGCTATACCGTGGTGGTTTCCAACACGACCGGCCCGGTGACCAGCGCGGCAGCGACCCTGACCGTTTTGCAACCGGTGATGATTCGCGTCCACCCGCTTCCTGAGTTAATCGCG
>JBIKSY010000243.1:0-5847 GCA_044348365.1 Chthoniobacteraceae bacterium
TCACCCTGACCAGCTTCACGTCCACGGACTACGCAGACTACACGGTCGAGGTGAGCAACCCGGTGAGCCAGGAAGTCAGCGCCCCGGCCACCGTCTTTTTTGTCACCGCCCCCTCGATTCTGGTGCCACCCCTCGGGGGCACTGCCGGCCTGCATGAAAGCTTTTCGCTGGATGTGGTGGCGGACGGCACAGGGCCGCTGCAGTACAGCTGGCGGCGTTCGGGAACTCTTGTATCCAGCGGCACGTCCTCGGCGCTGCTGCTGTCTCCCGTCAAAACCACGGACGAAGGCAGCTACGTCGTCACCGTCAGCAACCCCTACGGGTCGGCGAGCTCGGTCCCAGTCCAGGTGAAGGTGGTCGACTTTTCACTGCCCCTGACCATCCCGGTGCCCGACGCCAGCCAGGCGGTCTACACGGGCACGCTGGGCTACCGGGGAGGCGTTGAAATCATCCGCGACGGTGCCGGTGCCGTTGACTTCACGGTACCCCTGGACGTCCCCAAACAGATCACCTACTTCGCAACCGTCACCTCGCCCTTCACCATCGACCAGTCCATCGGTTCCAGCACGACAGGCATCGTCCAGCAGAGCGACACCAGTGAGCTCATCCTGTCCAAAGGCACCCTCACGGTAAATCCCGCGGGTACGACCCTGATTTCCGAAGGCGCCGCGCCGTTTACCATCCAGCAAAGCGTGAAGGGCTCCGGCACCCTCAGCGTGGAGGCGAACACCTCCGGCCCGGTGACTTTGAGCGGCTCTGTCAACCCGGCCGGCCCCTTTGAGAACCACGGAGCAGGCTCGGGTCTGGTGACGGTCTCCGGAGTCCTCGGCCCCGCGGTCACCAGCGTCACGCAGGACAGCTGGAGCTCCCACTTGGAGCTCGGGGGCGCAAACACCTACGCCGGACCCACGGTCGTCAAAGGCGGCAGCCTGATAGTGACGGCTAACGGAGCGCTGGGAAGTGCGGCGGGGAATACGACCGTCGAAAAAGACGCGGTGCTGGATCTGCGCGCGGTCACCTATACACTCACGGAGACTCTGGCGGTCCATGGCGGCACGGTGCTTGTCTCCAGCGGCACCAGCAGCTTCGCGGGCGGGGTGGATGTGAGCGGAGGCACCACGACATTTGACATCCAGGGGCCGTCTCTCACCGTCGGAGGCCCCCTGTCCGGAAATGATAACATCGCCAAAAAGGGCTCCGGAAAACTCACCCTCAAGGGTTCGAGCACCGCCACCGGGCAGGTGTCGGTTTTGGCCGGTACACTCGCGGGAGCGGGCCAGGGAAGCTTTGGCTCGGGCGACGTCCTAGTCGGTTATGGCGCCACCGTGGAGCTCGGGGGAGTAGCCCCCGCGACCTACGGCAATGCGATCAAGGGCAGCGGCAACCTGCTCAAGACGGGCACAAACACCGTGGAACTGACCGGCGAAAACAAGTTCTCCGGAGGCACGGTCATCAGCGAAGGCAGTCTCATGTTGTCAGGCACCGCCACCCTGGGGATTGCGACGGTCATTGTGGGCGAACAGGGGATGCTGGTTTTCAATCCCACCGAGGAAACCGTGCTGCCCAATTTGATCTTCGGACCGGTGACCTCCGCCAACATGCTCTACAAGGTGGTCTGGGGGGGCGGCCCCGGAAACCCCGGGGGCGGCGCACTCGGAGGGCCGAAGGCCGAACTCCTTGGACCGGCAAACGTTGAAGGGTCCGTTGGAGTTCCCTTTGAGTACCAGGTCAGTGCCTCCAACGACCCGAGTAAGTACGAGACCAACTGGCTCCCACCCGGACTGACACTGGATCCAACCACCGGCATCATCACAGGCATTCCCACCACCGCTGGGGTCAACACCGCGGTCTTCACCCTGACCAACCCCGGGGGCCGCAACAGCTTCAACCTCAATTTCATCATCACGATACCCCTCCCTGCGCCGGGGGCGCCGTGGGTCACCGAGGATCCAAAAAACCTGCAGGTGCCCCTCGCCGGCTCGGGAACCCTCACCGCTGAGATTCGGAGCGAGGTGCCCTTTACCTACCGCTGGAAAAGAAACGGCGTCTATGTCGGCCCCCTGTACTCCAAGCCGGGCGGACCGTACCCAACTACCGTTTCCCTCCCCCTGAAAAATGTTTCGGCGTCCGCACAGGGCCTGTTTACAGTGTTTGCCACCAATCAGTTTGGGATATGCGAAAGCAACGCGGCGCTGTTGCTGGTGGAGCAGCCCACCGCGCGTTTTGGAGCGGCCTCCCTCCTGCGCCAGGGGCGCAACTTTGACCTCTCCAATGCCTCCCCGGCCATCCCCGTGGATCTCAAGACGGTTGCCGAAAACGACTACTTCACGGTCAAGGTTTCAGTCGATGCCTCGGCTAAATACACCTGGTACTACTCTTCCTTCGAAAAAACCAAATGGACGCTGCTCCCCTCCCAGAAGTGGCCGATCTTCGACTTCTCGGATCCCTTGGTCCCCAAGGAGTACGGCGGTTTCATACGTCTGGCGGTCACCATAAAGGGCTTGGTCCAGACGCTGATGTTCCGCGTGGAGGCGTTCTCCGAGCCCCTGAGCGGTTTTGCCATCGAACCTCCGCAGCTCTTCATCACCTCCCATCCATTTCCGGTAACCCTGAACAAACTCGGCCGGGCCAACTTCAGCGTGTTCGCAAATGGAATCCCCGTTTCCTACCAGTGGTTCCGCGAGGATCCCTCCACAGGTCTCTCCACCTTCATGGGTTCAGATGTGATCCCCTACTGGAGCCTCAAAGACGTTCAGCCCTCGGATGAAGGGAAATATTACGTGGTGGTGACCGACTACTGGGGCAAGGTGGTCGAAAGCCTCCGCGCCAAGTTGGAAGTGGACGACGACTAGCAGGCGAGCAGGCCGGTTCAGCCCAGCCTCAGGGGTCCGTGGCTGGAGGCATCGCGGCACGGTGCTCAGGCTCAGGCGCGTGGTTTCGGTGTAAAATCCGCCCCTGCTTTTTGCACCCAACCAAACCAAGCGGGTGCCCGTCCCGCAAGCTGGCAAGGGGTAGGCCCCTGACGGGGTTCTTGCGGAACTCATACATCCGAATGCAAAGGATGCGGTGCTGGTTTGGAGTCCATCTCCCCCAATGTGGATCCAAGCGACCCGTGTCATAAGGATGGCTGGCATCCCGGGCGGCCATGCCCCTGCCTCACTTAGTTTTGATCCAGTTTGAACTGGATCTTCACCTCGTAGGGATCGCTCTGGATGCCCGCCGGCAGGGCCTCGATCCGGGCCACCTTGTCCGCCGCCGTTTGCACCGTCTCGTCCATGGTTGGATTTCCCGAGGAATTCACAATCTCACGGCTCAGAATGGTGCCGTCCTTGCGGATTCGGATCTTCAGGGTCGTCACAAAGTCCTGGTTCGAGCGGACCACCGACTTCGGCTGCTCCCAAAGGCTGTGAAACCGGTCGCGGATCATCCCGTGGTAACGTCCCAGTTCCGCCTCGCTCACGCCCCCGCCTGGGCGCCCCTTTCCGGGGCCGCCGTTGCCGGCGCCCGTGCCTCCGTTTCCTCCTCCGGTTCCTGCACCCAGCCCCCCGGGGCCGGAACCCGTTCCCGGCCCATGTCCCTGGCCGGAACCCCGGCCGCCCGGGGTTCCTCCGGCGGTTCCGCCGCCACTGCCCGAGCCCTGCACAGGCACCGCGCGGGGCGGCCCGTTGGAATCTCCACCTCCCGGAGAGGCCACCGCCTGCGCTTTGGGCGGCGCCTGCACGCTGGGCTCGGCCTTCGGTGGCTTAGGCTCCGCTTTGAGCTCCGCTTTGGGCGGGAGCTTGGGCTCCGCTTTAGGCGCGGGCTTTGGTTCCGGTTTAGGCGCGGGCTTGGGCTCCACTTTGGGCACGGGCTTTGGCTCCACTTTGGGCGCGGGCTTGGGCTCCACTTTGGGCACGGGCTTGGGCTCCGGTTTGGGCACGGGCTTGGGCTCCGGTTTGGGCACGGGCTTGGGCTCCGGTTTGGGCACGGGCTTGGGCTCCGGTTTGGGTTCGGGCTTCGGTTCCGGTTTGGGCGCGGGCTTTGGTTCCGGTTTGGGCGCGGGCTTTGGTTCCGGTTTGGGCGCGGGCTTTGGTTCCGGTTTGGGTTCGGGCTTTGGCTCCGGTTTGGGCTTCGGCTTTGTGGGCACACTGATTGCGCTTGGGGGCTCCACCTTTGGCTCGGGCTCGGGCTCGGGCTCGGGCTCCACCCGGGGTTTGGGTGCCGGGCGGACCTCGGGTTTTGGCTCCGGCTTCGGCTCCGGTTTCGGCTCCGGTTTGGGAGCCGGTTTTGGAGTCTCCGGCGGCGCCGGGGGCGGTGTCTCCTCGATTGTGTCGTTCGCTGCCGGAGCGGAAGGCGCGGCTGGCGGAGGTGCCCCATCGCCCGAGGCAGCGCCGCCACCCCCTCCCCCTCCGTCGAGCCAGAGCACCTCCAGCGGTTTGCTGGGCTTGTGGCTCTGGCTGAACCACCAAATACCGCCGAGCACGGCCACGTGGAGCAAGGTCACCGCCACCAGGTTTCTCTTAAAAAAGGATTGCTCGCCCATCACAGAAAGAGGGATCGCACCATGGGGTTCATTGCAACAACAGGAAGTGCGGCGGCCTGCGCACGGGCTACTGGCCCTCTGCGATTTTGGCCAGGCCGACCTTGGTGATCTTCGCCGCCTTGACCGCGTCCAGCACCTCCATCTGCCGCTGGACGGTGAGCTCCTTGTGGGAACGCACCACCACAGCCACATCCGGCTTCGCCGCGTGCAGCGCCGCCAAACGCGCCGTCAAATCTTCGAGCGCAATCGCCTCCGTGTTCAAAAGCAGGCGGTCGTCCCGGAAAAGCGAAATGTTGATCACACTGTTGGGGTCCACCACCGCGCCGTCCTGCCGTCCCGTGGGGAGGATCAGTTCCGTGCTGTTTTCCATCAGCGGCGTGGTGATCATGAAGATCAACAAAAGCACGAAAGCGAGGTCCAGCAAGGGGGTCACGTTCAACTCATTGAGCGTGTGCATGCTGTTTTTGTCGGAAAAGCGTTTCATGGCGAAAATCTCTGGCGCTGCCCCCTTCCGCGGATGTCAACACCTCCGCAGGACACGGCCGCGCTCCGGTTCAGTGGCGGTCCCCCTCGTCCCTACGGTGGGCCACATACCGGTGTTCAAACGCACTGATGAGCTCGGCCGCGTAGTTGTCCAACTCGACGATCATCCCCCGCACCGAGGTCACCAGGTAGTTGTAACCAAACATCGCGGGGATGGCCACCAGCAGTCCCGTCACCGTCGTGATCAACGCCGCGGAAACCCCGGGCGCCATCGCCGCCAGACTGGCCGAACCGGCCTTCGCCACGTCGGCAAAGGTCTCCATCACGCCCCACACCGTCCCGAGCAGCCCGATGAAGGGCGCCCCGCTCACGGCCGTTGCAAGGATGATCATCTGGGACTCGAGTTTGAGCGCCGACTCCCCCACCGCCCGCTCCATCGCCACCGCCACCACCCGCATTTGCGAGGGCGTGATCGACTTGGCTTTGCTCAGACGGTCCGCAAAGTTTTCGTCCACCTCCGAGGCACCCAGCAGTTGGTAGGCCAGCTCCTCGCAGCCAGCCTCGTACACGGTGAACACCGGCGCGCCGTCAAAGCGCTGGCCCTCGCTAAAAAGCCGCAGTGGCAACCGGTCCTGCCGGAACTGTTCGAGAAACGACTCCCTTTGTTGCTGGGCCTTCCGCAGCGTGAGGATTTTGCTGAGCATCACGGACCAGGAAAACACAGAGCCAATGAACAACGCGCCCAGCACGAGCTTTCCGGGCAGGGTCGACTGCTCGAAGGCGTAAATGAGTCCGCCGTCGGCATTCGCGAGGAAGGGATGGTAAAAAAGCGTTGCCGCCAT